>SHZD01000059.1 GCA_009692465.1 Myxococcales bacterium
GTGCACAAGCACCACCGGCGGGGCCGCAGGATTGCCTGAACTGTGACAATGGAGGCGAGTCAGCATGGCAGCGTCGTCAGTTGTGGGCAAGAGCGGAGGACGCCTCGATCTGTAGCGTCTGTGCCTGCAGGTCCGCTTGGGCGCACCGTTGTCGAGTTCGTAGTCAGCAAGCCAGTTTTTGCGTGCCCAGTGGAATGCTTGTAGCGGAAAACCGGCGGCCGCGCATGGCCCGCGATTCCCCGCTTTGGGCGCATCTGGGCGTCACTGCGGCGCTTTCCTCCTAGGCAGTTCGCAGGACTGTCTCATTGGCGTACACAAGTACGCCTCAGTCGTCAAGCCCCTTGCTCCTTGTCGAGCGACAGCGAGCGACAGGGCACTGGCATCCCAAATCGGGGCTCGCGGAGATTTCGGTGGTGAATTTGAGGTGGCCTGCCCGCAGCGATGACGTTGGGCTCTAAATCGGCTTTGACGCCTTTGGCTGCGGCTTGAGCGCCAAGTGTGTACCCCAAGGCCCTGTCAGCCCGAGCCTGCCAAACACGATGTGCCAATGGTGGCCAACGCTGCGATAATTCGGCCTTGACGCCACACTCGCGCAGCCTACCTTCCGCCGCTCTCCGCGCCCGAATTTACAGGACTGCCGGTCATGATTCTCACTGCTAATAGTGTCCTCTCTACTGAACGGTGGTCGGACTTGGTTGAGTTTGCCAGTCACCCGCTTGCGGGCCCCATGCGCGATCGGCCTGCAGAACATCTCATCGCTGGATTTATCGGCAAGCCTCGGCTGCGCGTGGAGTTGGCCGAGCTGTTCAAGGCGCACTCGATCTCGACTTTTGGCGGTCTGCTGGCCACTTTGGGTGCCACGTCGCAGCCGCGCTCGATGGCGACAACCTTGACCAACGCGCTTTTTGGCCCAGCTCAGGCAATGGTGTATGAATTCTGGATGCACCATGGTTTGCAAATGGATGTCGCGTTGACGATGCCGGTTTTGGGCGCCAAAGAGGCCGTGTGGCGCAAATGGGGCCAGGCGGCTGGAGTTGACGCTTTGCTGTCGCGCTCGCTCCACTCCGCGGTCGAGTTGAACCTGCAGTTTGGGTACTCGTTGCGTTGGGATGCCACCGTGTTGACGGCGGTGAGCGGGCGTCCCCTGGGCTATGGATACAACGAGTCTGGCCTAGAAAGCACGCGCCGCGACGTCTATCAGGTGTTGCAAAAAGCAGCGAAGGCGCTGGCCGAAGGCCCGACAGATGCGCGCGAAGTTGCCGCACTGCCGCCGCCCGATGCTCCGCGCAGGCTGGTGGAACTGTATGCTATCACAAAGCAAATGCTGGCGAGCGCGAAATTTCCTGCCGAAGTCACGGCAGCGAGGTCGTCGTTTGGCACCGTGGAACTGAGCATCGTCGACGACGAAGTCACGGGAATTGAGGTGGAAGTCGAGCACAAGCCGATTTGCTGGTCAGGCCATACGGTTTCGTTTGCCGCAAGTGCCGGCCGCGCCCGCGCGGGCACTGCGGGCAGCAAGGCGCTGACTATCCTCACCAACTGCGACGTTCATGGTCTGCGCTGCCCTTGGGTCGCTGCGGTGGTCAACGGCATTCTGGCGCGGTGCGCTGAGCAGCCACCTCAGCAGGAAATCGTTGATATTGCGGATTTTTTGCTGGCGCCTGCCTGGGAGCTGGCCGTCCAGAATATCGGGCGACTGGTGTTGCCGATGGCCACGGACGCGGTCCAACTGGGCTGGCGCTTGCAAACAGACAGCGACATCAAGATTGCCGCTATCACCGTCAGCATGGGCAAAAAGGGCCGCAAATTGGCAGTTTTGCCCCAAAAGCGCGTCGCAGCGTGGCTGGCCGAGAACGCGGATTTCCTTGCGTCTGGTGACCGCGAAGCGGCACTGTTTCCACTCATCATGAAGTTGCTGGCAGACGGCAAGCGCTATGAACGCCTGAGCTTGACCTACAACACGCTGCAGGCCCTGCACGGTCACCCCCGCTTGTTCATGGAGTCGAGCAGTGAGCCGTGGACGATCGAGTTCGTGCAGGCCACCGCCCAAGTCATTGAAACGGCCAAAGGCTGGGAACTGGTGTGTGTCAACGCCCCGACAGTCCAGTTCAGTGCTGCGCAAGCCCTGTTCATCGCAAGCGACCTCAATTGGTTCTCGACCAAAGACGAGGAGCATCGGGTGTTGCGCGTCGTCGAAATTCCCGACGCGCTGCGCCAAGTGGCAGGGGCAATTGCGCGCTGCGATGGGGTTTTTCCGGTAACCGCTACGCTAGAATTGGCAGCAGCGCTGTTGCCGGTGCGGGCCAGGGTTGAGGTGGCCGTACCAGACGTCATGCGCGGCGAGCACGTGGCAGCGCAGACTCTAGTGACGGTGCGGCTGACACCCAAAGGCGAGGTCGGCCTCCAAATCGAGTTGCTGATCCGGCCACTTAAGGGCAGCGCGCTGTACCAGCCAGGTCAAGGCGTGGTGGAACCGTGTGTCATCACCTCGGCTGGCGGCGCGTGGACTCACCGCGATTTTGCAGCCGAACTCGCTGCTGCACAGGCGATCGCCGCGCATTTGGGTCTTGCGGCGCCAGAGCAGCCCGAGGACGGCGGGTGGTTGTGGCTGGTGAGCGAACTGGACACTGCGTTGGACATTGTTGCGCAACTGGAGCCCGCGCCAGAAAACGCTGAAGTTTTGTGGCCCGACCCCAAGCAAAAGAAGAACGTGGCCAAGGCCACTCGTGAGTCGCTTCGCGTCGAAATGTCCAGCAAAAACGATTGGTTTCGCCTAAGTGGCGAGCTAAAAGTAGCGGACTGGCAAGTGCCTTTGGACCGGGTGCTCGATGCGCTGCGGGCTGGGCGCCGCTACGTCGCCGTCGATTCCAACACCATGATGCGCTTGGAAGAGTCGCTGCGCCGAGCGTTGCAGCCGCTGGCGGATGTGGGCACGCGCAAGGGCCACGCCGAATTTGGCGCCGTCCATGCCTTGTTGTTGGCCGATCTGGACCTGAGCGGCGAGGCGCCCAAGAAGTGGCGGCAAACGCTGGATAATATGCGCGCGGCGCAGACGAGCGAACCGACGATTCCCAGCGAACTGACGGCAGAATTGCGCCCGTATCAGGCGATCGGCGTGCGTTGGTTGCTGCGGCTGGCGCAGTGGGCCCCTGGTGCGGTGCTGGCTGACGACATGGGCCTGGGCAAGACGGTGCAGGCGCTGGCGGTGCTGTTGGAGCGGCGCCAGCTTGGGCCAGCCTTGGTGGTGGCGCCCCTGTCGCTGGTCTACAACTGGCAGCGTGAAGCCGAAAAGTTTGCGCCGGTGCTCCGGCTGCGACCGCTGCACGACTTGGACGACGGCGATCTGGCGGGGCTGGTGGCCGGCGATGTGGTGGTCTCCAGTTGGGACCGCATGGTGCGTCGCGCGGACCAATTGACGGCGCTGCACTGGTCCTCGTTGGTGTTTGACGAAGCGCAGGCCATCAAGAACGCCGCGACCAAGCGGGCCCAAGTGGCGTTTCAGCTGCAAGGTGGCTTTCGGATGGCGCTTTCGGGCACGCCGGTAGAAAACCGCACGGCGGAGTTGTGGAGTGTTCTGCGCGCGGCGGTGCCGGGCCTGCTGGGAAGTTGGGAGGACTTTCGTGACCGCTTTGCGGGCCCGATTGAGCGCACCAACGATGCCAATGCCCGCGCGGCCCTTGCGCGGCAAATTCAACCGTTCGTGCTACGGCGCCGCAAAGCCGAAGTGGCGCCCGAATTGCCCGCTCGCACTGAAATCCGCCTCGATATTGAGCAGCCGCCAGAGGAGCAAGCCGTTTACGAGGCCAACCGCCGCGCCGCGCTGGCCATGCTCGATGAGGCAGCCAAGAAGCCACCGGAACAAAGGCGTTTTGTGGTGCTCACGGCGCTGACCCGCATGCGGCAAATGGCCTGCCACCCGGGCCTGGTCGACGAAATGTGGTCGGGCTCCTCGGCCAAGTTGGATACGCTGGTCGACCGACTGTTGGCGCTGCGCGAGGAAGGGCATAAAGCGCTGGTGTTCTCCCAGTTTGTTCGTCACTTGAACTTGGTCAGGCAAGCCTTGGATAAAGAAGGCTTTGTGATTCGTTACTTGGACGGCCAGACCCCAGCCGACGAGCGCCGCCAGCAGGTCGACCGTTTCCAAGCCGGCGATGGCGACGTCTTCCTGATTTCGCTCAAAGCGGGCGGCACCGGCTTGAACCTGACGGCCGCCACCTATGTGTTTCACCTGGATCCGTGGTGGAATCCTGCGGTGGAGGATCAGGCGACGGACCGCGCCCATCGCATTGGTCAGGAGCGGGCGGTGACGGTTTATCGGCTGGTCACCAAAAACACGGTTGAGGATGGGATTTTGCGCATGCACGCCGAGAAGCGTCAGTTGGTCGAAGGCTTGCTGGATGGCACCGGTGGCGGGGCGGCAATTGGGGTCGAGGAGCTTGAGGCGGTGTTGCGGGGGGAACTGCGTTAGCCTGAGGCGGTGCTGATTGCTCGCGGCCTTCGAGACTGGGCTGGTCGGGCTGCGCGTTCCTTGTTTTCGCCGTTCACGGGCTCGTATAGGCTTGCCCTCGCGCGGAACCTGTTCCGCAACGGCGATGGGTTCAGGTGGCCAATTCTAGGCGCTGGCTTTGGCCCTTCAGTGCGGCTTTTGGGCTCATTTTCGCGCGTTTTTGCACAGTTGGTCTGGTTGTCGCGACGATAGCGACAGGTTGCAGTGACAAGGCTGGCGGGGCGCCGTTGCCGGCAAACACTACCGCCAACAGCAACTCGGGCGGCACACTACGCACGGGGTGTCTCGCCGCTCCATTTTGCAACGGAAACCAATGGCATTTTGGTGTCGGATTACTCAGTTTTGGCCAGCGAGTGCACATGGCGCGGCTTGCCATGGCAGGAATATGGTTGGTGCTCTAGGATCTGTGACAAAATAACTCGATCATTCATCACACTACCGCAGCGGTGAGTCGTCTTGCAAAGACGCGAACTTGCAAACTGAACACCCGTTCAGTATTCTATGCGTCGGAGCGCGCATGGCCTACCCCCAACCGAAAAAATCCCAAGGCCCCGTCAAACCTTATGTCCCGTTGTGGCTCAAGTCCAACTTCAGTTTCCTGCAAGGCGCCTCGCATCCTGAGGAACTGATGGCCGAAGCTCGCCAATTGGGCCTGCCGGCAGTAGCGCTGACCGATTGCGACGGCGTCTACGGCGCGGTGCGGGCCCATGTCGCAGCGCGTGAACACGGTCAACGCTTGATTTTAGGGACGCAATTGACGGTGGCCGACGTGGTGCCCGCCGGGCTGTGGCAGTCGTTGCCGGCCAATTCCCTGCCCATGGAGGTGCAGACGGTGGCAAATGCTAGCAAACCTCCGCGTCCATCTAGGGTTGCGCGCGGTCATGCCGGCGTAACACTGGCGAGCGACGCCCCGCTGACCGCCGCTGCGATCGCGCAGATGCGCCCGCAGACCCCGCTGTTGCTGGCGATGAACCGCCAAGGCTGGGGCAACTTGTGCCGGTTGATTACGTTGGGCCGCCGCCGCACCGTCAAAGGCAGTTGCGTCGCTTCATGGCAGGAACTTGCAGAACACAACGCCGGTTTGCTGCTGCTGATCCATCGCGCGCCGCCCAGTATGCCCAATAGTGCGCTAACCAGTGCGCCGTCGCCCCACCTGCAGTTGCTTGCCGAAGCGTTTGGCGATCGCGCCTATGCTCTGACTACTCGCCATCGCCACGCCACAGATGCCAGCGATTTTGCTCGCTTGCACGCGACCGCCGCCGCCTTGAAGTGGCCGTTGGTCGCTGGAACCGAAGTGCTGTACCACACCCCGATCCGGCGCACGCTGCAGGATGTGCTGACCGCGGTGCGCCACAACACCAGTTTGGACCAAGCCGGCGATCGCCTGCGCGCCAACGGCGAACACGAGCTCAAGACGCCGTATGCGATGGCTGAACTTTTCCACGACCTGCCCGACGCCCTGCGGCGCACGCTCGACGTCGCCAGCCGATGTACCTTCAATTTACAAGAGTTGCGCTACGTCTACCCCGCCGAAGACCTGCCCAACGGCACCACGCTCGACGACTGGCTGCGTCAATTGACCGAACGCGGCGCCTGTCAACGCTACCGCACCAGCGACTGGGCCAGCGTGCCCGCCGATGTGCGCGCGCAAGTCGACAAGGAACTCGGGCTCATCCGCCAACTCGACTACGGCGGTTACTTCTTGACCATGTGGGAGATCGTGCAGTTCTGCTTGAAAAGCAACATCTTATGCCAGGGTCGCGGTTCGGCAGCCAACTCGACAGTGTGCTATTGCCTAGGCATTACCGCCATCGATCCGGTGCGAATGGGCTTGCTTTTCGAGCGTTTTTTGTCGGTGGAGCGCGCCGAACCGCCCGACATCGATCTGGACATCGAACACGACCGCCGCGAGGAGGTGATTCAGTACGTCTATGGGCGCTACGACCCGCTGCATCCTGCGGCGAAAAATCATACAGAATCAGCATCTTGTGTGGTGGAGCGCGACCGCTCGTATGCCTCGATGGTGGCGGTGGTCATTCGCTATCGCGCCAAAAGTGCCATCCGCGATGTCGGCAAGGCGCTGGGGCTGACTGAAACGGCGCTCGACCGCCTGAGCAAGCTGGTGTCGCGCTACGGCGACGGCATGAGTGCCGACGACCTGCGGCTGGCGGGTCTGGACCCCGAGACGCCGACCCACCAGTTGCTGTGCCAACTGACTGCGGAGATTCAGGATTTTCCGCGCCATTTGTCGATTCATCCGGGTGGTTTCTTGCTGGGCCACGATCCAGTGGACAGTATTGTGCCGATCGAAAATGGCAGCATGGAAAATCGCACGGTGATTCAGTGGGACAAAGACGACGTCGAAGCGCTCGGGCTTTTCAAAGTCGATCTGCTGGGTTTGGGGATGCTCAGTCAGGTTCACCGCTGTTTTGACCTGTTGCGGCAGGGCCACAACCTCGAGCTGACGATGGCGACGGTGCCCGCTGAAGATTCGGCGACCTATGCGATGATTCAAAAGTCTGACACCATTGGGGTTTTTCAGATTGAGAGCCGCGCACAGATGTCAATGTTGCCGCGGTTGCGACCGCGCACGTTTTACGACTTGGTGGTGGAAGTGGCGATTATCCGGCCGGGTCCGATTACCGGCGGCATGGTCCACCCGTATTTGCGGCGGCGCCACGGCGAGGAGCCGGTGATTTATCCGCACCCCTGTCTGATTCCGGTGCTGGAAAAGACACTGGGGGTGCCACTGTTTCAAGAGCAAGTGATGAAATTGGCAATGGTAGCAGCGGATTACAGCGCCGGTGAGGCCGATCAACTGCGGCGCGATATGGCGGCGTGGCGGCGCAGTGGGCGCATCGAGCAGCACCGCGACCGCTTGGTCGAGCGGATGGCAGCCAAGGGCATCGATCGCGAGTTTGCCGAGCGGGTTTTTGAGCAGATTCGCGGGTTTGGCGAGTATGGCTTCCCCGAGAGTCACGCGGCGTCGTTTGCGCTGATTTCCTACGTGACGGCGTGGCTCAAGTGCCATTATCCCGCGGAGTTTACTTGCGCCTTGCTCAATGCGTGGCCGATGGGGTTTTACACGCCGGCGACGCTGATTGAGGATGCCAAACGGCATGGGGTCGTGGTCCTGCCGGTTGATGTGCAGCGCTCGCGGTGGGAGTGCTGGATGGAGCCGCACCTACAGCCGCACCTACAGCCGCACCTACAGCCTCACCTGCAGCCCCAACAGAATCAACAACCTCTGGCGGTGCGCATGGGATACCGGTTTGCCAAGGGTTTAGGGGTGTTGCACCGCGTGAAGTTGGAGGCCGCGCCGCCGCCGTACACGGATTTGACCGATTTTGTGCGCCGGGTGCCGCTCGACCGCGCCGCGTTGGAGGGGCTGGCCGAGGCGGGGGCCTTTGACGGGCTGGGGCTGCAACGGCGCGAGGCGCTGTGGCAGATGCGGGCGATCTTGCGCCGGGTCAAAGATGCGCTGCCGCTTAGCCAGCGCGACGACCTGCCACTGCTGGCGCCGCTGTCGCAACATGCTGAAGTGGTGTGGGATTACCGGCGGGTGCAGCACTCGGCGCGCGGGCATCCGTTGCAGCATGTGCGGCGCGAGCTGCAAGAGCGGCAGTTGCCGACTGCGGCGCAGGTACAGGCCATGCCCGACGGGCGGCGGGTGCGCTATGCGGGGCTGGTGATTTGCCGGCAGCGACCGGGGACGGCCAAGGGCGTGACATTTTTCACCCTGGAGGACGAGACCGGGTTCGTCAACTTGGTGCTGTGGCGCGATGTCTATGAAAATAACCGACTACTGGCGAAGACAGCGGCGCTGATGGGGGTGACCGGCAAGGTTCAGGCCAAAGACGGCGTGACCCACGTCATTGTCGAGGAGCTGTGGGAATTGGCGCTGGGACAAGCGGTGCCTGCGGCTGGAAGCAGGGATTTTCATTGACAGTATCTGCTGCAGATTGCGCGTCTCCAGCCGCCAATAAAAATGCCGCGCCCCTGTTGACAATGGCTGAACTTTTGTTCAGTATCGCGGCATCGCTCCGTTCGGCGCTCGAGGTTCCGCATGTCCCAATTACCGCGGCCCCAAGGCCATCACAGCATCACCCCCAGTTTCGTTGTCCCTAATTCAGCTAAAGTCATTGATTTCATGCTGACGGCCTTCGACGCTCAAGTCGTTGACCGCTTTGACGGCCCCAACGGCAGCGTCATGCACGCCGAAGTCATGGTCGGCGACTCGGTGGTCATGCTCGGCGATTGCCCACCCGGCACCGCGCCGATGCCCGCCGTGCTGTCGTACTACGTCGCCGATGGCCCAACCGTGGATGCCACTTATGCCCGCGCCTTGGCCGCTGGCGCGACCACGGTGACGGCACCCAAAGACCAGTTTTACGGGTATCGCTCGGCTTGCCTAACCGATTGCGGCGGCAACCGCTGGACGATTTGCGCCGTCATTGAAATCGTGTCGCCAGAGGAAATGCAGCAACGCAAGGCGGCACTGATGGCAGGCCCTTCGGCGTGAGCCTAGAGAGTTCCGCATGCCGCCCAATCGGCACCCTCGACGCATCAAACTCATTGAGCGGCAGGTGGAATGTGGGCCGCAAATGCGGAGCACCGCGGGGGTTTGGGGGTGGCGCGCCCCCAAGTTTCTAGTTAGCCGATCAAATTAGATTTGCTCGGCGTCTCAGTGCTTGCTTTGTGGGTCGCGAGCCTGCGGCACTTACTCAGTGGCCTGCGGGTTGGCGTCAGGCCGCTCCGTTTTGTTTGGGAATTCTTTGAGGTTCGGCGTTAATTGGCCGGGTCTGTAGAGGGCCGGGCACTCCAATCACCGCGTCCTTGAATACATCGACCCACGCACTGGCAAGCACCGAAAGACGCGGTGAATCGCGGCATTCGAAATTCACCACCGAAATTCCCCGCGGCCCCCGATTTGGGATGCCAGTGCCTTGTCGCTCGCTGTCGCTCGCTGTCGCTCGACAAGGAGCAAGGAGCTTTTCTGTCAAGGGCGTACTCTCGTACGTCCCTGACAGAAAAGTGACGCAGTGACACCGAGATGCGCCAAAAGCGGGGGATCGCGGGCACTGGGCTCCCTTGCCCAAACCACCTTTCCTGCGTATTTTCGCCACCAGCGCGCCCTATGCCGCCCCGGAGATTGCCGTCATGGTCATTCACCACTGTGCCGCCCGCTGCATGCCCCCAGCGGCAGCCATGTTAGTCACTGCTGCCACCGTCCTCGCGGCGACAACTTGGAATGCCAGCGCCGCCTATGCATGGGACGAAGTCAGCGACGATGACGGGGTCAAAGTCTATCGGCGATCAGCGTCTGGCTCTGATGTTAAGGAATTCAAAGCAATTTCAACGATTGCAGCACACGTCGATACCGTGATGGCAGTCATCAGCGACATCGATAAATACCCGCGCATCATGCCGCCCACTGCTGCGGTCAAACTGCTCAGCCGCGAAGGTAAGGAACTGTCCCAGAATAAGTCATTCTGAGACTGGTTCCGTTTGCTTGCTTTGTGGGTCGCTAAGCTCGCGGCCACAAAGGCCGACTCGCCGCTCCAGTGTTGCGCGAGTCGATCGAGTTATTTGAGGACACATCCTAGAGCCTCCAAGTACTACTTCGTCATCAATCCGCCGGTGATCTCCAAGCGCGACTACCGTGCGACTACCACCTCAGCCCGGACCGGCAGCGGCTACAAGGTAGACTGGAAGCAATTTCACGACGGTTGCGCGCCCGTCGATGGGATTGTGCGCATGGTGAGCAACGTGGGCAGCTGGAACTTGGCGGCCGGAGCCGAGCCCAACACGACGACCGTCACCTACCAAGTCCACGCCGATCCGGGGGGCTCGCTGCCAACCTTCATGGTCAACCGCGCCACCACCAAAACCGTGCTGGAGGTGTTTGGCTCGGTGCGCTCGGCTGTCAAATTGGGCGCGTACACCAAATGCGCCGGCAACATAAGCGCCTGCGTCAGTTGGCTATGACCGCGATTCCCCGCTTTCGGCGCAACTCTGCGTCGGCGCTCCAGTCCGGTCCTCAACGGCCCAGAGGCCGCTTCCGGTCCGGGCTTCACTTCTCCTTGATTTGCATCCGAAATCGGGGCTCGCGGAGATTTTGGTAGTGAATTTGGGCGACGTCCGCGGGTTGACCCCAAACTGGCAAAACTGCACACTAGCGCCCACCGCGAGGATGCGGATCAGTTCATTCATGGCGACCCGCAAATCCACTAAATCCACTAAATCCGCCAAATCGGTCGCGCAGTCCGCTGAGGCCGTCGAGGCAGCTGAGTTGTTTCCTAAAACAATTCAAAGAGTTGTCTCGGAGGCTGTGCCTGAGCCCGTGGTGGACTCGGCGTCTGAAGCGCACCCAGAACCGGCGAAAGTCGCTCCAACTGAGCTGATGCAAGCTCAAGAGCAATCAACGATTGCCTCGTTTGAAGCGATTCAGGCCCCAGCGAAGCTAGAACTAGCCCCAGCGAAGCCAGAACTAGCCCCAGCGAAGCCAGAACTAGCCCCAGCGAAGCCAGAACTAGCCCCAGCGAAGCCAACTCAAGCCGCAGCACCTGAGCTGAGCATCGTCATCCCGTGTTATAACGAAGAAGCCATCTTGTGGGGCTCGGTCACGGAATTGCACCAAGGCCTGACCCAGCTGGGCAGAACATTTGAGATTATCGTCAGCGAAAATGGCAGCAAAGACGACACGCGGGCCATAGCGGAAAAACTCAGCCGCGCTTTTGAGCAAGTCCGCGCCATTACGTCCGACGAGCCCAACTACGGCAAAGCCCTGCGGCGTGGCATTGAGGCCGCGCGCGGCAAATACGTGTTGTGCGAAGAAATCGACCTGTGCGACCTGCACTTTCACGTTCGCGCGCTGGAAATCCTCGACGCCGATGGCGCGGACATGGTGGTCGGCAGCAAAGCGCATCCGCAGGCCAAAGACGAGCGCCCGATGACCCGCCGCGCAGCCACGATGGTCATTAACGGTCTGTTGCGAGTCTTGTTGGGTTTTCGGGGCACCGATACCCATGGCCTCAAGGCTTTTCGCCGCGACCACCTGCAGTACACGGTCAGCAAATGCGTGGTGGACAAGGATCTTTTTGCCAGCGAGCTCGTGATTCGCGCCCAGCGCTACGACGTGCGCGTGACAGAAATACCGATTACTATTCACGAAAAGCGTCCTCCGAGCATTCATCTGTTCAAGCGCGTACCCAATGTGCTTAAGAATCTGGCGCGGCTGGTCTACGTCATTCGCATTGCCAACCGGTAAGGTCTCGTAAATGAATAGATCATTCGTTTACCGTGCCCACTTGCTCGCTGGGTGGGTCGCGAACTCGCGTCGTTACAGCCGACTCGCCGCTCCGTTCCTTTCAAGGTTCGATCGAGTAACTCTTGCTCGGGCCCTAAGGAACTGTCCCACAATAAGTCATTGTGGGACTGGTTCTGTTTGCTTGCTTTGTTGGTCGCTAAGCTCGCGTCCTGAAAGGCCGACTCGCCGCTCCTGTGTTGCCCAGATCGATCAGGTTATTTCAGGACAATTCCTAAGCACTGGCGATGGCTAACCAAATGCTGCGCGCGGCGGTCAATGTCGACGTCGACGGGCTGTATCTGTACGACCGCGTCCACGGCCTGACAGGGACTTCGGGCAATACCAGCGACTTTGACCCGGCAGCTCACGATCCACGGGCGTGGACGCTGGGCGTGCCGCGGTTCTTGGACTTGTTCGCGCGTTGTGGCGTCAAGGGCACGTTTTTCGTGGTGGCGCAGGACCTTGCGCATCGCGAAGTGCGCGCGGTCTTGGCTGACGTCGTCGCTGCCGGCCACGAAATCGGTTCTCATTCGCTAACCCATCCCTACAACCTGTCGCGACTGCCTGCCGATGCGCAACTGGAAGAACTGCGGGTCAGCCGTCAAACGCTGCAGGATGCCACGGGGCAGGGCATCGAGGGCTTTCGCGCCCCGGGCTACGTATTGTCCCCACAACTTCTTGAAACTATTGCTAAAGTCGGGCATACTTGGGATTCCTCCCGCTTTCCGTGCCCGCCGTACCAAGCTGCGAAGGCGGCGGCGATTGGGCTGTACCGGGTGACAAAGCACCCGTCGGGTTCGCTGCCGGAGTCGCCGACGGTGTGGTTCGGCAAACGTACTCCCTATGCCGAAATGCTCAGTGGCGGCAAGCAGTTGACCGAGCTGCCCATCGGCGTGCTGCCCACCGTGCGCTGGCCCATAATTGGCACCTCAGTGATCATGGCTGGCGAACTCGGTCGGTTGGCGTGGCAACCTCTGGTCGATCGAAGTGACTGGATTAACTTCGAATTGCACGCCATCGACCTGCTCGACCATGTCGGCGACGCCCTGCCTGAACGCCTTTTGGTTCAGCCCGACCAAAAAGTGTCGTTGAGGCGCAAGTGGGTGCTGCTGTTGCGCATGTTGGAGCGGTTAGCCCAAACGCACACGCTACGGACTTTGGGCGAGTGGGCGACGTAGTTTTAGAACTGGCCTGAGTTGTCCACCTGAGTCTGCCGCCGATTCTGATTCTGGAAACCGGCGGCTTTTACCTACCCGTTCCCTTCACGGCGGCTCACCACCTCCGACTGCAGTTACCATGAACCACAGTAAGCTGGCACCCGATGAATCCGCAGGCGAACTGACCAGCCATGCTGGTGCCGACGACGAATGGCCAACCGACGCCGGACGCGCGTTGAATTTGCTGTTTGGCGCCAGCGATCTTGAGATCCTCAAGGCCTATTTTCAGCGCATCACCGTCGCTGCTGGAGTCACCGTCATTGAGCGAGACCAGCGGGACCGCAACCTCTACCTTGTTCTGGCAGGGCGCGCGCGCCGAGTGCGCGATGGCGTCGAAATCGGCGAGGTGCAAGCCGGCGGTCACTTTGGTGACTTGGCGATGGCGCCGAGGCCTGCACGTGCCGCCTCCATTGTTGCCCACTATCGACTGGACCTACTCCGGTTGTCCCACGACCGCTACAGCCAGCTCACTGCCGCGCATCCACAGGTCGCTATTCGTCTTTTGCAAAACTTGGTCGGCGCGATGGCGACGCAACTGGAGGCGATGACAGATACGGTGGGATTGTTACTTGGAGAACGCTCACTTCCGCGACAGACCCAAATGCGAGCCCAAGTCGGCGCCGACTGGATCAGCGTCCAATGCGGCGCCACGGTGCGCACTGTGTTGCCGGCGCTGATTGACGGCAAGCCGGTGGTCGCGGCGCTGGTCAACAATCGCATTACCGGACTTGGGTCGCCGATCACTTCGCAGTGTCACATTGCCCCCGTGACGGTCGACCAGCCAGAAGGGCAGTCGGTGTGGCGCCACTCGTTGGGCATGCTGATTCTGGAGGCGGCGTGGCGGCTGGACCCTCATCTGCGCATCTCGATGGGCTACTCGGTCGGCTATGGCCGTCGCATTGACGTATTGGCGCCAGTCCCCGGCGATTTGAATGAGCTGGGTCGGCGACTGGAGACCAAGGCCCTGGACTTAGTTGCAGCTGGCCTGCGCGGTCGCGAAGAGTGGTGGACCGTCGAGGAAGCAACGGACCATTTTAGCGAGCGTGGCTGGCAGGCTGCGCATGATCTTTTGCGCACGTGGTATGGCCAGCGGGTCCCGCTGTGCAGCTATGGTGAAGTCAATGCCTTGGCCTTGGGCCCGCTTGTCGATGACACCCGACTGCTTGGCGGCTTTCGCATTCATGCGGACGCGGATGGCCTTTTGCTGCAGTTTCCACGCGCTCTCATCAGTGGGGTTACCGGCGAGGCGGCTCAAGCCCAAACACGCGGTCACGATAAGGAAATGCGCCAGATATCGCGGTTGACCGTGGACATGACCCATCCTCAGGAGAAATGGCTGGCGGCATTGGGAATCAAGAGCGTCGGCGCCTTTAATGACGCGTGTGTCAAGGGCGATGTCGGTAAAATGATTCGCGTATCAGAGGGATTTCAAGAACGCGGCATTATCGACATCGCCAACCGCATTGCCCATCCTGCGGGTGACCTGCGACGTCCGCGAATTGTCACAATTGCTGGGCCGTCGTCGTCCGGCAAGACCACATTTATTCAGCGCCTAAACGTGCAACTGCAGGTGTGCGGGCTGCGGCCAATCGGGCTGTCGTTGGACAATTACTACGTCGATCGCAGCCAAACACCACGCGATGCCCAAGGCGAATACGATTTTGAGGCCATAGAGGCACTCAGGCTTGAGCTGCTCCACAGTCACGTCATGCGTTTGCTTGCCGGCCAGCCGACTGCGACGGCTAGGTACGACTTTCATAGCGGCAATAGTCTGGACACCGGTGGGCCCACGTTGGTCCTCGACAGCGATTCGGTGCTGCTAATGGAGGGCATTCATGGCCTGAATCCGCGTCTACTGGACGACATCGACAAGACCGACATATTCTCGATTTTCGTTTGTCCTTTAGCCCAGTTGCCTTTTGACCGCTTGAGCCGCGTGCGGGCATCTGACGTGCGCCTGATTCGTCGCATTGTCCGCGATCGCCATGGCCGCAATCACAACGCTATGGCCACCATCATGCGTTGGCGGTCGGTGCGCAATGGCGAGCGCAAACACATCATGCCGTACCAGCACCTAGCCAGTGCCGTGTTTGACTCGTCCTTGCTGTACGAACTGAGTGTGCTCAAAGTCTATGCGCAGCGGTACTTGCTTGAAGTGCCCCAGGACCATGAAGCGTTCGCGACGGCCTCGCGCCTTTTGGGCCTGCTCGACCGCTTCGTGACCATTTACCCGGATCACGTGCCGCCGACGTCGATTTTGCGTGAGTTTATCGGTGCTTCGGTGTTTGAGTATTGACCGACCAAGCCACAAGAATTCGCCCGCTCAGAACGTGGCGACTAGCACAACATTCGTTTTGGTGCCGCTGAGATTGGTCAAGCGCACCACCCCTAGGCTGGTCTGTTCGATGGCAAACGCGGAGCCGCTGATGCTGCCGAGCCCCGCGGTGTCCCCTTTGAAAAAGCTGGGGTTTGAGGTGCCAACCACAGCGCCTGGACTGTCGATGCGGATTTTTCCCGCGCCGCCCAGGCCACCGGGGCCGCCGTCCGCTCCCGATGCCAAGTCAATGCTGCCTCCGGCCCCGCCGATGGCTGACAAGGTGCCGCCCCCGAAGTCGACTTTGCCGCCGCGCAACCAAATCGCGCCACCGGAGCCACCGCCGCCGCCGCCGCCGTCGCAAAGGACCATCCCGCCGCCGTTGCCGCCGTTGGCGCTGATTTTGCCCGAAATGGTGATCTCCGGAGCATCCAACTTGAGCGCACCGCCGCCACCGCCGCCGCCCGCGCCGCCTGAATTTTGGGCGGAGCCGTACCCACCGGCGCCGCCGCCCGAGCCGCCCTGCAGCGTGCCACCGCTTATGCCCGCGTACGTCAGGCCGCCGATCCCACCTGGCTGCGAAGTCGAAGAGACGCCGGCATTGGCACCATTGCCACCGGCCGTCCCATAGCCCGCGCCACCGCCGCCACCGCCATTGCCGTATCCGGAGCCATTGGGGTTGCCCGCACCGCCGCCGCCGCCAGGGCCCGGACCATTGACCGCGGTAAGATTGCCATAAGTCGTGGACGCGCCAGCAAACCCGCCGGGGCCGGCCGCACCTGGCGTACTGGTTGCGTTGGTGGAAGAACAGCCATTGTTGCCGGACGTTGAAGTGACAGCGATGCCTCCGTCCAAGATTAGGGTGCCATCGATCTGAATTTTCTTGGAAGCTTTGATTTCTAAGGCGTTGGCACCCGTAGCCGTGACGACGACGCCTTTGGGAATGATAAAGTCGGTGAATTGATACTTCTTGGCCGTATCCAGCGTGGTATTCGTCTGCGGGTTGTACGCGCCATCGCTGCCATTGCCGCAATCGGTACAGCTGCCGAATCCGCCACTCTGCCCAGAGTTGGCCAAAATCCAAGTCGATGAACTCGTTTCATAATACCACGCTTGGGCCAGCACCCCCGGATGTTTGGCCCCCGTGTCCAAAACCACAAAATTGCCGACTTCAAGCGCCGTGTTGGCAACTGAAGCGATACGAGCCGCTGCGATGCCGCCGATTTTGGCGCCGACTGCCAGATCGGCCGGGGCCTTGGCCAACGTTTGCAGCAGGTCGGCTTCGCTGAGCGCATTGTCGACGCCATCAGTAAATCCGCTGGGCATATTGACAATGTTCTTCCAATCCAACGCGTTCGGGGCTAGTTTGGCCAACGTAATTGCTCCGTCGGCCACAGCCGCGGTCTTGATGCATCCGGTACAGGCAAGGCTTTTGGCCGCCCCAGATTCGTCGGCATAAGTGGCAACTTCTGCAGTCTTGGCCTGTTCCGCAAGTTTGGCCGTATTGGCGCCGATGGCGTAGGTGGCCACCCCGCCGGGTACATCCGCTGCCGCCCAATTGAACGACACATGGTTGGCACCAACCGCGCCGGTTGCGATTTTGTCGCTAGTCACGGCCCCTTTGGCGAGATCGGCCTCGCCTATGCAACCGGAACACTGCAAGTCTGCTGCCGATTTGGCGATCAACGCATACACGGCAAAGGGCGTCTGCGTCAGCGCCACCCGAGGGAGTTCATCAGCGCCAACGGTAACGCTGACCCAAAGTGGACCACCATTGGCAAAAGCCGCGCTATCGAGAGGATATTTGGATGCGCCGAGCACGACAGCAAATACGCCGCCAGTCACCGGCACCGCTAAGAAAGGCTCTTCAAACAGCGAGTTACCGCCCTGCGACTGGGGATACAGGCCAACGGACAGAGCAAAAGTACCATCGGCGACGGGACCACCATTGGTCGCCGACAGTCGGCCTTGTGCTGCAATTTTGACAGATTCGGCGTGTGCTGGCTGGGTGATCCAGCAGGAAAAAGCAACCACGAATGTCGCTATCGGCAGTTTGGCCACCAAGAATGTCAACATTTGCAGCTTTTCGGCGAAAACCATTGCGCCTCCAGTGAGTTCAGGGCCAAACCGCAGACCGCGATTGCTCTCGGCCAAAACAACAGGCGCAAAGGCTAGCGGTTTCGCGGGTTGGCGGCAAATGGCACTGTCAGACGAGTCGCAGGGACCTGAGGTGACGCAATTGGGTCAAAACACGCCGCAATTTTACGAAAAAATCCTATTTGCAGCTTACCCCTACAACAATATCATCACTAATTACGCCAAGCCCCGTGTTGTCGACCTTGTCGCCGGTGTCAAACCAAAACTCCAACTTGACGGTCGTGCCAGCAAACGCGGCCAGCTCAATTGTCCACAGTTGCGAGGTCGCCATCAGGAACTCAGCACTGCCATTGGGTTGCAGAACGATTTTGCCATTGATGCGGACTTCAAACAGGTCGTAGGCATCGCTCTTTTCAGTGTCTTGATAGAGCCAAAATGCCAGCTTGGCCGCTGTAGGCGGCAAGACCAAACCGTCGTCCACCAAAACTGCTGAAGAATCGCCGTCGTCAAAGTTGCTCTTGGCCACGTTGCCCTAGTAAGCCAGCCAAACCGGGCTATGCGCGGGGCCTTTATTCCAAGCCTGCCATTTGGACGTCGTCAGTAAACTGGAGGCGATAAATGGAGCCAACCGGCCGTCTTCAAATGGTTTATCCAGAAAATACGGGTTGCAGCAGCCCGCCGCACCGGTGAATTTCTTCAGGCAAGAGCCCGCGCTGCAGGTCTCAACAGTGCATTTGGCCTCGCCGTCGTAGCAATCGGCGTCCACGACACAACAGCTGGCAATCGGCGTATGCAATCATCGGGCTTTTGGATCGCAACTATCTAATGTACAAGCCTTGCTGTCGGCGCGGATGGCAAAAATCTGGTCCTAAACTCCGGTACTGCCGGACCACAAGCCAACACTGGCGAGACCGCCATCGGCCAATGGCGTCAGTGCAAACCAGTAACTGCCCGTGGGCGCCGGCACGGTGGTATGCCAAAGCTGCTGGCCATCGGCGTCGATGCGAGACAGCCAGAAGTTCAGGTTGGCTGCTTTGGTCGGACCCACGATCCGGCGATCGCGGAGTGGCCGCCAGATAAGGATATGATCTTGTTGGCGGTATCGGGGCCAGTCGTGCCCAAAGTCTTTTCCCAAACCACGTTACCGGACTTGTCCAATCGCAAGAGCCACGCGTCGTTGCCACCGTTGCCTTTGCTGGCGGTGCGGCCGGCCACCAAATAGCCAGTTGGCGTGCTGGCTAGCTACCCAGTGGTTGTCTGGCCGGTAATTACCACAACTCATTAACTGCAAGCTCGATTGTCGACCGCAGAGCACCGTATTCAACTGGATCGGCAGTTGGGGTTCAGCGCTATTTAGCCGACCCTCTTACCGTGATCGACGTCAATGTCAACGGCACCCGCCAAGTTGCCGCGGCTTGCACTCGTCACGGCGCTGCCTTGGTGTTCGTGTCAACCAGCGAAGTATATGGCTCATCGGCGTGTGACTTGCGCGAAGATGCACCCATTCAACTGGGTAATTTACACAGCCCTCGCTGGAGTTACGCTCTTTCCAAAGCCTCAGCAGAGCAGGTCGTCCTCGCCCACAGCCGCGCTGGGCTGCGCGCGCTGGTGATTCGCTTTTTTAACGTATACGGACCCACTATCGACGAACCTGGTCAAGGCCGCGTAATCAGTCAGTTTTTGGGTGCAGTTGCCGCGGGCAGGCCTTTATCGTTGGTCGACGGCGGCTCGGCAATTCGCAGTTTTTGCTTTATCGATGACGCCGTTGCCGCCACCTTGCGTCTGGCTGCGCGTTTGCTGGCAGATGGCGTCGTTAGCGGCCAAATCATAAACGTCGGCCGGCGCGAGCCGGTCACCATGGCCGAATTGGCCGAGTACTTCGTGCGTCTTACTGGCCGGGGTGTCACGGTCAAAGTCGTCAGTGGTGAGAGCCATTTCGGCGCCGGATTCGAAGAAATTCAGCGCCGAGTCCCCGCCTTAGACCGCCTTCGTCATTGGGCCGACTTTGAAGCTCCGACCAGCCTAGAAGTCGGCCTGCGCCGCACACTGCACCACTGGGGGCTGCTGAGCCCGACCGCGCGCTCTAACCCGGACCGTGTGATTCCGTTTGTCCAGCCGAAGTTGAATCGGAGCGCCCAATTGTTGAATCGACTGGCGCATTCGCTGACGACGGGCCGCTTAGCCAATGGCGGACCGTGGCAGATTGAACTGGAGCGCCTCCTGACAGGCGGTGCACCCGACGTCCATGCCGTTGCAGTATCAAGTGGTTACGCTGCCTTGGTGCTAGCGCTATCGGTGGCTTGTCCAGCAGATCGCACTCGCACGGCCGTTGTGCTCCCGGCGTTCACTTTTGCGGCGACGCGCAACGCGGTGCTGGCCGTCGGCATGCAGCCAGTTTTTGCCGACATTGACCCGTCGACCTGGACATTGAGTCTTGCCAGCGTGGCAAAGGTCGTGGCGGGTCGTACGGATATCGCCGCAATTGTCGCGGTCAACGTGTTCGGCGTGCCCCCGCAGTTGCGCCAATTGCGCGATCTGGCGCGCTCGGTTGGCTGTGTCCTGCTGCTCGACGACGCCCACGGTATGGGCACAACCTCTGAAGATTCTGACTATTCGACCCATTGGGCGGCAGCGCGGGCGCTCAGTTTTCACGCGACCAAGACAGTTCCGGCCGGTGAAGGTGGGGCAGTATTATTTCAAAACAAGTCCTTAGCGGACGAAGCGCGCATTTTGGCCAATCATGGCATCGGTCCTGGCGGCGTCGTGCGGTCCAATGGTTGGAACTTCAAGATGTCCGAGCTGTCGGCGGCAGTCGCTGCGCACAGCTTGCACCAATTGCCCGAAAAACTGCCCAAGCGCCGTGCCACAGCCCAGCACATTCGTTCGATTGCGCAAGATTGTGGGCGATTCCAGGTGCAGCGCGTGCCTGAGGGTGTCGAGTCGTCGTTTCAGAATCTAGGTCTTTTGGTGCGTGGGCTGCCAGCCGCCAGTGAGGCCGAGCTTGGCCGTCTGCACGCGGCGCAAATTGAAGCCCGGCGTTATTTTGCTCCCCAACTCAATACTTTGGAAAATGGTCGCTTATCGAAAGACTTGCCAGTTACCAGCTACGTCGCAGCGCGGGTTCTGTGTCTGCCGCTCCACGATGCCATGGACCCAGCAGACGTCGCTCGCATCGGCGCCTGTTTAATCGGGCCGCCCAAGGAGGACACATGGTTGCCATCAGCCCACCTACTCTGAGCATTGTGGCGCCCTTGTACAATGAATGCGAGTCGGTTGCTGAGCTTACGGCTCGCTGCATAGCGACCGCGCGGCATTTTGGCCTGCCTTTCGAGGTGATTCTAGTCGATGACGCCAGCACCGATGGCACTCTGCGCGCATTGGCGGACCTCAGCGCAGCCCAAGACTATCGACAATTCTTGCGTATTGTCCATTTGCCGAATAATATCGGGCAATACACAACGACCATAGCCGGGCTGCAGGCTGCCCGCGGCGAATTGGTGGTGGTTCTGGATGGCGACTTGCAAGACCCGCCAGAGGTCATCGCCGACTTGCTGACTCGTGCCGCCACAGTACCAGAGGCGGAGGTGGTGTTCGCAGTCAAACGTTCCCGCGACGATGCCCTGTGGATGCGCGGCGCCTGTGCTGCACTGCGAGCACTTTTGGCGGTGTTTTCTACGGCCAATGCGGTAGGCGGTGCCGGCAGCTTTTGCCTCATGCGCCGGTCGTTGGTTGACCGGGCAATTGCGGTGCCCATTAAAACAGCAAACTTGGCAGCGGTCTTGGCCTCGCTGCATCCAGTCAGTGCCACAGTCACCTACCACAAGGCGGCGCGTGCCCACGGCCAATCGCGCGTTGGCTTGTGGGGTTTGATTCGCGAAGGCCTGGGTTCGCTGGCAGTTACTGGTTCACTGCGACGGTTGGCTTGGTCTGCTTTGGCCTTGGCTGCGGTGGTCGGCGTCCTTAGTGCTGTAGCCGTGTTTGCGCTGTGACCCCAAGAGGCACTGCCCGCGCATAACTCGCTGAAAAGGCCGCGCATAACTTCCTGAAAATTTAGAAAGTTTGTGCGCCTACCAAGCCTGCCATAAAAGTGCGGAGTCTTTTCAGTTCGGGCGCCAGTTCGCCCCAACTGCCTGCCATGCTAGGCTGAGGCGATGCAGCCTCTACCGTCCGGCTCCCTACCTTTGACCCTTTGGTTCGTCGTTTGTGGTCTCGCTTGGGGATCGCTGTGTACCGCGAATTTGGCGACTGGTGAGCGGACTATCGTCATCGCGATGTGCGCCGCCGTGATGCCCGTTGGCTTGCGCTACCTGCGCCGGCGCCTCTGGCTTGCGGTCCAACCGGCGCTGCTTTCGCCCACCGCCGTCGCTACTTTTGCCTCCATGGAGCGCTGGCCGTGGCTGGCCTTTGGGATCGCCTTGACCGCGATTCTTGGCGTTCGCCTGAGTCTGCCAACGGTTGAAGCGACACTGCTGTTGTTCGCAGGCAGCTATGGCGGCGCGGTGGTGTTCGCGTTGACTCGTGCGGCTCGCCATGAACCGCACATCGAACAAACGGCCACCCAACTGGTGCTGTCGGCGCTGTTCCTGCTGTCTGGGATGGCCGCCTTGATTTACGAGGTGGTGTGGCAGCGTGTGCTGTACTCGCTGTACGGCATCCACATTGAGTCAGTGACGTTGATTGTCGCGTTGTTCATGCTCGGGCTGGGCCTGGGCGCGCTGCTGGGCGGGCGTCTGTCGGTCCGGGCGACTGCGCGGTTGCCGTTGTGGTTTGCTGGCATCGAAGCCGCTATCGGCCTGTTTGGTCTGGTCAGCATTACGCTGATGGAGGCAGTCGCGGCGCACACCCAAGGCGGTGACCCGCTGACCATTGGCATCGCCACCGCGTTGCTTTTGGGCTTGCCAACTTTGTGCATGGGCGCGACCCTGCCGATTCTCGTTGAGCATTTGCATCGCACGGTTCGCAACGTCGGCGCGGCGATGGGTCGGCTGTACTTTTTCAACACTGTCGGGGCCGCGCTGGCCAGCCTGATTACCGTCGACCTGCTGTTCGTGCTTACGGGTCGGCAAGGGGCAGCGCGCGTGGCTGCAATGCTCAATTTCGGGGTCGCTGGGGTGGCTTTGCTGGTCGCCAGAAGGCACAAGCAAGGCGAATCGGCACCGCAGCAGGACCACCAACCCGCGCTAAGACCCCCAGCGCCTAGGCCGAACGAGACAATCCCCCAGTGGCTGGCTTTTTTGCTGGCAGGCTTGGTCGGATTCGTGTCACTGAGCCAAGAAATTCTGTGGATGCGGCCGCTGGCGTGGGCGACCCAAGGTGCGCCGCAAGTCTTTGGGCACGTGCTGGCGCTTTTCTTGGCGGGAATCGCTGGTGCCAGTTGGCAGGCCAAGCGCCTGTGCGAACAAGGGATTCATGCACCAAAGCTGCTGATCGCCAAGCGGTTGCTGCTGTCGGCGGCGGTGTTTTGGTTGGCTGTACCGCTGATGGCGCGGGCGACGGCTTGGTCGACCGGGGTCGGCATTGCAGTTGGCTACTTGGCGGTCATTGCAGTAGCGGCAACTACCGGGGCGATTCTGCCGTTGGTAGTACATTGCTGTGCGGCCGGTCGCCACAACGCTGGGCAACAAGTTGCGCGCATCTATCTGTGTAATATTATTGGGGCTACCGCCGGGCCGTTGTTCACGGCGTTTGTGTTGCTGGACGCGTGGCCCCTTCAGTCAACGATTCTGGGCCTGACGCTTGCCCTAACGCTGGCGGGCGTTGCACTTGCCGCCGCCGATTTGAGCCTGACACCCGCGCGCTGGGCGGTGACACTGGGCGCTGTTGGTGCTCTGGCTGCGGTCGGTCTGCATCCTTGGGCTTACGAACGGATATTTGAGCGCATGGTGACCGGCTCGCAGCGCCAACCCGACCAGCCGTTTATCCATTTGTTCGAGGGCAGAAGCGGTGTCATCGGCGTGCGGCAGGACAACGTCAACGGCGACGTGGTGTTTGGCGGCGGCGCCTATGATGGCCGTATCCGCATCGATCCGGTTCACGACACCAATGGGCTTCATCGCGCTCTGATCGCGACAACGCTGCATCGCAACCCCGAGCGAGTGTTGGAAATTGGCCTGGCCAGTGGAGCGTGGGCGCGGGTGGTGCTCAGCCATCCGGCGGTGCGCAGTTTTGACGCCATTGAAATCAATCCAAGCTACACGCGTTTGGTCGCCGCCTATCCGCAGGTCGCGCCGGTGTTGAGCGATCCGCGGGTACAGTTGCACGTCGACGACGGCCGGCGGTGGCTGGTGCAGCACCCAGATGCCCGTTTTGACCTAGTGGTAATGAACACGACCTTTCACTGGCGCAGCAATGCCACAAGCCTATTATCGCGTGAATTCATGGCCTTAGTCCGAAGTCGCCTGCTGCCCGGCGGGGTGTTTTATTTCAACTCGACGTGGGCACCGGATGTGCCTCGGACCGCTGCGGCAGAATTCGCTCACGTGGTGCGCTACGGCAGTTTTGTGGCCGCAAGCGACGCGCCAATTGGGCTACCGGACGCCGATCGTCGCCGAATTTTGGCCAGTTTGCTGCTGGACGGTCGGCCGCTAGTGGACCCCGCGGTGCCAGCTCAAGCAGCTGTTTTGGCGCGGCTGGCGACGGTGCCGTTGGTGGACATTGCCGAGCAAGTGCGGCGCGACCCGACACAACAGGTGATCACGGACGACAACATGCGCAGTGAATTCAAACGTCCGGCCCCTGGCGAGGCGTTGGCGATTTTGTATCGCTGGCTGGATCCCGCGGTGTCTAGCTTCGGCAACTAGCCCTCACCAGTCCACCTCTCGATAATCCTTGAGAAACTTGCCCCACTGGTGACGGCCGGTGTTGACGCCGTCCACGATCGGATCGACGATTCGCGCCGCCCCATCGACGATATCCAACGGCGGGTGAAAATCGTGTTCCGCCACCTTGCGCGCCGCCAGATACGCCGGATCCTCGTCATTAATCCAGCCGGTATCGACGCTATTCATATGGATGCCATCGGCGTGGTAGTCCGCCGCCGACGTCCGGGTCATCATGTTGAGCGCCGCTTTGGCCATGTTCGTGTGTGGGTGGCGCGTCGTCTTCAACCGCCGGTAAAACTGCCCTTCCACCGCCGACACGTTGACGATGTGCTTATCGCGTTCCGGCGTCTTGAGCATCAACGACTTGAGCCGCGCATTGAGCACAAACGGCGCGATAGCATTGACTAATTGTGTTTCCAGCAGTTCGACCGACGACACTTCAGCCAGCGTGAGGCGCCACGAATTACGCTCGCGCAGGTCCACTTGCTGCAAGTCCTGATCCAGCTGACCGTCGGGAAAAAGGTGGCGCGACTGCACAAAATCCTCAGCCAAAAAATGGACTTGCGACAACTCCGCCGGCGTTGACAGGCCGGCAAGTGGCATGGGCAGCGCCGGCGCCGTCTGAGCACTCGGCAGCATATGATAGCCGCGCAGACCTTCATAGGCGCCTAAAAGCTGCTGGACGGAAGGCGAGAGGTTACGCAGCGACGTAGTCTCTGCGTGCATCATGTGGGCGTAGAATTCCGGCGGCCGGCGCACAGTCTGGCAGGCGTTGTTGACAATGAAATCGAGACGTTTGCGTGTGGAGAGTAAGTGCTGGCAAAACGCCTCGACGCTAGGGGTGTGGCGCAAATCGAGGCCGAAAATCTCCAGTCGATGGCCCCAGTTGGCAAAATCAGACTCTTGGGCATAGCGCTGGGCGCAATCGCGAGCAAAGCGCGTAGTCACAATCAAGTGTGCGCCGCTCCGCAGCAATTTGATCCCAGCCTGGTAGCCAATCTTGACGCGACCTCCGGTCAGCAGTGCCACCCGCCCTTGCAAGTTCGCCAACTCCGAGCGCTTGGCAAAGTTGAATTCGGCACACATCGGGCACAACTGGTCGTAGAACCCATGAATTTTAGAGTATTTTTGCTTACACACGTAGCAATGTTGCTGTGTATCGACCGGCCGATAGTGGTCGCCGGTGTCGTTGTTGGCGTCCAAATCATCGGTCGGCGGCTCTTGCGGCGCGAACACATTGGGAGTGATGTACACCGCCTGACGGCGCAACGTCCGAATTGCCGAGGCGGCTAGCACACTTTGCTCCGAGCGGTCGCGATCCTGCTTGCGAAAGCGCGCCTTGAGCTTGGCCTGTTGCCGCCGCTGATCCAAATCCGGGCAAAACACATCGCCTGCGGCAGTCACCAGTTGCGCGCGCTGGTCTGCCGTCAAGCCTCTAAGCAATTCCGGATTCCGCGCCAAGGCTTGCAGCAACGCGGTTGCCTTGATCAACTCGGCCGCGACGGTCGGGTCTATCGGGCTTGGTGGTGGCGCCGACTCGGGCACATCCAGCGGCAAGTCTGGAGTAAACTTTAGTGATTCCAACGGTTTCCACCCCAAGCGACGCCGACTCATCGGCTGCGCGGCGTGGAT
This sequence comes from Myxococcales bacterium, assembly GCA_009692465.1. Classification (GTDB taxonomy): domain Bacteria; phylum Myxococcota_A; class UBA9042; order UBA9042; family UBA9042; genus SXRM01. The sequence continues at coordinate 25,898 of SHZD01000059.1, forward strand.
AGAATACCCGTGGTTGACAGCAAGCTCCACTGCTAGGAGCGTGTTGGAGTATTCCGACTCGCTGCTAGCGCCGTGTGGCTAGACGGCGGCAACTGTCTGAAACTGCACGGATTCACTCCGGGCAGTTCTCGGACAGTTGAGAATAATTGAGTGGCTAGGAGCCTGTTGGATCGTAATAGATTCATTGTGTATAACCTGATAGACATTTAACAACCGATTGATTTCCGACAGGCTCCTAGCGGCGCAAGCAATTCCACGGGCAAGCGCGCCAGGAGGCAGGCCTCAAAGCGCCGACTTGTGGCCCACATAGGCCTCGACATGGGCAGCGCAACCGCGTACAACGGCCCAAGTCCAGCCTTTGGAGTCCACGATGTTGCGCCTATTTCAACAACTTTGCCTGTTGCTGATGGCTGGTTTGCTTAGTGGCGTTGCCTGCAAGCAAGAACCGGCGCCTGCTGCAGCAGCAACCCAAACGGATACCGCGGTCACAGCGGATGCGCCGGTTGCGACGGCAACTGCGGACTCGACTGCGGCGGCCGATGCGTCTGCCGGGCCCTGTACGATGGCTGACCGTGCGTGCCAGTTGCTGCGCGCCACAGCAGTTCTCGCTGCCGACAAGCCTTCAGTTGCACGGTTTATCGCTCACTTGCACGGGCCGTACAGCAAGGACGCCTGCGATGGCCATGGCTTGATAGGCGGCAAGCCCGACGTGCCTTGCCTAGCCAGCCTTCGCCATGGTCTGTGCGGCTCCGGGCTGGACGTCGCATTCCTGACGGACCACCCGACACACATGAAAGACTTTGTATTTCCAATGCTTCTCTACAATGACGTCACCGATACCCTGCTCAAAGATGGGCTTGGCAAGCCCTACGCCAACGTGCTGCATTGCCCTACGGCCGATGGCGTTGCGGCCCATGACGTCACGCTGCTGGTTGGCTACGAGGGCGAGCACACCATGCCCATTGGTTTGCACGACCATTTGTCGGCCAAAGAGCTATACAAGGTCGTTTTAGATAATTCGACCCCATTTTCCGAAGCCGAAAAAGTCGTCAAAGAGGTCCATGCCCGCGGCGGTCTGGTCGCACTGGTCCATGCGGAGCAAAAAGCGGTGTCGCCCGAGCGGGTGCGCGATTTGGGCGTCGACGTCATGGAAATCTACAACATCCACGCCAACTTCATTCTCAGCTATCTGATTGACATGACGCGTCTGTTTGAGTTTGACCCCTTCATGCGGCCGTTGGCGGAGGCGGCGCACCCCGACCTGGCCATCCTGCCCGCGCTGACTCACATGCCCGACGAAGGCCTGAACCAGTGGCACCAAGTGTTGCGGCTCAAGCGCATTGCCGGGCTGCTTGGCTCGGATGCGCATGAAAACGTGGAGATTCCCCAGCTGTGTGGCGGCGAAGGCTATCCGTTGCAGCTCGAGTGCGACAAGCGGGCCAAATCGGCGCCGGCAGCTGTGGCTGCTTTTGCCAAGGGCGGGCAGATTACCCTGGCGGACGGCAAGCGTTTTGACAACTACCGGCGTCTGTTGCGTTGGTATTCAAGTCGGGCAATTCTGCAGGCAAGCGATACTAAGGCCTTGCATGATCGGGTCCAAACTGCCGTAGCCAAAGGCAACAGTTATCACGTGTGGAACGTGCTGGGCGAGCCGGATGCCGTTCAACTGATGGCCGTGGGTGTGGACGAAATGGGTGAGGTCGTGGTGGCCACTCAAGGTGCAGCGCTGCCGGTTAAGGTGGTCAAGGCCGGTCGCATGCTGGTGTTTCGCCTGCCAACGGCCATTGCTGAGCCATGGTCGCCCTTTACCACTGCGGATGCCAAAGATGCTGCCCGAGAAGTCAAACTTTGGCACATCGCGCCAAGCGGTGCCACGGTGCTGGCGACGTGGAACGGTAAGGATCACAAAGGCTTGGAAGTCGAGGGTGACATAGCATGGCTGATGGATCCGCCAGCAGGGCGTTACCACTTGGAAGTGCGTGTCAAGCCAACGTATTTGGCCCCGGCGCTCAAACTGGCGGCGGCGTTGGCTGAGCAATCCTACCGATGGGTACTGTCAGGGGTTGTCGAGGTGCCATAACCGCAGCGATTGTGGAGCTTTTCGCAGGCGTTTCGCGCTCTTTCAACTTGCCTGCTCCGCCGACAAGCCGCGTCTATTTGACCAGCGACGCCCGCAACCACGAGTCAATTTGCACCCAGGCGTCGCGTTTGAACAAAATATCGTGGCCCCAAGTGGCTTCGATACGCGTCGTCAAATTCGGTCGCACCGGCAACCGCGACAGCGAACTGCGAACTAGCGCAACCGGAACAGACGGGTCGTGCTCGCCATGCAGCACCAGCAGCGGACCCTGATACTTGGTCCACGCTTCGGCCAAGGGCAGATCCATCAATTGCGCAAAAAAGCGCCCTGAACGAACCTTGTCCGGTTCGTCGCTGGTCTTGTTTAAGCGCATTTTGGCAATAAAAGCATCGGTGTCGGCACGGCAACCATCGGTCTTGCACAACGCCCGGAGCACAACGTCCAGTGGGTCCAAGCCGCCCGACAGATTGACGATGGCCGCTACCTGTCCCGGTTGCGCCACTGCATGGAGCACCGCCAAGCCAGCGCCTGCCGAATATCCAATCAATACCAATGGTCGGCCCGGAAACGCCGCGCGAACACTGATGATCAAAGCGGCCAATTCACGCTGGCGATGCAAAAAATCGAGGCGCCCAAAAGCTGGGGTATCGCACAGCCGATTGACCACGGTTACTGGCCGCACTAGCGTGAAATTGCCAGTAAATTTCGTCAGGAAACGGCGCCAGCGCTTGGAATCGAAGCTCTGGCACGCACCGCCGTCGCCTTCAACTAGAATGGCGACTGGAGCCTTATCGAGGTCATCGATGGCCGGCGTGGCGGCGATCCACTGCGACGGGTGGCCGGCGAAGGTGAATTGACCATCGTTTACCGTCATTTTGGCCAGAATGACCGGCGGCCCGCCACAAGCGAGCCCCAGCGCAGCGAGCGCCAACAGCGGCCAGCGCAGGACACCGCGAACATTCCACTTTGACAAGGGCAGGTGCATGGTTGGTCAACGTCGCTAGAGGTCGCTAGCCGCGCACTTTGCGATAGGCGTGCCCAGAGGTCAAGAAGGGCGTGGCGACTAAGGGCCCGTGCAAAATCAAGTCGATTCTGCACCCCGGCCCAGTGCTTGCTTGGTCGGTCGCTAACTTGCGGCTTTGCAAGCCGACTCGACGCTCCGTTCCAGTCGTGGATCGATCGAGTCATTTTTTCACCAGCCCTAAGAGGGTGTTTACATTCATTGCCGAAGCGAGCGGAAACAGGCGCCCGCAAGGCGAGGCGGAGGCACTCTGACGACTGAGGCGCACTTGTAGTGCGTCGCAAGGAGGAAGAGGGCTGACAACAAAGCATGGCGGGGTCGATGAGTCCAGC
>SHZD01000291.1 GCA_009692465.1 Myxococcales bacterium
TTTGGTCAAACATTGAGATTTGGTCAAACATTGAGATTTGGTCAAACATTGAGATTTGGTCAAACATTGAGATTTGGTCAAACATTGAGATTTGGTCAAACATTGAGATTTGGTCAAACATTGAGATTAGGTCAAACATTGACCGGTTCCGTTTGCTGGCTTAGTCGGTCGCAAACTCGCGGCCCCAATGGCCGAAGCGCTGCTTCTGGTCGGAACACGTGATCGCGTTATTTCGTGGCAGTCCCTTAGCTGTGCATCCCGCCGCGGTCGCTTGGATCGTAGCGGTTTTGGGCACCCCAGATGACTGGAGCGGGGTCGACTTTCGCTGGCCCCAGTTTGAATTGGCCCGCACTACCGTGTTGGAGCGGATGCTGGAGCCGCCAACCGAAGGTTCGGTCGCAGAAAACCACGCGTGGCGCCGGGCGGCTGAGCAAGCGCTGTGGAGCTTGGACCCAACTGCTGAACTGATTCCCACAACAGCACTAGGCAGCTTGCGCGGTCCGGACGACCGGCATGGACATTACGCCAGCGAATCATTGGCGTTGCCTTGTGGCGGTAGGTCGTTGCCGGGACTCAGTATTTTGCGCATTACTGCTACCGCTGAGCAGCTTGAGAGTGAAGATTCTGCGGCGGTGAAACAGGCGCGCGACAAGTTGCGCAAAGAAACACTGGACGCAGCGTGGCTGGCGCGGGCAACGACGTCGCCGTTCAAGCAAGCGGAACTCAAGTGCGCTATGGACTGGTTGGGCAAGCAACTGCCGCCGCCAAAGCTCGGTGAACGACAGACGCAACTCGATTTGGCCTGGCTCAACGCCTTTACCGGCTGGATTAAGGCGCTCGATCGCAACGGCGACATCATCGCCCGGCAGTTTTGGGAGCGTGCCAGCGAATCCACCCACGTGGCCGACGTGGCCGATCCCGGGATCGCCATTGCTCGATGCGCCAAAGTGGACGGCGGCTGGTGCGTAGCCGATGTTCGCGAAGACAGCGCCGCATGGTTGGCCGACGTGCGTGTCCACGACCAGATTGTTTCGCTTGACCGCAAAGACGTGAACGGATTGGACAAAGCCGCGGTTTGGCAGTTGCTCAGTGGCCAAGCCGAGACCAAAGTCACTGTGCGCCTGCAACCGGCGTTGGCTGGCAATCCGCGCGACCTCAAGCTGGTCCGCGATCAAGCCGTGGATCGCGATGTCACGGCGCGCGAGCTGACGACCGGGGTCGTGGTGGTCCGCCTCAAAGACTTTGTCAAAGGCACCGGCGGCCGGTTTCGCCAAGCGATTGCAACGGCGCTGCAACCCAAGATGACTGGCAAGCGCAAGCCATCGAAAAAACCCAATGAGCTCAAAGGGATCGTCTTGGATATGCGCGGCCACCCCGGTGGGATCTTGGACGAGGCGGTCGCGGTGGCCGACAGTTTGCTCGGTCAGGGCGTGATTGTGCATACCAAATGGCGCACCAAAGTGGCGGATCGGCAAGCGACTTCGACTCTGGACGACCTGACGGTGCCGCTCGTGGTGTTGGTGGATAAGCGCTGCGCTTCGGCCTGCGAGGTGCTGGCTGGAGCGCTTCAGGACCATCGCCGCGCAGTGGTGCTCGGGGCCAAGACTTTTGGCAAGGCGTCGATGCAAGAGATCAAACGCCCTAATCTCATGGCTGAATTTTACGTCAAGACCACGATTGGCCGCTACTTGACCCCCAACAACCGCGACTTGGACCACGTGGGGACCCAGCCCGATGTGGTGCTACCGGCGGACGCCACGCTGACATTTGCGCCTGCCAGCCTGCTGACGGTTGGGACGGCTGCCTCGCCGTGGTTGGCGACCGGGCCGGGGCAGGCCACCGCTCAGTGTGTAAGTACAACAGGTACCGCGCCGCAGCGTTTGGCTGCCGACTTGGCCCCGCGACGCAAAAGCGATCCGTGGCTGGAAATGGCCACCGACTGGCTGGCGTGCGTGCCGAACAAGTAGAACTGCCGTTGCATGCCTCATCGAGCGCGGCGGCAATGGCCTCAGGGGCCCGCGGTGTTGGTGCTTTGGCCGCTGCTTGCGCGTCACTTACATCTGGCGCCGGCACATCCCAGGATTCCCCATCGAAATTCTCCGCGGCCCCCGATTTGGGATGCCAGTGCCCTGTCGCTCGCTGTCGCTCGACAAGGAGCAAGGAGCATTTCGACTGAGGCGTACTCGCCTACGCCGCAAGGAGAAAGGCGACGCCGCGACGCAGAGATGCGCCCCAAGCGGGGGATCGCGGACATCCTGCAAACCTTGACATGAGGTAGCATCCTGACAGCCGTTCGTTGCTGTGGCATCACCGCTGGCGTCCACCGAGTTTACGTCGCTCGCATCCAGCGTGGCAGTGTCCAAGTCGACGGTATCCTTTGTCGTGACATCGGCCGCGACTGGCAATCCGTCGGCAACGGCATCGTCTGCGTCCGTAGTTGCGACTTCGGCCGTCGCGTCTAGGTTGGTTTGGGCATCGAGATCAGCAGAGGCATCGAGATCGGCAGAGGCATCGAGATCGGCAGAGGCATCGAGGTCGGCAGAGGCATCGAGGTCGGCAGAGGCATCGAGGTCGGCAGAGGCATCGAGGTCGGCAGTGGCTGCGTCTTCGAGTTGGGTGTCCGCATCGGCGTCGAGCGCGCTGCCATCGCCAGTGAGACCGTCCAACTCCTGCACGTCATCCGAGTCGACTTCGACCGTGGCGTCTGCGTCGGTGCCGTCGGTCAGGGTTGGGGCGTCACCGGGCGCGGTTTCCGACGAGTCGACAGTGTCCAACTCAGTGCGCCGAGCACTGTCGAATTGCCGGCCGCTGTCGTCGAACGGTTCACTATCAGCCGCTGTACGCGCCGAATCTACCTGCACGTCGGGGCGGTCAAACAAGATTAGTGCTTGCTCCTCGTCAATACAGGCGGTGGAGCCGAGCGCTGCCACCAACAACAGCAACGCTTTGCACGCCAAGTCCGCCGTTTGACGCCACAGCAGCGCTATTTGCATAGACACCCACGCCAGCGACCGGCGGCCCGGTGCGCGCTGACACAGACTACCAGTGGCGGGCGATCCGGCCAACGACCGACGCCGCCGCGCCGGACTTCCAGCGGCCGATCGGCGATTCAAAACCGCCACACAACGCCGATGGTTTCGCCATCGGTAGCCAACCCAGGTACGCCAGCGCCGGGTCGCAACCACGCTGCGACACCGGCTGACACCGCGGCGGCAGCAGCACAAATCGCGGTTACTTTGGTCTTGAAGTTGATGTCAGCGATGCGCGCTCTGACGTCCGCTTTGCTAATCTTGGTCGGGTCGAAGGCGTTGGAGTCCGCTACTCGAAAGGCGTTGGCGTCTCCGTTGGCTACGGCAGCGGCGACGCCGACAGCCAGCCCACCGGCGGCAGCCGCCACTGCGAATCCAGTGGAAGCATAGGCTAAAATCGCCAATTCGTTCATTGGCCCACGGCGATCCACAGGCCCAGCGCCAGCGCGATTTTTGACGAGGTTGTCGACGGGAACTGCGAGCGCAGGATGCGCTTCTGTCGGTGTGGCCGTCGCAGCCATCACAGTTGGGGTGGCGAGCGCAGCGGGCGGTACAGCCGGACCTTCGGCCGCAGAGGGGTCTTTGGGAGGATCAACTGCAGAATCAGCCGGTTGCAATTCGGCCAACGCCCGTTTGGCGCGGGCTGCCAGCGGATCGTCCACGGGTAGTAGAGAAATTAGTTGTTCAAATGCGACCTTAGCATCCGCGTGCTTGCCGGCCCTTTGCTCCGCGCGGCCGACGCCATAGAGATAGTCGGGTTTGTCGGGATCGAGGCGAAAGGCCTTGCGGTATAGCTCGGCAGCTGCCCCATAATGTTTGGCCTCGTAGAGCTTGCGTGCGACTTTCGCCAAGTCTCGGGCTTCCTGGACCAAAGCCGGCGATACTGGTGCGCTAGCTACCGTTTCGGCTGGCGGGCTGGCTGCTAAGGCGCTACGACCGCCACCACCAGTGCCGCACACCAAAAGCACACTGAACGCGACGACTGTCCATGGCCGTCGGACCACCATGCCTTGCAAAACGGTACCGACATAATTCAACGAGCCTCGTATCGACCGCAGGGGCATGGCGGCTCAAGACCGACTGACTAGATTGCTGACAAATTATCGCCGACCCTCAAAAATTTCCAGAAAAACTGCAGCGGCGGCAACTGCCTCAAACTGCTTGGATTCACTCCGCGCAGTTCTTTGACAGTGTACAAGTCGCATTTGGCGGGGAGACCGGCGGACCCTGCGAAATTCATTGTGTATCACTCAATGGCGGTGCCCAATGCGCTCAACCTGCGCCTGATTCCTACAGACCTGACAAATTAACGCCCACCCTCAAAAATTCATCAACAAAAATGGAGCGGCGTGACGCCCTGGGCGCACGCTCGCGACCCTCGAAAAAAGCAGGGACACGCCGAGCAAATCCTATTTGATCGGCTCTCTAGTCGGGGAGGACTTCGTTATCGTGGCGTTTTTGCTTGCGTTTGATGGCAATCTTAACCTTGGGCGGCTTGTCGCCAAGCAACTCAGTCGCAGATAGTGCACCTGGAGCGCTCTGTGGGGCTACAACGAGTTCGCCGCCGACGGCAGGGCTGGATATCTCTGCCGCCACTACCGTATTCGTCGGCGCCGGATCGGCCATCGGTGGCACGGGTGCCGCAGGCGTTGTCGCCGCCGGTGCGTTCAAGCCCCGATCGTGCCCATCATCGGCGGTATTGCGCCAAGCCGTTGCTGCCACAAGTGCGACCATACTAATCGCAACGGCGACTCCGCAAAGCCACGCAAATCTGCGAAGTGTGACCGCGGGCGTAGTGGTTGAGGGTTTGGATGGCGCTTTGAGAGGTGCCTTGAGCTCAATCTCGACGACGGGAATTTGTGAAGAAGACGGTGAGAACACGGGCGTTTGAAAGGGAATGCCCGAAGACGACGCGCGGGCCAGTCCGCCCAAACCCGCGGAGTGCGGTGTGGCCGCGAGGCCGTTAGCGTCGGCGCCCAAGACGGTGCGAGGTGGCGCGGCGGCAATGGATGCGGCGGTTCGGGTCGCTGGCAGCAGATCGCCTGCGGCAGCAAATTGTATCGGCGGCCTCTTGGCTGCCAACACAAGGGTTCCGTCGTCCGGTTCGACATGCGCAGCACCGACAACAGCAGCACTGACAACAGCAGCACTGACAACAGCAGCACTGACAACAGCAGCACTGACAACAGCAGCACTGACAACAGCAGCACTGACAACAGCAGCACTGACAACAGCAGCA
>SHZD01000060.1 GCA_009692465.1 Myxococcales bacterium
CAGCAGCGTGCGCTCGTTGTCTTCGATGTCGAGCGGCACGATCGCCTCGAGCAGGGGCGCCAATTCGCGCATGTCCGGCAACAGCGCCACCCGCTTGAGCACTTGGGCGCGTTTTTGCGCCACATCGTCGCCGCTCAGCTCGAGCAAATCCTCAACCAACGGTCGGAAAGCGCGGTAGGCAATGTTGCGCTCGACCGGCAAACCGGCACCGGTGACGACGCGCACGCCGCTATCCACCGCGTATTCGCAGATTTCATCGGTCAAGCGCGACTTGCCAATGCCAGCTTCACCCACCGCGATGCCGGTTTGGGTCGTCGTGCGGTTCAAAGCTGCGTCGACGACTTTGCGCAGCGCGGCTTGCTCTGCCAACCGGGCCACCAGCGGAGTGCGCGCTCTTGTCTCGCCGCGACCGCTCGCATTTGGGGCAAAAATGGCGACGGCGTCGTGGTGACCCTTGACCGCGATCGCGGGCAACGCCTCAAACCCAACTTTGTGGCGCGCGGCCTGTTGGGTCGGTTCGTCAGTGAGAATGCCGCCTTTGGCTGCCTCCATCAGGCGAGCGGCGAGGTTGACTACGTGACCTAATACGGTGTATTCACAGCGGGTATCGCCGCCGACCGTTCCACAAAACACCTGACCGGTGGTGACGCCGATGCTGCCGACCATCCCATTGCCGAGCAGAGCCTGCTGGACCGCCAGCGCCGCTCGCGATGCGCGAACAGCATTGTCTTCATGGGCATACGGTGGCAGGCCAAATACCGCCACCAGCACCGCCCCTTTGTCGTCGACGCTGATCTTGTTGATGGCCCCTTCAAAACCGTAGATTGCGCGCTGCAAACTGTGAATCAACGGTTGAATGCGCACCAACGCGCGATCCTGTTCAGACGCCACGGGCAGACCGGCGAACAGCACGCTTACGCGCCGCAACTCGCTGAGATACTGACTCATTCCGGCATCGAGCCGCGAGGTCACCGCGCTTGGTACCCACCGTCGCAGCGCCACACCCAAGTCATCGCTCAAGGCCATTGGCGTCAAGGGGTGACGAGTCAAAGTGCCACGGGCGTTGTCGACGCGCATCACCCCGTCGCTCAACGGTTTTGCCGAAAAGTCGCTGGCAAGTTGGCTCTACGCCTCGGGCGACACCGCCAAGTCGCCGGGCTGCGCCTGCGCATGGGTCGCTCGCAGTTGCCGAAACGGATCGCCCAGCAGCAACGTCTCCCACCGACCCCGTTCGCCGCCGACTACCATCAGGTCGATGCCGCCGGCCCCAATGCCTAGCCGAGTGCTCAGGTAGACGTCTTCTGCGACCCTGACCTTGGTCATTTCGCGTTGAATTTCCAAGCCGCAGTGAGTCGCGCGCGCGCTCGCCTGCCCGTGGTCGCCTTGGGCCAAAACGCCAGCAGAGCGTCGCCCGCAAACTTGAAAACGTCGCCGCCGTGGGCCTCAATGCGCCCGATCAGATTAGCGAAATAGGTGTTCAAACATGCGGAGGTCTTTTCAGCGCCCTCGGGGCCACCTTGGGCAAACCGCTCGGAAAGCTTGGAGAATCCGCTAATGTCCGCAAAAAGCAAAGCGCCGTCGAGGGCCAAATGCTGGGGCACTGGCGTCGCTTGGGGATCCGCGGCCAACCGCTCGCGCAGCAAGACCGGTAGGAAAGTGGCCAATTGAAACGTGTTTTGCGCCACCCTGCCCTGCCCCGCCCATACTTGTGGACGAGGTGAGCGTAGGCGCAATCACTTTTGCTGCAAATTGCGACGGGCGTTTGAGATTGGCAAATATCGGCGCGGCCGAGTGCGCTGAGGCATCAAACACAACCCAATCATTTCTTGTCGTTGGTCGAGCACAGGTATTTGGCGGTCGAGTAGCTGCAGGTGCCATCGTTGAACTGGATATCGCCGGCCACCCAGTTGTACATCGACAGCCAGCAATTGGCCTCGTAGTCGCCGTTGGGTTCGCCGAAGGTCGAGTCGCGCAGCCACCAGCGACCGCCGTCGCCGACCCGCCAGTCGCTGCAACCCGAGCCGTAGGATGCGGGGCTGCGCATCGCACATCCGGTGTAATTGCCACCATTGCCGGTCTTGTAGACCCCCGGAATGGTGGTAAAATAACTGTTTCCGTACTTGGCGAGCATCCACGTCCATTGCTCTATGCTGCGCGGCATCACGATGTCTAACCCATAGTCTTTGCAGGTATTGTCTTCGGTGTGGCGAAAAGTGGTCTTGCCGGCGTCGACCGCAAAGTAGGTGTAGCCGCCAGTCTCAGTGGTCATGTCACACCCGACTTGAATTACTTGACCTTTTGGCGCCTTGATCCAGTAGTTGCCGTCTTTGGCGATTTCCTTGGCGGCCTTTTGGGTGGCTTGAATTTCGAGGCAACTGACGCCTGGCTTGGTCTTGGCGGCGCCATAGGTGGCTTGGCAGATGTTGCTGCAGCCGTCGCCGCTGACGTTGTTGCTGTCATCGCACTCCTCGCCGGATTCTAAAATACCGTTGCCGCACGTATCCGCGAGGTTGCGCCATACGCCGCCGTCGCAATAGCGAATCGACTTGCTTTGGACGTCAAAGTAGAGCGTTCCCATATTGGACAGCGTGCAGGGCAAAGGCGCGGACTGCTGGGGCATCAACTGAAAAGCGCTGGTGGCGGTGGCCTTTTTGGAAGACAAGATGCCGACCTTGATCGACCAGCCGGCGATGGCTCCGTCTTTGCCGCCGGGCGTGCCGGCCAAATCGGTGACGTTGATCGACCAGGTGCCTTTGGGATTTTTACCGATCCACGTGGTCAAATCGCCGCTCGCGACCTTGTCGGGCGTCGGGTAGGTGGCCTTGAGGACCTTGCCGGTGCCCGTCAAGTCGTGCAGTTTGTAGACGCCACCGGAGGGGTCGAACACGCTGACGCGAATCTTGCTGATGTCGCTGTTGCCGATGTCGATGCTGACGCTTAGCGACTGCACGGTGCCGAAATCGGGGACTTCCAAGGTGTCGTTGATGCCGGCGCCGAGGTTGTCGGGGATGGCGAGTGGCACGTTGGCGCTGACGGCGACTTCGGTGAACTGGGTTGTGAGCAAGCCATTGGAGATTTCGTCCAAGCCGTCCTTGGGCAACGTATCGGCGCTAACGCCGCCAGCGGTGCAGTCGAGGCTGCCGTCGGCCTTGATGCCTTTGACCACCAATCCAGTTCCGCAGGCCGAGCCGACTTTGGCTAGGGCCGGGATGCCGATCAAATCGCCAAAGGCGCCGCTCAGAGCAACGTCAGACAGCTTGGGTGGGTCGGTCAAGTCCTTGAAACTGCCGGTACCTGCAACTTTGGCCAGAGCATTGGCTTTAACGTATTCGGCCAGATCAGCCGACTTGGCAAACACTTGCAAATCGCCGGTTTTGGCAAACCCGCCCAAATCGGCAAACTTGGCATAGGGCTGCAGGGCTTTGACGTCGATATGTGCGGCCTCGATGCATCCGGAGCAGTCTAATCCTTCGGCAATGCCAGCGCGCAAGGCTGCCATTACCGAGCGGATTGGGACCGGTGGCAGGGCCGGTTCAGCGCCGATTTGGATTTCCAGCCAGCGGTCGGCGCCAATGCTGCCTGCGCCCAATGCCTTGATGCTGCCCAGGCCGTGGCCGAAATGGCCATTCTTGACAGCGACCTTGATGCCTGATTCGCTCCAGACAATGGCGCCTTTTGGGCCATCGAGCACGTTAAAGCCCATGTAGTAATCGCCGTCTGGAGCTGGTCCGCCGGGCGAATACAGGTAACCAGCGATTTGCACTGTCGAAGGGATAGCCGCAATCGCGACGCCGGGCAACAACGTCAGCAGAATGGCGGTGAGCAGCGTGATGCAATGATTCATGGTTCCTCTCTGGCATAGTTCGGCGGTCGGCGGTAGCTCAGAGCCAAACTGCCAGAATTCTCCGAAACAGGCAAGCCTGATCAGTACGCACCCATTTCACAACATCACATAATTAAACTCCTTTTTCGCGTGGACTACGCGATTCCTGAAATGACGAATCAGAGATTCGGCGCTAGGTCAGCAAGCCCCAGTTCTTGGCGCAGTCCACCGATGCGCGCCGCGCAACCGAACGTGTAAGGCGGGAACATCACGAGCTTCGCCGCTTCGCCCAAAAGCGCCAGCTTTGCCTGATTCCTCAGTTCCTCTTGCGCCTCACGGTGTTGCGCCCTGGCTTCGCGGTAGGCCTTGTCGAACGCTGCTTCGTCCTGCTTGTTCGCGGCGTGAACATAGTGTGCTTTGGTCCGGCCGCTCTTTTTCGGCATGGGCCGCGCCTGAATTTCCTTTGGATATCCGCCAGCTGTCGGCGAGACCGCGTCTGTGGAACCGCACTCGGCTTGCCCACCCGCACTAGAAGCGTGGATTTTTGCTGCGACTTCGGCGCCGCACTGACCGGCAGGTTCGCGAAGCGGGCTAATGGGCGTTTGTGCTCTGCCAACGTTGACCGTAGCAGCGTCGGCGACTGGTGCTAGAGGAGAAGCGGGCGGCGCGGACCGCGGAAGGTCTGGCAAATAGTCTCGATATTCTCCAGCACTATCAATATGTTGTGAAGTCACCCCGTCCTCACCAAAGCGCTCCGCCGCGGCCTTTGCGAGTGCTCGGTAGCGAACGCGCTGGTCGTCGACGGATAGGTGCTTCCAACACGGCAGCACGGTCAGTACCACCTCTGGACGGGAGGTGTATTCGTCGTCGGCTTGGGGCCCGCCCTTGCGCCGCGACTCCAAGATCTTGCGGGCATTATCGAAATGCCGGCCATCCAGCTTATCGCCATACATCAGCGCCCTGTTGGTATTTGCCCCCGGCCAGTCGTCGATAGTCCAGCGACTTCCTTTAATCTTGACGGCTTGGCCCATGATATAGGCCAATCGGTTGGTGGTCGTCGCTTCGTCCGGAAACACGGGCTTGATGTGGCAGCGGCCAGCAAACACCGGCCCAGTCAACTCATGGATAGTATTTGAATACCTCGCCATTTCGGAGTGGACATCGCGCAGAAAGTCAGCCAAGGCATCGAGATTTGAGGATGAGTATAACGCATGATAATGATTGCTCATAACGAAATAGGCGTGAACGTCGACCCCATGCTCCTGTTGGGCGCGAGCGATGATTGCGTGAAAAGCTTCGGCGGTATGCGGGTTTTCAACGGGGTCAAACAGGAACTTGCCGTTGAGGGTACGGCGCGAAACTTCGACAAGAAATGTAGTCGGTAGGAAGCGAATCTGGCGCATGGCGGTTCCGGCCCGCGCGAAATTGGCGGGTGCAAAACCTGTTATCGGAGGCTGGAAGCGTTTGCCGCGGTTGGAGGCGAAAATAGTTCGCCCACGAAGTGGCTGGCCGGTGGCGCGATCCGCATTTCACAAATATTTTAGTATGTTGTTAAATGGGTGCGTACTGATCAAGGTGGTTGGCCAGACTGCACCTTGAATCGTCGATATTGAGGATTACCTTGAGGCTGGAGGCTCGATGCCGACCGCAAACGACAAAGACAAGCCGACGCGCCGCCACCTATTGGCCCTGGCTGCCCTGGCGGCGTGCTGCAATGGCAAATACCCGCCGAACAAACCCATGAAACTACAAGGATCATCGGTGCAGAATTCTCCTCCCGGTGGGGCAGCCCCGTTACCAAGGCCGCAAGTGGCGCCAGCGGCATTCGTGGGTCACGGCGGGCCAACGAAGGTGCTTGAAACCGAACAGAACGCTGATATGTTGGTCTGGGGTCAATCGCTGCGCCCGCTCCGTGCTGCCTTGGTATTCTCGGCACATTGGCAGGCCGCTGGCGTCCAAATTGGAACGACGACAACCCGAGAACTCATCTACGATTTTGGCGGTTTTCCGGCGGAAATGTACCGGCAACAGTACAAGGCTCCCGTTGCTGCTGGTTTGGCGGCAGAAGTGACGTCGCGACTGCTGACCGTGCCTCAGGCGCTCGCGACCGGCGGCGTTGGGCAGCGCAGTGAACGGGGCTGGGACCACGGAGTTTGGACGGCAACGAAGGTGATGTGGCCTCAGGCTGATGTGCCGCTGCTACAGTTGGCTTTGCCCAAGTGGCCATTTTCCGACTTGTTTCAGCTTGGGCAGGCGCTGGCCCCGATGCGCCAAAACGATGTGCTAGTGCTCGGTTCAGGCAGCGCAACGCACAATCTTGGGTTGGTTAATCTGGGTAAGGTGGGGGAGCCACCACCGGCCTGGGCCGTCGAGTTTGACCACTGGCTGGCGGAAGTGTTCGTAACCCGGGATTGGGACTCACTAATCGCCGCGCCGGTGAAAGCTCCTGCCTACAAGATGAATCACCCGACGGACGAGCATTTCGCGCCGCTCGTGCTGACAGCTGGGGCGGGCGCCGACGAACATCCGACATTTCCGGTTGTTGGGTGGGAATATTATATTATTTCAAGGCGTTGTGTTCAGATGGGTTAGCGACCGGCTGTCGAATCTGCGTACTTGCCCTGTCGCGGTCGGTCGGACACTGGTGGTTGGTCGCTAGCTGGTAGCTGGTTATTTTGAGCGTACGCAGTGATTTAACAACATCGCAAAAATAGACACTTTTATGGTTATAGCGAGCCCAAATGAGCAGCGACCGCGTGACGTTTGAGCTGGAGCACTGCCGCCTGCGCCCGTTTGCCGAAGGCGACCAGTCAGCCGTGGTGCGCCACGCCAACGACTGGGCCGTGGCACGCTGGCTGCGCGACCGCTTTCCACACCCGTACACCCCCGCCGATGCAGACGAATGGGTGCACTATGCATCGACCGCGCTGCTGGACTCCGTGTTTGCGATCGACATCGATGGCGAAGCAGTGGGCGCTGTTGGCCTCACCGTCGGCACCGACGTATTTCGGCGTTCAGCGGAAGTTGGCTATTGGCTGGGCCGCGCGCATTGGGGACGAGGGCTTGCGCCAGCGGCTCTAACGGCCATCAGCGACTATGCATTAAACGATCTTGCAATGTTGCGGCTTTTTGCAGGCGTGTACGCAGGCAATGAGCGATCGGGCCGCGTGCTGGCCAAAGCGGGCTATACGCTGGAAGGCGTCCGGCAAGCAGCAGCGGTCAAAGCCGGGCAAGTGCTTGACGAGCACATCTGGGTCAAGTTAGCCGCATCGTTACCGACTTCTGATGCGCAAGTGACGCCACAAGAATTCGCAATTGGCCCAGGTCCGGTGAGCGATCCAGCCGAGCCTAGCGTTGGCCCATCGGTGCCGCCGATTGGGCCCTGAGCCTACATCAGTTCGGTCACGGCTGATCGGGCAGTCGCGCTAAAATAACCAGCCCTTGCACAGCGCAGTGCATTTTTTGGGCAGGCTGCTTCCCGCGTTAGACCAGCTGGCCATTCGCGATTCAGCCCGGACGCTCAACCACCTCTTGTTGCAGAAAGGCTTGCAATCGTTCATAAAGATTCAAACCAAGACGGCAGCTACCGCGCAGGGTCGGCATAGGCGCAAACTGCGCTGTTTGGGTCAAAAATCCGCGCCCTTGATGACACCTTTGAGGTGTACCGAGGTGCCGTCGAACCCACCCAGATCGACGTCCAAGCTCAAGTCGAGCTGGGTACAGCCCGCCAGATCGCACCACGACGCGGCCTTGACTTCGACCTTGCCGCCAGCGCCGACCTTGGTCGAATTGTATTGCTTACCGCCTAGTGCAAACGAGATCGACAAGTCGCCAACGTCGTAGCTGCCGACCTTGAGGTCCTTGCCATTGGTGATTTTGAAGGCGCCGCACAGTTCTTTGGGCCAAACGTTGAACAAAGTCAAATTGCCTTGCGCCGTCCATTCTTGGCCGCCACCGAACTCTTTACGGTCGATGAGCACCAGTGATACGCCGCCGGAGACCTCGATTTTCCAGCGTTCGCCCTTGCTAGGCACGCATTTTTGCAGCGATTGGCACGACGCAGCGTCACTGATGCATTTGTCACCGTCGAGTTTGGCCCCATTGGGGCAACGGCAAAGGGCTTTGTGGACGTGGGTCGCGTCGCAAGTGCAGCCAGTGAGGTCGTCGTCGGCTGCGCATTGAGAACCACCCTCGCAAGATAACGCAGCTTCCGTACACAGTTCTGCGGCCGAAAGGCACTTGAGGTCGGCCGTGGGGTACAGGCAACTGGGACCGCTACAGTCGCAGATGGGCTTGCCGTCGGCGCCGATCTTGCAAGTGCCCAGACCTGAGCACGTTTGCCCTTTGCACGGGTTGGCCGTGACTTCACTCGCCGCATCGACCTTGCCTGCAGTGCCAACATCACCATCGGCCGCCGCTGTGGTCACGTCGGATAGCGGTGCGGCGGCGGCGGGTGGCGAAGAGCAGGCCGACGCAGCAGCAACAACAAGCCCGAGAGTAAAGACTTTGAATACACAGATTTGCGTCGTCACGCTTGCCTCGTCGCTAGAAATATCGATCGTTACGCCAGTGGCCAGCGCGGCAACATGAACCCGAGACGCAAGCCTGCCGTGCTGTTTGGCTATTTGTCAACCGCGGTGTAAGATCCGCGATTCCCCGCTTTGGGCGCGTCACTGCGTCACTTTTCTCCTTGATCTGCATCCCAAATCGGGGGCCGCGGGGAATTTCGATGGGGAATCCTGGAAGATCTGGTGGACTGAACTAGCGCTCGACACCGATCCTGCGAGGTAGACCATGCGACACATTCATTTTGCTCTGGTGGCCTTTGCGACGCAATTTATTGCCTTTGCAGCCCAAGGCGCTGTAGGCACCTCGATGTCGGTCGTCGGTGCGCTGACCGTCACGGGAGGTGGTCCGGTGGTGGATGGCGCCTACGAACTCAAATCGGCGCTGTACGCCAGCGATACGGGCGGCACGGCGGTGTGGCAGGAATCGGCGACGACGGTATCGGTCAAAGGCGGGCAATTTCAGCTAGTTATTGGCGAAAAATCGCCGATTCCGGCCAAAACTGGCGCCAATGGGCCGTTGTGGTACGGGGTTGCCGTGAACAGTGAAGCTGAGTTGCCCCGTCGCCAACTGACCAGCGTCGCCTCGGCGTTGCGCGCAGCGGCTGCAGAGTCGTTGGAGTGCAGTGGCTGCGTCAGCATTGGGCATCTAGATCCCAAAGTGTTGGAAACCTACGCGAAAAAGGCTGACCTCAGTAAACTGGCCTTCTCTGCTGCTTACGCTGATCTCAATGGCGGCCCAGACTTGACTCAGTACGTTTTGGCCTCGTCATTGGCCAAAGTGGCGGGCAGCGGGCAGTACGCCGATGTACTCGGGGCGCCTAATTTCAGTGAATATGCAAAGATATCGGCCCTTGCCGACGTTGCGAAATCCGGTCAATACGGCGATTTGCTCGGGGCGCCTAAGCTGGCCAAGCTTGCAACTACCGCGGAATGGGCGGACGTCAAGAATGCGCCGACGCTGGCCAAAGTCGGCACTGCCTGCGGAACCGGTTTGGTGGTGTCAGGCATTGCAGCGGACGGCAGTTTGCAGTGTACCGCTGGGTATGATCCGACCAAGCAGTTGTTTCAGTTCACAGTTTCGGCAGGTCAGCCTAAAAAGTGTGAGGCCGCGCTGCGGGGCTCTGCTTACGTCGGCGAAAAGGATAGCACGCTGTACATTTGCAATGGCTCGGCTTGGTTCCCAATTTCAATCGGCGGCTATGGCACCAAGGCCATCCCGGGCAAGTCGTGCAAGGACATTCTAGTCACCGCGCCAAATTCGCCTGACGGACTTTACTACATTGCAATCAATAGCTTGCCCGTACAAACGTATTGCGACATGACCACAGACGGCGGCGGTTGGACGTTGCTGACCTATGCCTACCGGCCCCAGACCGGCGGGACCGACGTCTACTACCTTCCGTCCGCCGCGGCAGGCAGTTGGGACCCCGGTGTGCGGTCTGGCAAAGCGACCGTTGACGGCACGGCGTTGCTGCAAACCGCCGCACAAGTGCTGTTGACCGTGACCAACACCGGCACCGCTGCGGTCAGCGGCAACGCAATGGCCTACCAGTTGGTGTACCGCTGGCCTAAGGCGTCGGGCTACAACCAGTTCAACCTCGCGTTGTCATCCACCGCTTGCATCACCGTCGCCGTCACGGAATTGAAGGCCGGCAGCCAGTTCAACGCCAAAACCTTTGACAATCGCCCGCAAATCAGCTGCAGTGGCCACGCCGGCGGCACGGCATTTGAAAGGCAATTCATCGGGTTCAATAGCGACACTTGCTATGGCGTTTGCGGTTCGGACCCGGTGACATCCAACGGAATGGTCGTTTGGTATGGCGACGGCTACACACCGACGACGTCGGGCGGGCTCAAAGACCCGGCGCGCGCTGCAAGTTGGGGCTTTTGGGTGCGTTAGCTCTCTGATCGAAGTCCAGACGGCGAGCCGAGCCGATCAGCGCCTGATGGGTACGCAGGGAACTAACAACATACTAATTATCATCAGTTTTCCCAAAGGCGCCCGGCAGCTGTCGGCGGCCGTGATCACTACCCTGGGATCAGTGTGATCAGTACACAGGGAACTAACAACACCTTGAATATCATCATGTTTTTCAGGGGAACCCGCTGGCGAGCCGCAGCAAGTACAGTGCCTCAGGGCTGCAGTTCGTGCGGCCAATGCTTCGGTCGACACCGGCCGGGCGACTGGCCGCCGACCCTGTGATCGGCACCCTAAGATCAGTACGCAGGGTAAGATCAGTACGCAGGGACCTAACAACATCTCGAATGTCATCAGGTTTTTCACAGACACCCTGCGCGAGCGTCTGCGGGTCCGGCGGACGGGTTCGGGTTAACTCAGTTCGGTGGCAGGTAAGTACCGAGGAAGTGCACAACAACTGCCATCGGTGAACGCCGCAACTGCCATCGGTGAACGCCGCAACTGCCATCGGTGAACGCCGCAGGAGGAACTAAGCAGCAACCGCGCTCGACTGCAAGGCGACTGACGCCTGCGTAATCGAGGCAAGCACAAGCGCACACGGTCGAATCACTTGGACCACCGCCCCACCGCAGGCCGCCGCGTACTCGCTGGCTGGCAATCGCCCGGCGGCACTGCAGGCCATGCGCCCCACGCCCTGCAAGAGTTCAGCGCGCGGGTCCGCCACAGGCACCCGGTCCAGACCTGCATCAAAAGCTTGGGCAATCGCGCTTTGCACCTCTGGTGTACCCTCGGTGTAGGCCCAGCGCACAAAGCGCCAAGCCAGTTCAGCGTGGCGGGCCTCGTCGTCGGCCATGGTTTGCAGGGCTTGTTGTAACCACAGGTCGGCCGCACCGCGCGCTGCGGCGCCTAGAGTAACAGCCGCCAAAGTCTCGCCGATGCACCCTTCGACCACTGCAGCCGCAGCCGCTTGGGCCAGTGACGCATGGGCTTGGACGCCCGCGCAATCCAGTTTGCCGGGGCCTTGTGTTCCGCCGTCCAGCGCAGCGGCGACCGAACAGCAGAGTTGAGCGTGGCGTACTTCATCGGTGGCAGCGGCGGCGGCAGCGGCGACCAACTCAGGCGGAGCACCAAAGGCCAACAAGTCGAGACCGAAACGCAAGAAGCTAGCAATCGAAGCATGTTCATCAGCGGCATCCGCCCGCCAAGCAGCGGCCAGTTGGGCGCGGTCGGAGGCAGCCAACCGCACTGCCTGCCGCTGCTCTGGCACGGTGCTTGCGCAAAAACGGTGCGGCGCGGTGGACCACGGGCTGTTGGCCACTTGCGGTGCTACCCGCGCGTAGCCGTCGACAACTAAGGGTCGACCACAGCAGGCGCCGGTGCAAAACCAGTAGCAGCAGGTGTCGCCCTGTAAAATCCCAGGTCCGCTCGCAGGGTTGCAGCAACCGTCCTTGACCAAGTTGGGGTCGGGACAACCGTCAGGAAGCAACACGCCAGAGTAAGCATCGGGATTGGCGTCGCCGCCCTGCGGTGGCGAGTCGATGTTGGCCTTGAGCGCCTTGGCGGTAAAACACTCTTGGGCGGGCTTGCCAAACTGGCACATCGGTGCGGTGGAGTCGCTTACTGCGTCCACCTTGGCAACATCTGGCGCTGCCGTCGTGTCTGAGGCTGCAGTGGTGTCCGAGGCCGCAGTGGAATCTTGGGCTGCACTGGTGTCCGCAGCAGTCGAAGTATCCGCGGCAGTGCCGTCGGCCTTGGTATCCGCCAGCGCGTCACTGGCAGCGTCGACAACGGTTGGCGTGTCCGCAACGGCGCTATCGCCGGTCGTGGCTGTTTCAGCTGCCTTGCTCGTATCGGCCGCCGCGACGCCGTCGGCTGCTGCGGTGTCGGCGTTCGCAGCTGTAGCGTCTGGGGTTGGTGCCGGGCTGGCGCAAGCGGCGGCAGTATGCCTATGTCTGGCCGGTGTTGCTACTTGGGCAGCCCAAAAGAGGGCGTGTTTGTCAGGCTGGCGTGGGTCGCCAGCGCGAAGCGCCAAACCCTGAGCAGTTCAGTGATTCCCAGGTTCTGGCGACCCACTGATTCTCCTTGTCGACGCAGCAAGCAAAGGGTCCCGAAGACGTGTGCGCCACTCTCTTGCTAGCGAGCCGCCGCGGTACTGGTCGCAGGCAAGCCGACACCGCCGCCAAAATGAAAAGTCTCGCCCGGGATCGGCAGCGCCCAACTTGCGCTTCGCGGCCCGCACCGGCGCGGCGGTGCACAGTCTTGCGCCGGCTTGTTGATCGGCCCTGCGCCGGCGGTGGGCTTAACGACGGTGTCCACAATTTGCAAGAAGCGCTCAATTCGTTCGGTGTCAAGTACTTGGGTCAGAGGTTTGAGCGGTTCTGAGCGCGGCTCAAAAAAGTCCTCCCAATGCCCAGCGAGCACAAAGCGCGCTCGGTGGTGGCGCAGCAGCGCGTCTGGATAACCTTCGCTCAATTCGTAACCCGGCACGCAGGCGATGTGAACGTCAACATCGCGTTCGCCCGCGATTGGGCTGTTGGCAAGGCCATGCGGCGGAGACGAGGCGGCGTCTACATAGTGAATTCGCAGGGCAATGGCCCCGTTGTCGTCCAGAAAGTCAATCAGAAACGCCCACGTATTGCCGACCTTGTATTCGGCCGCCGTGGTCGGCAACGCGGGTTGAGGTTCTTGAACAAAACCGCCATAGGCCGCCACATCGACGCCCGCCACTTGCACGTGCGGGGCGTGGGCATGATGAATCGGGGTAATGCGGACATTGTTGAGCGGACAGCGGGCGTTGGAGGCGGTCTCGTTGTCATAGTCAATCGCAGCAATGCAGCCAAGCCGCGGCGCCAAGGCCGCCAACAAGTTGACCGTGGAACGATCGGCGACTAGCGTCGGTTTGCCGGCAATCAAACCATCGGCAAAGTAGGCCGGCACATCGCCTGCGTGGTCGATGTGGCCATGGCCAATCAGGATTGCCAGGGTCGACTGCACCGGAGTACCGGCAAACCCCGCTCGCACCTCGGCAACATCGGGCGTAATCGACACCATCGACGTGGCCTTAGAAGCCGCCAGCCGCGCGATACTGTGATTGGTGAAATAAGGCGCCGCCAGAATATAGGTTTGCCCCCAACGAATGCCCCAGCCGCCCGCGCCGTAGTAGTGCAAGACTGCTACGCCCGCTGGCACTTCGAAATCGGCTGGGCGCGCCACCAAAGCCATGTCGGGCAGGCGTTGCCCTTGAATCGCCATTGCACAGGCAGACGCGCTCAGCAGCAGCGCCGGCGCCAAAACAACCCGCCTAAGGAACTGTCCACAAATAACTCGAGCGATCTGGGCAACACAGGAGCGGCGAGTCGGCCTTTCAGGACGCGAGCTTAGCGACTAACAAAGCAAGCAAACGGAACCAGTCCCAGAATGACTTTTTCTGGGACAGTTCCTAATTGCAGTCCTGCTGGCGCCTTTTTGCAAAAACTGGAGCATCACACCTCACTTTGGCCGTGGTGTCGATGGCCCGATGGCGTGAGCATGCCGTGGTTGCGCAATAGTTGCCAGGGCTCTACACTGCGTTTGCGCCCACATCCGGCCGGTTGTTCCTTGCCCGTTTGGGGTCCGCGCAAAATCAAGTCGATTTTGCACCTCGGCCCATTGCTGGCTTAGTGGGTCGCTAACTCGCGGCTTTGCAAGCCGACTGCACCTTCCGTTCCAGTGGCGGCTCGGTCGCGCTATTCTGGCACGAGCCCTTAGGAGCCCCGACCATGACCTCAGCCAATTGCCGTTCACTCTTCCTTGTCGTGGTGTTGAGCCTACTGTGCGCCCTAATTGGTGTCCGTTGCACCACGGAGGCGATCAGCGCCAAGGCCAGCGCGGCCGCCGACAGCGCCAAAGCCGCAGCCCAAGCCAAAGCTGACGCCTTTGCCACCAAGATCGCCAACGATGTACTGGACGACTTGGTGTGCTCTGGCAAGATTTCCAGCCAGCTTGCCGACCGCCTCAAGGCCAAAATCAGCGAAAAAGGCGGGGTGTCGGTCAGCGACCTATTGTCGGCCCCCGAAATGCTGTCTGACGTCTACGCCCGCACCACAGGGTCGCTGGCGGGCTTGTTGTCGACCCTGAGCGCCGTCAAAGAGCTACTGCAAGTGCCTGTAGCTAAAGAAGTCATCGCCAAGGGTTGGGATAGCGCGGCGTGCGGTCCTGCGGTGCCGATCCCATGTTTGGGCGGCACCGGCGCGGTGACCGTGACCTGCGACGGTGCCAAAGTCGGCGGGGTAGCGGTTGCCCTCAATGCCTGCAAGCTGCCGTCCGGGACCTATAGCGGCGCCGTGACCCTGGCGCGGATTGCCACCGACACCGGCGCGGCCGAAGTGGCGCTGACAGCGGTCAAGATTGGCGACGCGCTGCAATTGGATGGCAAAGTGCGACTCAAAGTCAGCGTCGGCGACAATTTGGGGCTCGATTTGCGGGCCCTATCCGCCTTGACCATGGCCTCGAACCAAACCGGCAGCGCCAAAGCCAAATGCGGCACCAAGACCATCTTGAGTGTGGTGCACTTGGCCGCCGATACGACCCAATTGGTGGCCGAGTTTGAAGGCGTCCGCCAAAATCCCGATGCCAGCTACAGTTTTCGCTCGAGCGGAAAGCACTTGTTCTGGCCCTACGCCGATGCCTGCCCGTGCCCCGGAGTGGGCGCTGGGCTGGAGGTCACCTTTCCTGCGCCCTACGGTAAAGGCGCCGGGCCGACGCTCAACCTCGTTTTTGGCGCACCGTCGGCGACGGACAGCTGCGCTAGTGTGAAGGCGACCTTGGCCAATTGGCCGGCGTGCAGCAAGACAGAGAACTTGACGACCGATTGCGGCAGAGCAGCCGGCGAAAACTTGGCCGTCGCGGTGTTTGCAGCGGTGTGTGGCAAGGGACTGTAACGCCAATTTAGGGCACCAACAAAATCTAATCGATTTTGTTTGCGCCCGTTTGCTGACTGGGTGGGTCGCTAAGGAACTGTCCCACAATAAGTCATTGTGGGACTGGTTCCGTTTGCGTGCTTTGTTGGTCGCTAAGCTCGCGTCCTGAAAGGCCGACTCGCCGCTCCTGTGTTGCCCAGATCGATCGAGTTATTTCAGGACAGTTCCTAAGCTCGCGTCTATTCAGCCGACCCGCCGCTCCGACCCAGAACAGCGTCGTCGAGGTAGGGCCGCTGCAAAATCAAACCGATTTTGCACTTGGGCCCACTGCTTGTTTGGTGGGTCGCTAACTCGCGGCTTTGCAAGCCGCCTGCACGCTCCGTTCCTATCGCGGACCGATCGAGTAATTCTTGCACGGGTCCTTAATTGGGTTGGGGCCCTTAACCAAGCCTAGTGCGCGCCGGCGGTGGTGGTCATGTCCGATTCCAATTCGCCGCCGTCCCCGGGTGAGCTCAAAGCGGTGCTGCAGGTGGCCCATCAGCGCGGGGTCATCGACAGCGAACAGTCGGACCAACTTCTTGAAATTGCCAAAGAGTTGTCCGCACCGCCCATCGACCACGGCCTAGCCCAGCACCTTGCAGCCGAGCAAATTCGGGCGACGCGCCGCGACCAAGACGCACTCGAATTACACCAGCAACTGGGCCGCCTGCGCGCCGATCGGGCCAAGGCCATGCAGTGGCAGCGCAACGCCCGCGCCCGGCAGGACCCAGACGGCGCTCAGGACCCAGACGACGACGATGACGCGCCCAGCAGTGACGGCTGGCTGCAAACCGCCACTGAACTGGATGACAGCGACCAAGACGGCGGCGGTGTTCTACCGCTGGTCTACGAAAACATCGGTTGGTTTGTCGGCGCGTTGCTGGTGCTGGCTGGGTCGGTGTATGGGCTGCGCGAGGCGTGGACCACGTTTGGGCCGACCGGTCGCTGGACGTCGGTGGCTAGTGCGCTTTTGGTGTACTCGGCCGCGTTCGTATTGGGCAGTGCCGCGGTGGCGCCGCGGTCGCAGCGGGCGGGGCAAGTGCTGGCTGCGATCGGTGCCGGTATTTTGCCGTTGGTGTTTGCGGCCCTGGCCAACCTGACCGTCATTGATGCTGGGCTGGGGTGGGCGGCGGTCGGCGGCGCCACGGTGGCGGCGTTAACGCTGCTGCGGCTGGTCGGAGCGCGCTTTGGGCTGGGCCAGTCGCTGGCGTTTCTGCTACTGCCCAGCGCGGTGGGTGTGGCAGTGATGTCGTTACTGGGTGAAACCAGCCCTCAGCGGTTCGCGCTGCCGATCGTAGCGCTCGCCCTGCCCGCTTTCGCTGCTGTGCGAATACGGACCTCGGTGGCGGCCTACGGGTTTGCGCTTTTTGGAGCAGTCGCCCTAGAAATTACCGCACTGGCCGCCAGCGCTGTCGACACTGCAGCCGGTGCACCGTTGGTGTGGCGGGTGGACGGCGGGCAGTTCGCCCCGTGGTTGGGGGTGTATGTCGGGGCTTTGGGCGCAGTTCTGTTTGCGGCGCACCGGCTGCAACCGCGGACATCTGCGCTGGTGGGCCCGTTGGCGGCGTTGGCGTGGCTGGGTGCTGCGGCGAGTGCCTTGGCGGCGATTGCCACCGGATTTTCGGCCCTGACTGCGGTCCGGCCACCGCCGACCACGCTGGCCTTAGGGCTGGCGGAGGCGACCGCCGCCATCGGAATTGGTCAGTCGCTATGGCTGGCGGTGCAGCATCCGGCTGGACAGTTTCTGTTGTTGCCACTGGCGTCCCTTGGCGCGGCGGTGAGTTGTCGCCTGCTGGCACCAAGCCCCGAACAGCAAATGCTGTGGCCCTTGGCGGCGCTTTTGCCCCAGTTGGCGCATCTAGGTGGCGTCAAGTTGGCCCATGGCCCAGCCGCTGCGGACTATTTGGCCGTGCTGGGTGCCGCCGCATTGGTGGTGATGGTGCGCGCTTGCGAAGTCAGCGCCGATGGCAGCTACCCCACCGCGCTAGTCGCGGCCGCCGCGGTCGCCGCGGTCTGTCACCTGCGCGGTATGAGCCAATCGACGTGGCACTACGCGGGCAGTTGTGTGGTCTTAGGTGGGGTGGTCTTGGCCACGGCTGGCGCAGCCAACGCGGTACTGTTGCCGATTGCGGTGCTGTCCTGCGCCGGTGCCTACACCGTTGCGGCCCTAGTTGACCACCGTCAACAGCCGTCCACAGCCGGCAGCCCGCTGGACGATGTGGCACTGTCGCTGTTTGGCATGGCGGCAGTGGTCAGCTGGCCGGTATTGCGGTGGGCGCCGCGCTGGGCCTTTGCCGACGGCACTTTGGCCCTCGATGACGCCGCCTTGGAAGCTGCGTTGCCCATGCTCGCCGCCGCCGCTGGTCTAGTCCTGCGCAGTCCACGCGACGTTAGCGGTGGGCCTGCACTGGCTGGGGCCTTAGCCTTTGTGGCCGCCCTGTGCGCTGTGCTCGCCCCACCCACAGCGGGGGCCACGGTGGCCGTCCTCGCTGGTTGCGCCCTGGCCTTTGTCACGCTAGCTGCACTGCTTGCACCGTCTGCACCACCAGCCGCCGTTGGCCGCTTGGCCTTTGGCGCGGTCGAACTGCCTTGGGCAGCAGCAGAATTGGCCTCAGTCGGCCGCGGTATGGCCGTCGCCTCTTTGGTGTGTACCGGTTTGGCGCTGGTCGTGAATCTGGCGTGGTTTGGCGCTGCCCCCGCCGATCGCCCACTTGCGGTGGCAGGCGGGGCGGCGGCGGCAGTGGTTTGCGCGCTGGCGTTTGCTTCAGGCGCTTTTGGCAGTTGGTTGGCACGCGGCCACGTCGGCTGGTTGTGGGCATTGGGTTTGTTCGCCACCGCAGCAGCATTGACCAATCGCATCGGCCGGCCGTTGACACCCGCTGTCGTTGCGTTGAACCTGCCGATCTACGGAGCAATCCTGTGGGCCGTCAGTCGCGGGGTCGCCCTCATCGGTCCGCGGCTGGAGTCCAAACTGGATGCGCCTGTGGGTCACGGCCGCCGCTGGGCCCACGTGCCTTTGACTGGCACCGCGGCGCTGGCGCTGGTGTTGGTGGCCGATGCGCTGCTGTTGGGCCCATTGCCCGTATTCCGCGGCTTGGTGGTGGTGCCCCCGCTGATGCTGTTGGGCCCGGCGGTGTTGGCGCTGCTGGTCGGCCGCTCACTGGGGGCGCGCTGGGTCAGTGCGACTAGCTTGCCGCTGCTGGTGGTGGGCGCGGCGCTGGTCGCGGCCCAGTCGTCTATTCTTGGGGTGTCTCTGGAGCCCTTGATGCCGCCCGGTGCCAGCTGGGTGCCCGCCCTGCCCCGCGTGCTGGGCTTGGACGCGACCGATATCGCGCGGTTTGGCGGTCCTGACGGCACGATGGCCTTGTATCGGCAGGCGCTGACGGGCAGTGCTGCGATTGGCTTGGCGCTCAGTGTGCTGGCGGTAGGCCTGCTGAAGTGGCCAAACGCCGCCCAGTGGTTGGTCGCGCGGTTGTGGCCCGATGGTCGAGCCAGCGACAGTGTAAAGGTGACCGCTGGGCTCGCTGCCACGGCGCAGACGGTGGTGTTTGCGCTCACCGTTGCCGGTTTTTGGGTCAGTTCTGCGGCGGCAGCGGCATTGACGCTGCTCATCGCCGGCGCTTTGCTCTGGCTACAGCGCGGGGCGGATCGGCCGCTGCTGGTGGCCGCCGCGCTGCTCAATGGGGTGCACGCCGCGGCCCAACTTCAGACGGCGACACCAGCTTGGGCAGGTCCGGCGCTGGCAGTGTGCGCGGCGCTGGTAGCGTGGCGCGGGCATTGGTCTTTGCGCCACCACAGCGAACCGCTGCCCCATCTGGGCCATGCCCACGCTACCGCCGCGCTTTTGGCCATCGCCGCGCTGGCCTACGGGTTTGCGACCGGCTCCAACCAGTTGTCGTGCAATCCCGGACTCGACTTGCTGACGGCGACAGTTCGCGGTCTGGACGGCTGGGGCAACCAACTGGCACCGTCCGTGGCGGTGGCCGCATGCGCACTGCCAGCCGCCATCGCGGCTTATTCGT
Source organism: Myxococcales bacterium (assembly GCA_009692465.1). Lineage (GTDB taxonomy): Bacteria > Myxococcota_A > UBA9042 > UBA9042 > UBA9042 > SXRM01. The sequence goes on from SHZD01000060.1 coordinate 19,269, forward strand.
ACAACACGTTGGCCGCCGGTCCAGCGGTGGTGACGGCGCTGGCAACCGCTGGCGGATTGGTGGCGGCGACACTGACCGTGGCGACCGTTGCCGCTTCTGGTCTGACAGGGGCGGAGCGCTGGTTAGCCACCGGTTTTGGGTTCGCCGGCGTGGCTGTGCTCGCCCATTGCCTGACCTTGGTGCAACGCCAGACGTGGCAAGATTTGACGCTGGCCGGTCGCAGCCTGCGTGCCGTGGCCCTGGCTCTTGCTGGGGCCGCAGTTGCTGGGGCCGCCGCGGTGCCGCCGCTGCAATGGTCCGCGTTTGCCGTCCCGCTGGGCTGCACCACTTTGGCCTGCATTGCGGTGGTCAGCGGGTGGACGGTCTGGCGCGAGCGTTCGGGCCTATACGCGTGGTTTTTGCACAGCGCTTTGCTGGGCAGCTACGGCTTCTTGCGCGCGACGACCTTGCGCACCGCGCCGCCCCATCAGGATGCTCTGGTGCTATTCGCCTTTGGCTTTGTGCTGATCGGGGTCACGGTGTGGGCGCGCCGCCTGCAGGTCGACCCGATTGCGGTCGCCACGCGCCGGTTTACCGCCGCGTTGCCGCTGGTGGTGGCGGTGGTGTCACCGTGGCAGCCGACCGATGACAATGCGCTGTATGCCGCGGTGAGCGCCGGTCTGTACGCGGCGTTGGCCCGTATCGAACGCAGTCAGATTCTGGGAGCGGCCGGCGCCGTGGCCATCAACCTGGCGTTGCTGGGACTGGCGCTGGCCCAAGGGCTGCAAGGCTTGGACATCTATCTAGGTCCGCTAGGCTTGTGCGTGCTGATGACGGTGCAGGTGTACGCCAGCGCCATGACCCCGCAACTGCGTGAACTGCTGCGCTTTGCCGGCACTGGGCTCACCTACACGCCGGCCGCGCTGGTGGTGATGCTCCAAGTGGGCAATGCCCAAAATGACTGGTATCCGCTGGGTTTCGCTTTGGCCTGCCTAGTGGGGATTGGGGTCGGCATGTGGCTGCGGGTGCGCGCCTACCTGCTGCTGGGGGTCGGGTTTTTGGTGGCGGATGTGGGCACGCTGGTGGTGCGCGCCAGTTTGCGCGACCAGCGACTGGGGTTTTTGGTGCTGACGCTGACGGGGCTGGCGGTGTTGGGCGCGATGGTGGTCTATACGCTGCATAAGGCGCGGGTGGCGGCACTGGTGCGGCGGGTGCGCAAGGTTTTGGGGGGGTGGAATTAGCCCACCGGATCCGTATTCAAATACATAATCAGTCTCAAACAGTTGCAGGCGAAACGCAGATCGACCGCGCGTTTTGGCCGCTCGGCCCTTGCGGTTGGCGCCGACGCCATGCCCACCAGATCCGTATTCAACTACATCATCAATCTCAATCTGTTGCACGCGAAACGCGGATCGGCCTCGCGTTTTGGCCACTCGACGATTGTGGTGAGCGCCGCCGCCGGGCCAAAATCGACGCTTGCCACGAACACGGCGCGCGCCGTCAGGCGCGTTTCGGCGCGCGAACGCCGATCATCGATGTGGTGTCGATAGCCTGACACCAGACAACTCTCGTCGTTCGTAAGACCCGCTCTGTTTGTCGCAGTCCTTGGCCGCGTCTGCGTCGGTCATGCTGCCAAAATACCCGCGTAGTGCACGATAGTGACCACCGCGTTGACCTTGACCGCGTTGTACAACTGGCGCTCCTGACGGGATCTTGAAGTCCACGCTTTGCCCACGATTTCAGGTCCAAAGCGCCATCGCCAACGCGTCGCGGGTCAAGCCCAGATGCCGACCAACTTCATCCAGGATCGCCGCCAGTGTGCCCAGACGCAGCGAACCATGGGCACGAATGTCACATGGTGTTCGCCCTTCGTTTGTGTTGTCAGCCGCATATGGCTTCCAGACTGTCGTGAAACGACATAACCAAACTGGCGAAGCAGCACCGCAAGGTCGTGTCCCGAAAGGTCCCTCGGCAGGCGCACAGGCATCTATGCCGCCATCAAAACGTCGCGCACGATGTGCAAGCGGATCAACGCGGGACCGTGCCCGGGCTCGAAGTGGCACTGCACGGCATCTCGAACTGCGGCTTGCAGCTCCGCTTCCGTGTCGGCTTGAGCAAAAATCGCGTGCCCATGCGCCCGTGCGACGTACCCGCCGTCGGCTTCTTGTTCAGCTACAAACAGGAGTTCGCTCATGGTTTGACCCCGCGCCGGCGGCGGCGCTTGCGGCAGTGTAGCCTTGGGCGGGCGCGGTGGCGAATTCTCAGGTCCGTACTGTTTGGTCGATTTGGACAACCGCTTGCGGTGCTAATTGGCCTTTGCTGGGCAGCTATGGCTTCTTGCGCGCGACGACCTTGCGCACCGCGCCGCCCCATCAGGATGCTCTGGTGCTATTGGCCTTTGGCTTTGTGCTGATCGGGGTCCAGGATTCCCCATCGAAATTCTCCGCGGCCCCCGATTTGGGATGCAGATCAAGGAGCAAGGAGCTTTTTTCCGTGGGGCGTACTCTGGTACGTCCCACGGAGAAAAGCGACGCAGAGACGCAGAGATGCGCCCAAAGCGGGGGATCGCGGGCTTGGGCACGGCGGCCCGACAGTGGTCCGCGCGCGGCTGGCCTTCGTACAGAAGCCGGCAACGCTAACGCTCAAAAAGGCCGACCTCGCCATCAAGCAGTAGGCGCTGGCGGCGAAATCCTGCCGCGCTCCGGTCACCCGCGCTCCGGTCACGTCGCTGGCAAGCCGGGACACCACCGTGGTCGCTGTGATCCGTTCCAAATCCGCCCACCAAACATGCTAGGCTGCCCCCCGCGCCTGTTGCGCTGGGAACACCCCTTCCATGGCCAAAAGCAAACAAGAACGCGAATTTGAAGCACTGCTAGCCCTAGAAGGTGGCCCGCCGGTGCGCACCATCGCCACTGCGCCCATGACCAATCCAAGCACGGCCAAGCCAAGCACCGCTGGCCAAAACCTCGCACAGCCAAACGCCAAGCACTCCAATGCAGCACAGGCCACCGACAATCAACTGACCGCTGCCAAGGCGGCCGCTGCCGTTGCGGTTGGGTTGGGCTCAGCACCCGTCGCTTCGTCCCCGCCAGCCCCAATTGCGGCCCGCGCGGCGGCGACGCCTGAGCCCGCCCAACCCACCGCGGCCCAGTGGCTGGCCGAACTTAACGAACGCGACGAGCGTTTTGCCGCCTTACAACACCAGCAAGTCGAACTCACCCGCCAATTGACTGCGGCGCAAGCCCGTTTGGCGCAAGGCCAAGCCGAAGCAGCGGATCTAATCAAGCGTCAAAGCGATGCCGACAGCGAACGCCGAGTCTTGAGCCGAAAAGTCACAGATTCTCAACACCAAATCGCCGAGCTGCGCCGGGTGCTGGACCGCGCCGATCGCCGTGACCTGCTGCGGCAACGCGGGCTCAACGACGACGAGCAAGTGCGGGCCGTTGTCCATTTGGTGCGCTGCTACAAGCTGGCGGCGTTGGCGGCCCTGCTCGATAGCGATCCGCAGCCGCTGACTCGACTGCTGGAGCGCATTGTGGTGTCGTGCGGCGCGGTGGCCTGTACGCCCAAACACGATGATGTGGCGGTATTGGAGGTCAGCCGCGACCGCTGCGAAGTGTGCGGCGGCTCGGACAGTCGCCAAGCGTTCGCCCTGTTTTGCCAGCTCATGCATCAACTGCAACTCGACCGCTACACCGTGGTCGGTGGCTCGCCGGCCTACCGCGAGATGCTGCGCGACCTGAACCGCACCTTCGGCACCGGTCTGCACTTGACCACCGTCGCCGACTTGCGCCCAGATGCGGACAAGCGCGCCCGCCAAGTGCGCGGGCTGGTGATTATTTGGGGAGCGACCGCGGTCGATCACGCCGTGACCGGCCACTACCGGCAGGCCGGCGATGTGGTGTTGGAAATCGCTCATCGCGGCATCGGTGGCATGTTGCGCAAAGCGGCCGAGCTTTTGAGCATGCCGCGGGCGTGAATTTGAGTGTGAGTTCAGCGCCAGCAGCAGCTGCGGCGGCGGCAAATCCAAATTCACCACCGAAATGCCCCGCGGCCCCCGATTTGGGATGCCAGTGCCCTGTCGCTCGCTGTCGCTCGCTGTCGCTCGACAAGGAGCAGGGAGCTTTTCTGTCAGGGGCGTACTCTCGTACATCCCTGACAGAAAAGTGACGCAGTGACGCCGAGATGCGCCCAAAGCGGGGGATCGCGGACCGGCTTCGCACTTGCCTTGTTGCAGGTAGCGCCTAAAATGCACGCGTTTGTGCCGCTGGATAGTGGCCAGTACGGATTTTTGCCATGCGCGTTTGCCTTCTCCATCTGTGCCTTGCCTTAGGTGCAATTGCTTGCATGACGCCGGTTACTGCCCGACCTAGCGTCAGTTCTGGGGCAGCGGCTGCAGACGGCGTCGGGTCTGACGGCACTGCAGATGGCACACCGCTGGTCTTTGCCGACGGCGCTAGCGCTGGAGACGCCGACGCAACCGGCGACGCAACGCCTGCCACTTCAACCACCAGCGACGCGACCGGCGAAACCCAAGGGCAAGATACGGCCACCGGCGATGGCACAGCGACCGCCGATACCGCTCCAACTGGCTGCCTAACCCCGGTCGATTGCGACGACGGCGCCTACTGCACCGCCGACACCTGCGCCGCCGATGGCCAGTGCAGCTACAGCGCCATCGCCAACTGCGTACCACCCAAAGTGCCGTGCAACAGCAAGAATACCTGCGCGGCGGGGGTGTGTGACCCAACCGCCAACGCCTGCGTCGATTGCCTGCAAACCACCGACTGCGCCAAGGGTTCGATCTGTCAGGCTAAGTTGTGCAAGCCGGCCCAAGTATGCAAGAGCGATGTCGACTGCAAAAACACCAAGCAGGTGTGCGGCAAGGCCTCGGCGTTGTGCGTCGACTGCAACTCGGTCGCCGATTGTGGCCTCAATGAGACCTGCGTCGACACCAAATGCAGCACAGCGACGCCGTGCAAGTCCAGCAAAGACTGCCCCGCGGCGTGCAACCAGCAAAAATCGGTGTGCGTCGAGTGTGTGACCGCCGATGACTGTGGCGTCGGCAAGTTCTGCGGCGGCGACGGTCGGTGCATGCAAGCGGTGTGCCTCGGGCCCGCGTGCGGCAGCGCCGACTGGCTGTTCGGCTGTCAACAAGATGGCAGCGCCTACTTGAGTGGCCAAACTTGCGAGGACAATTCGGGGTGTACCGACACCGGTTGCTCGACGGCCAAGGGCTGTTTGCAACTGCCCAACGTGCTGGCGTGCGACGACTCCAGCAAGTGCACCCTGAACGACGGCTGCGCTCAGGGCCAATGTCTGGGAATCAAACTGGATTGCAACGACACCAATCCGTGTACCGATGACTCGTGCGACGGGGCGTCGGGCTGCAAGTACCTGCCCAATGCCGGCAAATGCGACGACAACAGCACCTGCACCCAAAACGACGCCTGCACCGGTGGGGTGTGCAAGGGCCAAGGCGTCAGTTGTGACGACGCCGACCCGTGTACCACCGACGACTGCGACACCAAACAAGCTTGCCTGCACTCCAACAATACCTTGCCGTGCACCGACGGCAATGCGTGTACCGACAACGACTCGTGCAAAGACGGCAAGTGCGGCGCCGGCGCCGTCAAAGTCTGCACCGACAACAACGCATGTACTACGGATAGTTGCGACCCCAAGGGCGGCTGCAAGTTCGTGTTCAACGGCGGCAGCGCTTGCAACGATGGCAACAAGTGCACCTCCAATGACGCCTGTACCATCACCGGCCAATGCGCGGGCGCCGCCGACAACTGCGACGACCAAAACAGCTGCACCGACAACACTTGCGACCCCAAATCAGGCTGCTTGCTTGCGGCCAACTTGTTGCCTTGCGACGACAAGAATCCGTGTACCAGTGGCGACAAGTGCAGCAGCAGCAAGTGCCAACCGGGCACCGGCGCCCCCTGCGACGACGGCAACCCGTGCACCGAACAAGGCTGCGACGCCACCAAAAACGGCTGCTTCTTTACCGGCAACACCGCCCAGTGCGAAGACGGCAACTTGTGTACTGCGGGCGATAAATGCTCCAACGGCAAGTGTTTTGCCGGCGGCACCTTGGTGTGTGACGACAAGAACGCCTGCACCAGCGATGCTTGCGATGCGCAAAAGGGCTGCGCGTATGTCAGTTCGCTCAAGTGTAACGACGGCGACCCGTGCACCATTGACGGCTGCAATCCGGACAACGGCAGCTGTAGCCACTCCCCGATCGCCAAGTGCTGCACGGTCGGCAACGTATTGTATAGCCAAAGTTTTGACGATGGCAGCCCCGCAGAAATGAGCGTCAGCAACTCGACAGCCTTGGCCAAGAAAGGCTGGCAAGTGTGGGACCCCGCCAGCAAAAGCATCACTGCCAAGGGCGTGCTGTACTACGGCGATCCAGCTATTTCGTCGTTCGATTTTGGGGCCAGCAAGGGCACCGTCACCCTCAATGTCGGCAATCTGCCGCCGTCGGGCAAGCGGACCTTGGAGTTTCAATTGTTCTACGAAGCGGAAAAATACATCGATTACGACATGCTGAGTGTGACATGGGAGGCCACTGGCAAGACCGCACAAAAGCTTTGGAGCAAGGCGAGTCTGGGCACCTACAGTTGCTCATCGGGCACCACCAACTATACCTGCGCCAATTTGCCGACCAACTGGACCAAGATTAGTGTCGCCGTACCCGTTGGCTACACCGCGGGGGCCAAGCTGGTCTTGACCTTCGATACCAATGACAGCCAGTACAACAAGTACCTAGGGGTGCTGATCGACGACATAAAAGTCGTGCAGATGGCCTGCGAATAGGGGCCTACCCGATGAAACAAGAACACATTTGGAAGCGCGCAGCGGGCGTTCTACTGCACCCGACGGCACTGCCCGGCCCGCACGGGATCGGCGATTTTGGGCAGGGCAGCCGCCATTTTGTCGATTGGCTGGCGCAAGCGAAGTGCAAGTGGTGGCAAGTCCTGCCGTTGGTCCCGACTGGCGGCGGTGATTCGCCGTATGCCAGTGGCGCCAGTCTGGCCGGCAATCCGTGGCTGATTGACCTGCAGGACTTGCTTGCCGCGCAGTTGTTGCAGGCGAGTGAAGTGGTGCCGCCGGCCTTTCCCAAGGCTCGAGTGCACTTTCCTACCGTCATCGGCTTCAAACGCGATTTGTTGCACCGCGCCGCCGACCGGCTGCTGGCCAACCGCAATCATCCGTGGGATGCAGAACTGTACGCCTTTCGCGCTCAGCAGCCTTGGGTGTTGGACGCCGCGCTGTTTACCGTCTTGCGTGAGCGCCGCAACTATGCGCCGTTTTGGACGTGGGAACCGGACTACCGCGATCGCAACGCTGCCGCTTTGACCCACATTCGCGAAGTCGAGCGCGCCGATGTCGACCGCTATATCGTGCTGCAGTTCTTTTTTGACCGCCAGTGGCGCTTGTTGCGCAAATACGCGGCAAGTAAGGGTATTTTGGTGATGGGCGACATTCCCATCTACGTCGATGCCGACAGTTGTGATACGTGGTGCAACCGTGGGTTGTTTCAGCTCGACAAGACCGGCAAGCCCAAAGTGGTGGCTGGGGTGCCCCCCGATTATTTCAGTGAACTTGGGCAGTTGTGGGGCAATTCGCTGTACGACTGGAAGGCGATGGCCCGCGACCATTTTGGCTGGTGGGCGACGCGGCTGGCGCGGGCGTTTCAGTTGTATGACGCAGTGCGGATTGACCATTTTCGCGGTTTTGCTGCCTGTTGGGCGGTGCCAAATGGGGCGGCAGATGCGCGCGCTGGTCAGTGGCAGCCCGGTCCGGCTTTGGCGCTGTTTGAAGCCCTGCGCAAAAAATTGGGCCCACTGGCGATGGTGGCCGAAGATTTAGGCGACATCGACGAGCCGGTGCGGGCGTTGCGTGACGCGGTTGGGCTGCCGGGGATGAACATTTTGCAGTTCGCTTTTGGTGGGGCGGCCGACAGTTTGTTCTTGCCCCACAATCATCTGGCCAACTCGGTGGTCTACACCGGCACCCACGACAACGACACAACCAAGGGGTGGTGGCGCGCGAGCCCGCTGGTTCATGCCCATGCGGTCGATTATGTGGGCAAGCCTTTGATTGCAGAGGTGAGTTGGGAACTCATTCGGCTGGCCCTGCAAAGCGTGGCGCATACGGCAATTGTACCGGTGCAGGATGTGTTGGATTTGGGCAGTGAGGCTCGCTTCAATACGCCGGGGCAGCCTAAGGACAATTGGACGTGGCGGCTGGGCGAGCGCGAGTTGACGGCCAATCATGCTAAGCGCTTGGCGAAGTTGGTTGCGGTGTATGGGCGTGCGGCTTGAAAGCGGGCCAGACGGGCACCTGAGGGACCACTAGATGCCGACGACAGCGCCTCCGCCACCCATTCGAATCGCTGACGGCGTGTACTTGCTGCCACGCTTTATCGATGACGCGCTCGCCGATGCGCTGGTGGCGGCGGCCGAGGAGCGGGTGAACTGGCACCTCAACACGGGCGGCACAACGCTGTACAGAGAAGTCATCACTACCGCGTTCGCGCCTGACTTGGCCCGACAACTGCATCAACACGTTGAGAATCATGCGTTTGACTTGATCGCAGATTGCCTGGGCGTGGTGCCCTTTGCCCATGACCTGCCGATGGGGGGGGCTGGTGGATGGGTCACCGTTTAGTTTTGTGGTCAAGTATTGCGAGCAAACCCAAGTGGGCACGGGCGAACACCACGACTTCAAGGGCTATGCGACCCTGACGATTGTGCTCAACAATGCGTTTGTGGGCGGTGGCACCTACTTTCCAGCGCAGAATTGTACCGTCCACGCGCGCAAAGGGGATGCCGTGCTGTTTTCGGGTCGCCGGGACCTGCATCGGGCCATGCCTGTCGAGCAAGGCACTCGGTACGTTGTGACTGTGTGGGTTCATGCGCCGAACGTCGACGAGATGTTTGAGGGTGTGGAATCGGATTCGTGACGCAGCCGCGAGGGCCGCCGTTGACCGTCCTATTGACCAGCGACGATTGCGACCTTACGCTTGCGGCCTGACGGATAAACCGTATCATGAGGAGCGTGTCGGAGTATTCCGACTCGCTCCTAGCGCCGTCTGGCTAGACAGCGGCAACTGTGCGAAACTGCACGGATTCACTCTGGGCAGTTCTTGGACAGTTGAGAATATCTGAGGAGCTTGGAGACTGTCGAATCGTAATAGATTCATCGTGTATAACCGGATAGACATTTTATAAACGATTGATTTCCGACAGGCTCCCAGGTTCGCCGCGAGTCGGTAGACTTGCGTGACTGGAAGCGCCACTGCCGGCAAGGACCGATGCCACTGCCGGCAAGGACCGATGCCACTGCCGGCAAGGACCGATGCCACTGCTGGCGTGCCCCGCGCACTATTGACTTCAACTTGACCGGCGGCCGTGTGAAACGGCAAATGCGGTATAGGACGCGTGGTGGAGCCCTACAATGTCACTATCATCGCTCCTAAAATCAGTTGATACCCAGCGATTTTTTGCAGCTATCGCCCCAAGCGCCAATGAGTTTGAGGTCGATGCGAGATCTGCAAGGCCGGCGGACGCGCCGTTCGAGTGCAGGCATTTGCTTGTACCCGCAGACGCCTACCATGGCGGCGTGGCAGCCAGGGTAGGCTGGGCATTCGACTACTTGATGCGGGCCCAAATTGCGCGGTGGTCGGGCGAGGCGCCAAACATCTCCATGCGCTGGAACGCTACAAACGGTTTGAGCCTTCTTGCCGGAGACGACCCCGATGGCTTTGGATTTGACCTTGCCGGCGCAGCTGGCCTAGGCCCTGATACGACTGCGTTTCTGGCAAATCTCAGCGCGCCTACGCCAATCCACAGTGTGTTTTTAGGTTACCATCAAGCCTGTCGAGCGTGGTCCGCGTTCGTTGCTAGGAGCGTGTCGGAGTATTCCGACTCGCTCCTAGCGCCGTCTGGCTAGACGGCGGCAACTGTCCGAAACTGCACGGATTCACTCCGCGCAGTTCTCGGACAGTTGAGAATAGTTGACTGGCTAGGAGCCTGTCGGATCGTAATAG
>SHZD01000061.1 GCA_009692465.1 Myxococcales bacterium
GCGATCCCCCGCTTTGGGCGCATCTGTGCGTCGCTGCGGCGCTTTCCTCCTAGACAGTTCGCAGGACTGTCTCATTGGCGGACCCAAGTACGCCTCAGTCGTCAAGCCCCTTGCTCCTTGTCGAGCGACAGCGAGCGACAGCGAGCGACAGCGAGCGACAGGGCACTGGCATCCCAAATCGGGGGTCGCGGGGAATTTCGGTGGTGAATTTGGGTCTTGTGAAGGTTGCGCTGCGGGTTGGGCAGTTGAGGCAGGGTCGCGAACAACCGCTGGCGCTTGACTGTTCCGCCGTGAGCGCGTAGCGTTGGTGCGCATCGGACCAAGAATCTAAGTCTGCCTGATTACTGATAATTTCAAAGGATCGCCTATGTCAGAACCCCGAGTCGCCTTGCTGATTGATGCCGACAACACCTCAGGTACGCTGGCTGCCGCGGTGGTCGCCGAAGCCGCCCGTCACGGTCGCTTGGTCATTCGCCGCATGTATGGCGACTGGACCACGACGGCGCTGCAAAAGTGGAAGGCGGTGGTCGCTGACCATGCGATTCAGCCCATGCAACAATTTGCCAATACCGCGGGTAAGAACTCCACGGATTCGGCGCTGATCATCGATGCGATGGACTTGCTGCACGGCGATGCTGCCGATGTGTTTTGCATTGCGTCGAGCGACGCTGATTTTACCCGGTTGGCCTCGCGGTTGCGCGAGAATGCCAAAGTGGTGGTGGGCATTGGTCATCGCCAAACTCCCAAGGCCTTTGTGCAAGCCTGTGAACGCTTTGTGTTTGTCGAGAATCTGGTGTCGGCAATGGTCGGGGATGCCGCTGAGCCCACGACCAAAGCTGCCTCCATCCGCACGGGGTCGCCGTCCAAAACTGGCAGAGGCAACCTTGGGCGTATCCCAAACTCTGCCCGCGCCAAACTTGCTGCCAGCGCCGATGGTCCCGCACTGGCTCGCGGTGTCGTTGCGAGCGCGGCGGCCGTCAGCCCCGAAGTGCCCGCTGCCGATCTGCAAGCACTTTTGGCAAAAGCCTATGATAATGCTGAGGAAGATGCTGGATTCGCCAATCTAGGCAAAGTGGGCAATCAACTGGTGCGCCTGGATCCCTCGTTTGACAGCCGCACCTTTGGTTATCGCCAATTGCGCCAATTGGTGGCGGCTCAGGCGGGATATCGCATTGAAATTCAATCAGATTCTGGCAATTTGGTCGTGATTCGCGACGACGCTGCCGCGGGTCTGTAGTGGCCTCGACGTTTCACACGCTTGCGCACATGGCTTTCAGTACATTTGGTGGACGCGGACCAAGAATTTCGCCACCCCGTACTTCGACTTGGCTTCAAACGTGTGCCCGTCTTGTAGCGGAACGCTGCCGACAAACGCCACCAGCTCGTCGCTGCTATCGAACGCCCACTCGGTCACCTTGAATTTCGGGTAGTAGTCCGACTCCACAAGGGTGAGCGCCATCGCCAGTTCTTTCATGCCATCGAGCACCGGTGCCTGAAAAACCAGTTGATTGAGCACCTTGGTTTCGCCTTGCGCTTGCGACCACAGCGGCGCCGTGCGCGTAGCCATCCGATCGTCGTGGACCAGCACATCTTTGTTGAACGTCGTGAGCACAAACGGGTTATAGCGCACTGCAGCCTCGACCACGACTTCAGCCGGCGGCAGGCCATGTTCCGAGCTATCCAGCAAGTTGGCTTTTTCATGGTCATCGAGCAATTGGAACGACGTTAAGCGCACTTGCACCTTGCGACTGTGAAAAAGCGCGGCGGTGGCGAGCAAACCAGCCGCTTCGGTGGACGGACAGGTCATGTGATCGACATTGACCAGCGTCAGACTTGGCGGCACCGGATCGCCAGCCGTAGATTTCGCCGCAATCTTGGGATCTTGCTGCCAAAAGTGCATGTCTTCGGTGTACATGATGCCGTCGTTGGGTTCGTTGCCGCCACCCAGCACGTCGAGCAGCGCAATATTGAAGGCTTGCGCGATCTGCGGCTTGGTCGCGCCGACGTGGTGAATCAAAATCCCTTGCAGTAACGGGTTATTGGCCTCATGCAGCTTGTGATCCCAAGCCACGGTGATGTCCCACACGTAGTCTGGATTCATCAAAATAAAGTCTGACAACTCCAAACCCAGCTGGACCGCTCCCTGTTGCACCGCAGGATTATTGAACAACCGCGACAGCTTGGCCCCAGCTACCACCCCTGTCGCCGTCGACCAGCGCACGATCTTTTGGGTAGACGCCAGCTTTTCCTCGTCGTTTTCAATGAGTTGGCGCACAATTAAGCAACCCATTGAATGGCAAGCAAATTGCACATGCGTTGCCCCGGCGGTCGCCATTCGCCACTTCGTAAACTTGGCGACGATCCGCGCATAGCGCTGCAAACCGGTCGGCCCGCCGCTAAACGGGTACTGGTCGACCTCCGCGATGTCCTGTTTGGTCAGCCACGGTGCCGGCACACTGCCGTAATACTCCACGCTGATCAGCTGGTTCGGATCGTTTTGCGTAGCGGGCAGGTCGCCGCACGGCCGCTGGACCCCAAAGTTTTGCATAGTTTGCAACACGTCGCCGCAGCCCTTGACCTCACCGTAGGTTAGCTTGGCCAACTTGTCGGCGCCCTGGTTGGAAAAGCCGTGCAGCCACACCGTCAGCGTTTTGGCGCCGGTGTATTGCTTGCTGCCGGTCAGCACCGGGGTCGGGCCGCAATCGACGGGGCAATTCGGTTCACACGGCTCGCACACCCCATCGCCGCAGTGGTCCCAGCGCGTTGGGTCGAGCTTGGGGCCAATGCATAGGCCGAACAGGCAGGCGCCGCCAGGACACGTTCCAGGTTTCTTGGCATCACAAGTGTATGAATATTGAGGTGTTTTTGCGCAAGTTGGCGATGCGTCGTCGGCGCTGTCGCTGGCCGTCCCTGCGTCAGTGACGCTAGTTGCATCGGCAGCGGCGTCGATTGCTGGGGTCACGTCGAGGTCGGTCGTCGTGTCGGCGGCTACATCCACCGCTGTTGGGTCCGCCGCGGAGGTTTCGCTGCCAAGTTCAGCGTTTGTGGCCGAATCAGCTCCGCCATCCACCGGGGCTAATTTGAGCGCGGCGGTGTCCGCTTCTGGCGCGGCTTGGCTGTCCTCGCCGCTGGGCGTTTCGCTACACGCCCAGGTCAGCGCTAGGGCCGCAGATCCTAGAAAACTCAAGACTCTTTTATGACCAATGCTCGAATTCACGCCCACAACCCGCAATGGCTGCGCGCCACCTGACGCCAGTGTACTGCCGCTGTGGTGTGCTGGAAACTGCGTGACCGCGAGATGCAGTACGCACTCACTATTCAACATACTGGGAACATGTATTTGCTCGCGAGAATAGGGCTCCCGAGAATAGGGCTGACTTGACACCGGGTCGTGCGCGGCAGAGGCTGGCCACTGCAGCCCAATCGGCGCCAACGGCGGTCCACCTTGCTGATCAGTGATAATTTGCTCCGCGCGTCCAATCGCGATTTGGCGGGACTGCTGGCCCGCGGCCACGCCTTGCAGCCTAATGATCTTGCTGGATTTAGTTACCGAGGCATTGCGCTGGGCTTGCCGTGGTGGGTCGAGCGGCTGAGCTGGAAGACATTTGCCAAAGAGTTCGTCCACGACCCCGCGCTGGGCTGCGTGCGCGGCTGGAATGTGCGCGTGGAGCAAACCGGCGTCGATGGCCCGGTGGTGACCAAGGTGCAAAACGGCGCGCCATTGACGTTTGGCCATTATCGGGTGGTGCCCGGTTGTGGCCACAGTCCGTTGCCGACGGGGCCCGGCGTGCTGCTCGATTACGGCTTGGGTGGCAACCCTGCGTTGCAGTTGTTCAACCGCGCACGCGATCCGCTGGTGGCGTTGGTGCCCGGCGATCCCACCCGACTGCTGGGCTGGACCTACTTGGAGTTTTTTGGCCGACCGTGGGGCACCCCGAGCTGGTTTGTGCTGGAGCGCGTAGGCCAGGTGGACCATGTGCCCGCAGTGCCGCGACCGAGCCAAACCGCCGTGCTGCCTGCGCCATAGGCCCGCAGGGACCCGCTCCGAGGGCACGCGTTGGCGGTGCAGTGTGGCCAAATCTGTCCGACTCACCCCGTCGCCAAGTGCAGTACCGGACACAGTTGAGGGCTGGTTTTCAATAATACGCTGTAAATTCATCAGACGAGGTGCTGGCACGCTTCTTGGAACAGGGGATCAGGGCGAATCGCCGACGGCCACAACGGTCGTCGCGCAATCCCATGCCCCCTTTGGGCCGACAGTTCGTCGACCATGCCGAGGAAAATACCATGATATCACGCACTTGTCGCCAATGTGGTGCAACCAACGTCTCTGCGCTGGCCGCTTGCCGTACCTGTAGCTATGACCCGGTCTTAGCACTGCACTCCGAACCGACCCAGCAGACGCGGTTGCCGACCCAGCAGGCTGCTGTCGCGATGCCGGCACAAATAGCTGCCGTGGTGCCCGCCCAAGCGCCCGCTCCAGCGTCTGAATCCGCCGAAAAAATCATTTACTGGCAAACGGCTGCGTTTATGGCCGTCACCCTTTCTAGTGCCGCTTTTTTTGGCTCTATTTGGCTACCCGCTCAATTCAAGTGGTATTTCGAACTGGCGACGGTAACCATTTCTGCGCTGATCATCGGCCGGTTTTCCATGACGTTCAAGCCGATCTGGCAAACGGCCGTCGCCACCGGGCTCAGCGTAATCCCGGCGGTCAATCTGCTGGTGTTTGGGCTGGTGAGTCAGCACGCCAATGACAAACTGGGCGCCGCCGGTTATCGCTTTGGCTTGTTCGGTGCCGTACCGCAAGCCGCCGCTGGCGCCCCTCGCCAGTGGGTGAGTCGGCCGTGGGCCGCGGTCGGGATGCTCGCCAGCATTGCGGTAGCTTGCACGACTATTATCTTGCAATACCAAGTGATTCTTGCTGACAACCCGACCAATAGCGGCAGCATTGCCAACCAAGTCACCAGCCACGGCCTGTCTATGGTGGTGCCCGCAGACTGGCACCTTAGGAACTGTCCTCAACTAACTCGATCGATCTGGGCAACACAGGAGCGGCGAGTCGGCCTTTGGGGACGCGAGCTTAGCGACCAACAAAGCAAGCAAACGGAACCAGTCCCGCAATGACTTATTCTGGGACAGTTCCTTACCGATCTGGGCCAGAGCTTTCAGCTCAGGCCCCAAGCAGGCGGCATGCTTAGGGTAGTCTAGGCCACCTCCAGCCGCGAACTGCAACAAGTGCTGGCCGACTGCAAAGTCAGTCTGAAGCGCCTCAGCACAGGCTTTACGGTCGGCAGCATCCACACGGAAGTGCGCGGTGGGGTGACATGGACGACTCACCACGGTACTTGCGTGGTCAAGGCTGGCGCCTTGCGGTTTTCCATGGCGACGACCGCGGCAGCCGATGGCCGCGCGGCTTTGGTGTTCGTGGCGATCGGCGCCGATGCGACCGGCCAAGAGGCCGGGCAGGCCAGAGCAGTGGCTGACAGTCTTCGCTTTGGCGCCTTGCCGCACAGTGTGGCGAAATCGCTCTAGCAGTCTGTCGCACTGATTGGACTCGCTCGCAGCGCCGCCCCAACAAGCAACCTCAACTGTCTAAAACTGCACCGATTAATTGCGGGTAGTTTTCAGGCAGTTGAGCACGCACCCCCGACTCAGAAGCCAACGCCGTTGCCCAAGTTGCCGCCAAGGAACAGCTGCTGGGCTCAGCGCTTTCGGTTCTCGGTGACCGCACCCCAGGACCCAATGGATGGCGGATGGCCGCGATCCCCCGCTTTGGGCGCATCTCTGCGTCGCTGCGGCGCTTTCCTCCTTGCGGCGTACCCAAGTACCCCTCCGTCGTCAAGCCCCTTGCTCCTTGTCGAGCGACAGCGAGCGACAGCGAGCGACAGCGAGCGACAGGGCACTGGCACCCCAAATCGGGGGCCGCGGACAATTTCGGCGGTGAATTTCGAGATGGCGACATGGCCAGCGGCATAGAAAATCCCTCCGCCCTAGAGTACCATTGCGGCCTTTTGCGACCAAGGACGACTCTGTGATCCGCCAGCCCGAACCAGCCCAGTCCAGCGATCGCACCCAAGCGCCTCGGACTGTCGATGTGGTGGTGGTGGGCGGCGGCTTCTTTGGTTGCCAGGTTGCGGCCTTAGCGCGCAAGTATGCCGACAAAGTGGTGGTCGTCGAAGCTGCCGATCGCCTGCTGACGCGCGCCTCGTACCACAACCAAGCCCGCGTCCATAACGGCTACCACTACCCGCGCAGTATATTGACGGCGTTGCGGTCGCGGGTCAATTTTCCCAAGTTTTGTGCAGACTTCGGGGACTGCGTCGTCTCAGATTTCGACAAGTACTACGCGGTAGCCCGCGAGCAGTCCAAGGTGACCGCCTCGCAGTTCGCCACGTTCTGTCAGCGCATTGGCGCGCCTTTGGAGCCAGCCGCAGATCAGGTTACCCGCTGGTTTGACCCAGATCGCATCGAAATGGTGTGGAAGACTCGCGAATATGCGTTCGATTCTCTCAAGTTAGCTGAGCGCATGAACCAGTTGTTGGCCGAGCACCAGGTGCAGGTGCAGTTGTCGACGGTGGCCAAACACATCGAGCCTGACGCCGACGGCGTGCGCGTGCAACTGCACCACGCGCTCGGCGCGGTCGAGACCATTCGGGCGCGCTGGCTGTTCAACTGCACGTATTCTTCCCTTAATTTCGTGCTCGCCGCCGCTGGACGGCCGCCGATTCCGCTCAAACACGAAATTACCGAGATGGCGCTGGTCGCGGTGCCCACCGAATTACACAAGGTTGGAGTCACCGTGATGTGCGGGCCGTTCTTTTCGATCATGCCGTTTCCGCCGCGCGGGTTGCACTCGTTTTCGCATGTCCGCTACACGCCGCGCGCTGCGTGGCTTGAGCGCGACGGGCTGCCGTACCACACCGGTCTGCCCCTGCAGGTCGCGGATTTCAAAGTGCGGTCGGCGTTTGTGTTGATGCAGCGCGATGCCGCGCGCTACCTGCCGCTGTTGCGCCAGTTGGAGCACGTCGATTCGCTGTGGGAACTCAAGACCGTGCTGCCCCAGAGCGAAGGCAACGACAGCCGCCCTATCCTGTTTCGGCCCGATGGCCTGTGGCCGCGGTTGGTGTCGGTGATGGGCGGCAAGATTGACAACATTTACGACCTGCCGCGCGAAATTGCCGACCTTTTTGCCGATCACCGGAGGCACAGCGATGACCTCGCTCACTGACAGCCAGATACCCGCCAGATCTGGGGCCCGCAACAGCAGCACCTTTGTCTCGGTGGTCGCGGTCCTGCGCGATGTGGCGGCGGACGTCCAGGCTAAGGTTCGGCAGCTATGGGAGATTTTGCACCGTGAGTACGACAACTTTGAGATCGTACTTGTAGACGATGGCTCGCGGGACCGCACCCTTGAGCAGGTCAAGGCCTTGCTGCCGACCCATGATTGTCTGCGCATTTTGACCCTGTCGCGGGCGTTTGGCCGCGAGCCCGCGGTGGCCGCAGGGTTGGACGCCGCGATCGGTGATGTGGTGGTTGTGGTCGACCTTGATACTGATCCTATTGATTCAATACCAGAATTGGTGGCGATGTGCTGCAATGGCTCGGGCAGTGTGGTTGGCACTGACCCCACTCGTACTGGCGAGAGCGCTGTGCAACGCATTGGGGCGACGGTGTTTTATTGGTTGGCGCAGCGCTTGGCCGGCATCGACATGATTCGGCACACCACCGGACTTGTAGCACTGTCGCGGCCGGCGCTGGGAGCGCTGCTGCGGATTCGCGAGCAGGCCTATCACCCGCAGGTGTTTTTGCCGTATATCGGATTGGAATTGAAGACTTGGGCCTACCGGCCGACCGGTCGGATTAAGGCCAATCGCGGGCTGTTCCACTCGCTCGACCGCGCCATCGACATTGTGGTCACCGGTTCGCTGTGGCCATTGCGAATCGTCAGTTGGGCCAGTGTGTTGGCCGCGTTGGTCAACGCCATTTACCTGATCTATGTGGTGCTCATCGCCTTGTTCAAGTCGCACGTCGCCGAGGGTTGGACGACCACTTCGCTGCAAAATGGCGCGATGTTTTTTATGCTTTTTGTCGTGTTGGCCGTGCTCGGCGAATACGTCGGCCGCGTACTGACCGAGTCGCGCCGGCGGCCAACCTTTGTGGTGCGCGACGAATACAACAGTTCGGTGGTGGTGCAAGCGGAACAGCGGCGCAATGTCGTCAATGAATCCCGCTGAGCGGTCGCCGACCTCGTTCTCTGGCCTACGCTGATCTTGACCTCGCCCTTGCTGATCTCAATATTGCTGCCAGTGTCATGCGCTAGGCACTGCTACACCGAGGCCCCGTGACTGCCGATTTTACCCAGACTACCGGTCCGAGCAGCGGACGCCAGGCTCCAAGCTACGACATGATCGAATTGTCCAGTAAAAAAGCAGAGTTCGCCTTGTGTGTCCCTGTCATTAATGAAGGCAAGCGCATTGCCAATCAGATGCGAAAAATGAAAGAACTGGCGGGCAAGGTCGGCGGGCCAGTCGACATTGTCATTGCCGATGGGGGCTCGACGGATGGCAGCGTAGAGCCTGAGGCGTTGGCCGATCACAACATCCGCTGCCGATTGACCAAAACCGGTCCCGGTCGGCTTGGCGCTCAGATTCAGATGGCGATGGATTGGTGCCTAGACCAAGGCTACGCCGGGGTGGTCCTGATCGACGGCAATGACAAGGACGAGCCGGCCGAAGTCAGCCGGTTTCTGGAAAAACTGGGCCAAGGCTATGATTTTGTGCAAGGATCTCGGTTTGTTTCCGGCGGGCTGGCGGTGCGCAATCCGGCGTCTCGGGTCTGGGGCATTAAGCTCGTGCACGCGCCAGCGTTGTCGCTGACCTCTGGAGTGCGGTACACCGACACCACCAATGGCTTTCGTGCGTACTCGCGGGCTTTCTTGCTCGACGCTCGGGTAAGCGTGTTTCGTACCGAATTGGGTGGTTACGAGCTACACTACTACCTTTCGCGGCAGGCCGGTCGATTGGGCTTTCGGGTCTGCGAAGTGCCGGTGTCGCGTATCTATCCAGAATCTGGAGAGATTCCAACCAAGATCGGCGGCTGGAAGGGCAATCTCAAGGTGCTGCGGTGCTTGTGGGACGTGTGTACAGGTCACTATGATGCCTGATCGCTAAGGCTTGAACGGGCGCAACTGCTGAAGTGCGCTCGCAATGACGGAGAGTGGGCATGACTTTGGCACCGCGCAGCGCGCTAATCGGCCACACCGGATTTGTTGGCGGCAATTTGTTGGCAGCCGCAACGTGGACCGATTGCTACAATTCAAAGAACATCGGGACCATGGCGGGCCGTAGCTACGATTTGGTGGTGTGCGCCGGCGTGTCTGCCGTCAAGTGGAAGGCCAACAAGGACCCGCACAGTGATTGGGCCGGCATCCAGCCCTTGCTCGACGTCTTGGCTCAGGTCCAGGCCAAGCGCTTTGTGCTTATTTCGACCATCGACGTGTATCCGCTGCCGGTGCTGGTCGACGAAGATTCGGCGCCCGACGCGCAGACTTGTCATCCCTACGGCAGCCATCGCTTTAAAATTGAACAATTCGTTCGACAGCACTTTGAAAGCGCTCTGATCGTCCGCTTGCCCGGCATGTTCGGTCCCGGCCTGCGCAAGAACGCCATCTACGATTTACTCACGAATAATCAAGTGGAATTGGTCGATCCGGACGCCTACTTTCAGTTTTATCAGGTCGGCTGGACCTGGCCAGACATCGAGCGCGCCGGGCAACTGGGCCTGAACCTGCTCAATCTGAGCACTGAACCGGTGAGCATGCAGCAAGTGGCGCAGCAGGCCTTTGGCCAGACCTTACCAACTCGTGAACAGGCTCACCCGCGCTACGATTTCCGCAGTAAACACGCGTCGTTGTGGGGTGGCCGCGCCGGCTACCTGTACGATGCCGCACAGGTGTTGGCTGCCATGAGCGCGTGGGTGCGTTTTGAGCGCACAAGCGGGCGGGTCCACCCATGCGCTTAGTCATTTCCAATATTGCCTGGCGGCCCGATGAAGACCACGGCATGGCGCGCCTGCTGGCTGACCTCGGAATGGACGCGCTCGAAGTGGCGCCGACCCGCGTTTGGCCCAAACCACTGGAAGTTGCCGACGCAGAGGTGCACAGCTGGACAGCCCACCAGCGCCAGCTTGGCCTGCAAGTAGTGTCGATGCAGGCGTTGCTGTTTGGCCGCCCCGAGTTGTCGATTTTTGGCGACGCCACATCGCGGCAGCAGACGCTCGATTACCTCCAAGGGATCATTAGGTTGGCCGACAAGATGGGTGCCCGCCGTCTGGTATTTGGTTCGCCGCGCAATCGCGATCCTGGGGCGCTCGACGCCCAGGAAGCACTGTTGCGCGGTGCCGAGTTTTTCGCCGTAGTAGGCGAATTTGCAGACGAGTACGGGATCATTTTGTGCATTGAACCCAATCCCGCAGTCTACGGCTGCACTTGGATCACCACCGCAGCCCAGGGCCGGGCCCTAGTCGAACAGGTCAGCCATCGCGGTTTTGGTTTGCATCTGGACGCCGCCGCAATGTACTTGGCTGGCGATGATCCGGCGGCAATGGCTGCTGAACACGGTGCTATGATTTCGCATTTTCACTTGAGCGCCCCCCAGTTGGGGCACGTTCGCCGTGGCGGCCCCGTCGACGATGCTCTGGTGGTGGCGCAGCTTAGTGCCAGCGGCTACGGTGGGATGCTGAGCATTGAAATGCGCACCCAGAGCCAAACCGGCGACAATCGGCCATTTGTCGCTGAGACCGTGGGCTACGTGATGCAACTGCTGCAGGCCTGGGCCAAGCCAAGCACCTGACCAGTTGCCAACGCCCTGTCCCGATCGGCAACGCCGCACGAGTCGGAAAAAGGATCATGATGTCGCGATGACGCGGCAACTCAGTCTAAGCGGTTGGCAACGGTTCGACGTCGGGCACCGCTAGGGCCCGCAGCGCTAGCCTGCTTCGCGGTGCTGGTCGCCCGCTAACTTAGCCACCACTAGTCTGCGCACGCCCAGTAGGCCAGCTGCAGCCAAAGGCATCAGCAGCGGCTCAAACGGAAAGCGATAGCGCGGCACCGACAAGGCGACAGCGTGCATCGCCGTAGCGCACAGCAACAACGACACACTCAACTGGGTGAACGGCTTGTGGCGGTTGAGCCACATCCCCCGGGCCGCCAGTGCGTACAGAACGCAGTAAGCCAGCGCCACAGCCCAATGCGCCGCGCTCAGTGGCCCGGATTGCCAGCGCGTCACGGGCGACCAAAACCAGCCCATGTTTTTCAGTGCTTCGCCAAGCATCTCCACGGGTTGGTCCTGCCACTGGGCGCTGAGCAAGGCCTGGACCCGCAGTGCCGCATCGCTGGGCGAAGACGCGGCCGTTGGCGCCAAGCGCAGAACGGTTGCGGCATCGACTCCATTAAAATGCCTTGGCATCAAGCCCAAGTAGGCAGCTACGGGCCCCATGGTTGAAAGGCCGGTAAAGTGTCCCGTAATCAGGCTGTTGCGCACGATCCATGGTGCAATCACCACCGCCGCGCTGGTCGCCGCCAGTGTCAAATTGGTCCACGGGATACGCTGCCCGGCTTGCCAAGCATGCCAAGCCAGCCACAACAGGCAGGCCGCCAGCACCGGCAGTGCAGTCTCCTTGCAGTAGGCCGTCAAGCCGGAAATAGCTCCAAGTGCGACCGCCGCGCTGCGCTGATTCCGCAATGATGGGACGGGCAATTGCGTGGCCAAGAAATACGTCAGGGCGACACTGGCCACCACGCCCACCGTCAGCAACTCTTCGCGCCCGACTTTGGTCATCAGGTAGTTGGCGCCCGGATTGGCAACCCACGCGGCCACTGCGACGATCGCCACCCGCTGGTCCCACACCAGGCACGCCAGTCGCACCAGCAGCAGGGCCACTAGGGCATCGCAGAGCGCGAGCACCACCTGAACCATGCGAATTCCGCCGCCCTGTGCTTCGAAGCCCAGTGCTCGCACGCCCACTAGCAAAGCCGGAAAGCCGGGCGTGCGAAACCGCGCCTGGTGGGCCTCATAGGCAAACGCCTGAAACGAAACCCGCAAGTGGGGGTCGGCAACCCAATTATCGCCAAAGCCGAACTCTCCGTGCTCGTGCATTTGGCTGGCGAGCGCTGAATATTCGGCGAAATCAGGATTCAAGGGTTCTGCCGGCAGGGCAAACGCGCACAGCAACCGGACGGCCAGCGTGGCGACCACGGCGCCAAGCTCAAGGCGGCTCATAGGTTCTCGCCATTATGGGCTCGCGCAAGAATAACTCGATCGGTCCGCGACTGGAACGGAGCGTGCAGTCGGCTTGCAAAGCCGCGAGTTAGCGACCCACCAAGCAAGCAATGGGCCGGGGTGCAAAATTGACTTGATTCTGCGCGTGCCCCAACAGCGCCCAGTGATTGGGCAATGAGTACTCGATCGCCGATACCTGCACCCCTAATCGCTCTATCGCCAAACTTGGACAAGATCGCCTTCGCTCCTAGCGCCGTCTGGCTAGATGGCGGCAACTGTCCGAAACTGCGCGGATTCACTCCGGGCAGTTCTCGGACAGTTGAGAATAGTTGACTGGCTAGGAGCCTGTTGGATCGTAATAGATTCATTGTGTTTAACCTGATAGACATTTCACAACCGATTGATTTCCGACAGGCTCCTAGGCGCCGCGCTGTCGCGCAGGGCCAAGGCACTGAGCGTGCACGGCAATTTGCCTGCAGTCAAGCTCGGTCCTTAGCCGCATGACCCGCTATGGCACAACCCAAACTTGCCGCCTTTGCCTTTAGTGCAGCAGTTTTGGCCCGTTGGGCAGTCGGCCTTGTCGGCGCACGCCCGTCAGTTTGGGGTCCCGGTGCAGGCGCTGGCGGCCTTGCATTGGGTGCCAATGTAGGTGCCGTCGGTGACGCCGGTGGCGCAGCACGCCTGATCAGTGCCGCAATGGTGACTGCCCTCACAGGCTTGGATGGCATAGCAACTGGTGGTTAGCGCGGTGCAGTTGGGCACAATGCTGTAACAACACCACTGCCCGCTGGTGCACGGGTACTTGTCGCAAGTGACGATGGCGCTTTTGGAGCCGCCAAACGGACCACAACCGGCAAAGGGCTTGGAGACAGTGGCGTCCGGGCAGGAAAATACCGAGTTGTCGCAGTCGGGCTTGACGTAGGCGCCGCCTTGACAGCAGTACGCGGTGGGCTTGGCGGTTTCGCACACCGGTTTGCACACGCCGCCGCTGCACGAGGCATCGCAGGCCATGCCGCCGTGGCGGTTTCGCAGGTGCAACTGAACGGCAAGCAGCCGTCTTGGGGGTTGTTTTGCGTGCAAGTGGTTTTTTGGCCGCTGGCCGTCGGCTGGCAAAAGTTCTTGCCCTTGGCGTAGCAGCCGGACGGATCGGGCGTGGTGCACGGTCCGGGAGTGCCGGCCGAGGTGGCGGCGACATCGCGCACGCTGATGCTGCCGTCGCCCACGGTGGGTGTGGTCCCCCAGTTGGCCCAAAACACGCAGCCCTAGGCCACAGCGACCCCGCGCGGTTGCTTTTGGTTGGTGCCAAGTAGCGTCAGCACGCCGCTTTTGGTGTCGATGCGCCCAATGCGTCCAGACGGCAAACCGGTGACGCTGAACACAATCTGGGTGGCGGTGGCGGCTACGGCGCGGATTTCGCCTTGGTTGGCGAGCCACGTTTGGTTTTCGCTGCCGTCGATGGCCACGCTGCGGATGCTGCCGTCTTGACCCCAGTACAGGTGGCCGCCGTGCATGGCCAGCGGTCCGGCGCCGGTGGCAGCGCTGACCAGCGGGGTGATGCCTAGGCCTTTCTTGTTGCCGTACATGACCTTGCCGGAGGTGCCCTTGCCATCACCACCGGCGGTGGTCCACGCCAACACTTCGTTGCCCAGCGCGATCCCGACTGGAAACGCCTGCTCCGAGGCGAACGGCACCACTTCGCCGCCGGTTCGCGGCACCTTGGCCAGCATGCCGTTGTCGAGCCAGACCGTGAACCACACGTGGGTCGCGTCGACCGCCAGCCCGGCGATGGTCGAGGTGGTGGCCAATTCCACTAGCGATCCACCGGTCTTGTTCACGCGCAGGACCTTGCCCACATTGGGATGGGCGAAGAACACAAACTCACCGTCCACTGCCAACGGCCCGCCGCTGCCCGCGCTGGTGTCCAGAGTTTCGATGGGCCAGGGTGTTCCGTTGGGGCCAAGCGCCATGCTGCGGCGGTACACGCCATTGTTAGCCGTCCAGTAGACGTACTGGCCATCGACAGCGACCGCTGTGGCGCCCTTTTGAGCGGCGGCGAACACCACCGGGCCAGCGCCGCTACCGGTGATGGGGCAGGTGTAGACCGGCTGCGTGGGGTATCGCTGGGCGTTTGGTCGGCGGTTGTGGGCTGGTCGGCTGGTGGCCCGCCGTCACTAATTGGCGGGCCGTCGGCGACTGCTTGGGCATCGGTTGCCGCGCTTGCGGTGCCGTCGAGGGTGGTGGTGCCGTCGAGGGTGGTGGTGCCGTCTTGGTTGGCGGCGGCGACGGCGGTCACCTGCCGGTTGCTGGATTCGCTGCAGGACATTGCCAGCAGGGTTAAGGCCGAGGCCAAGGTTAGGCTAAGCTTTTGAGTAAGGGCCCTAGCCACAATGACTCGATCGAACCGTGATAGGCACGGAGCGTGCAGGCGGCTCGAAAAGCCGCGAGTTAGCGACTCACCCAACAAGCAATGGACGCAGGTGTAAAACCGACCTGATTTTACACCGGCCCTAGGGTTGAAATTCATTGGGGCTCCGTCGCTCCTGACGGGCAGATCTTATCACGGATGGCTACCGCGGTGGCGAGCGGGCCCTTAGGCGCCTCAGTGGCGGCGGCCTGCCTTCGACGCCTCGCGGCCCGCAGCCGCGGCCAGCACCCCGAAGCGCTTGTCGCAACCTTGCGACAAGCGATCCGCCCGCCCCGGATCGCCTGTCGCAACCTTGAGACAAGCGATCTGAGCGCCCCGGATCGCCTGTCTCGCCCTTCCGACGACCGATCCAAGTGCTCCGGATCGCCTGTCCCACGCTCCCGACAACCCTCACGCCCCGCCAGGATCAAGCGTTTGGCGTCTCCGCCTGGGCTTTCTTGCCCTTGGCCGCCTTGCGAAAGAACGTCTCCGGCCACTTCTTGCCGCGCTTTTCTTTGACCGCAACTTGCACCAGTGACGCGTGGAGCGTCCGACGCTCGGCATTGACCGCCGCCACCAGCGGTTCGCGCACGGTGGTGCGGTGCAACGCCACGGCGGCCTCGGCGCTGTCGCGATTGGCTTGGGCGGCGTCCCAGCCGTCGCGCAGCTTGGCCGCTGGCTTGACGAGCGCGGCGATGGTCTTGTCGGCCTCGTTGGCGCCAGCGTCGACCACTGCGGTGAGCCAGGCGCGCAGGCCGGCGCGGTCCAGATCCGCCAACTCGCTCGCCGGCTTGGTCATGTACTTGGTGAATCGCGGGTCGCGGCGGTCTTGGTCGGCAATGCCCAGCAGCTTCTTGCCCACGCCGATGCAGAAGGCCTCGACGGCGCCGCGGGCGGCGACTGCGCCAGCGTCGGCTTTGGTCTTGGCGCGGCGCAGTTTCTTCTTGTGGTGGGCGTCGGCGGCGTCGCATTCGGCGACACGGTTGGCGAGCTCGCCGGTTCACGAGGTCGCCCCTTTTACGCCAGAGCTCAGGGCCGTGAACGCACCGGCAACTGTCGTCACTTAGGCCACGGCGAACCCATGCCGCAAGCACAGCGCCGCCGAGCAACACCCATGTGCTCGTCTGCCTAAAACGCCAAGCAATACTTCAACTGAATCCCGCCAAAAATGGTGCACTGCAAGCACACGCCAGAACAGCCCGGACAGGTAAAGCCACTCTGCCCCTGACTAGCCACGCACTTGCCATTGGCGCTGCAAGTCCCCGGCACTTTGACTGAACTGCACAAATCCACGTCGTATTTGGCCTGACAAGTCACCCCCGACTTGCTCTGGCAGGTCCCCGACACGCATTGACCGCTGGGGCAGTCGCCGCTGGGGGCCACGCAGCTTTGGCCGTTGGCGCTCTTGTGTACGCAAGTGCCGAATTGGTCACACGAATCGGCGGTACACGGATTGCCGTCCTCGCAGTTCTTAAAACCCTGACCCTTGCACACATTGCCAGTGCATTTGTCGTTGCTGGTGCAGGCGTCGCCGTCGTTGCACACTTTGCCCTCTTGGGTCACGCCGTTGCACTTGCCGCTTTGGCACAGGCCCTCGACGCACGGATTGCCGGTCGAGGCCCCGCACGGCAAGTTGGCGTTGGTGGCTGGATGTGAGCAGGCGCCGTTGGCGCACACGTCTTGGGTACACGCATTGTTGTCGTCTAGGCATGCTGCGGTATTCTTGGTGTAATTGCAGCCGCCGGTGCAATTGTCGGTGGTGCACGGGTTGCCGTCATCGCAGGTCTTGGTGCCGACGCCCACGCAACTGCCGCTGATGCACTTGTCGCCAGTGGTGCACGAGTTGGCGTCGTCACACAGGATGTTTTCGGCGGCCTCGGATATACAGCCCTGAAATGCCTGACATTTATCGTTGGTGCACGGATTGTTGTCGTTGCACTTGAGCGCCGCCGCCCCTTTGCAATTGCCCGAGCCACTGTCGCAAAAATCGCCCAAGGTACACGGGTTGCCGTCGTCGCACGGGTTGTTAGCGCTATTGGGATGCTTGCACTGCCCGGCTTGGCACACATCTTTGGTGCACACATTGCCGTCGTCGGCGCACGGCGCGTTGGCGTTGCCCGCTTGGTGTTGGCAGACCCCTGCACCGCAAATATCCAAGGTGCACGGGTTGCCGTCTTCGGTGCACGGCTTGGTGTTGGCGGGATGGCTGCACTTGCCGCTAGCGCACACGTCGTTGGTGCAAAAAATACCGTCGTCCAAGCACGCGGCGTTGTTGGTGGCCGGTGGATGGCCGCAGGCGCCATTGACGCACACGTCTTGGGTACACGGGTCGCCGTCGTCCAGACAGCTTTTGTCGGCGCCTAGTTTTTGGTGGGTGCAGCCGCCCTTGTCGCAAACGTCGGCGGTGCACTGATTGGCATCGTCGGCGCACGGCACCGTGAAGTTGACCGGCGGATGGGTGCACTTGCCAGCCGTGCATTGGTCGCTGGTGCAGGCGTTGCCGTCGTCGGTGCAGGCGGTGGTGTCGACGACCGCCGGGTGGGTGCATTTGCCGGTCTTGCACACGTCCATGGTGCACCCGTCGCTGTCGTTCAGGCACTTGCCGCCGTCAGCGGTGGCGGGATGCAAGCACTTGCCGCTCTGGCAGATGTCCTGAGTACACGCTTCGCCGTCATCGGGGCACGAGCCGCCTTCGCTCTGGGCGGGATGCTCGCACTTGCCGTTCTGACAGATGTCTTGGGTGCAGGCCTGACCATCGTCGGGGCAGGCGCCATCCTTGGGCGAGTGCGTGCAGCCGCTGCCGGTGTCGCAATTGTCGGCGGTGCACGGGTTGCTGTCGTCGCAGGCGATCGTCCCAGTGCCAGCGCAGGTGCCATTGTTGCATTTGTCGTTGTTGGTGCAGGTGCTGTTGTCGTCACAGGCGATGCCATTTTCGGGCGTTTGCTTGCACGAGCCGTCGGTGTTGCAACTGCCCTTGGTGCACGGATTGCCGTCATCGCACAAGGCTTCGTCGGTCTTGCCGTCGCAGTCATCGTCTTTGCCGTTGCAAATCTCCGGTCCGGGGTTTTGCGCATCGCAAATCGGCGCGCCATTGACGCACTCGATGACCTTGCCGGCGCAGGCGCCAAATTCGTTCTTCTTGTCGCATTTGGCACTGGCTTGGAAGTCGTCGGTCTTGCCGTTGCAGTCGTCGTCGATGCCGTTGCACTCTTCGGCTTTGGGGACCATGGCGTTGCACTCACCCAAGCCTTTGCTGCTGCAGCTGCGGGTGCCCGAGCAAGTGCCGTAAAAGTTCTTGGCGGCGCAGGCGGTGGACTTGCTCTCGGCGGCAGCTTTGGCGCTACAGCCGCACAACTTGCCGCCGGTCGGCACGCACTGCTTGGTGCCTTTGCCCGACTCGGGGTCGACTTGGTCTTCGCATTCGTAGCCGTTGGGGCACTTAATCTTGGCGGTGCCGCACGACGCCCCACAAAAGCTGCCTTCGTTGCCGACTTTGATGCACACGTTGGCGGTTTCGTTCAGGTCGTTGCAGTCGCCGTTTTGCGAACACGGGTCGCACAAGCCCAAGTTGCCGGGGACGCACAAATAGGTGATGTCGCCGGTCGTGCTGGTCTTGGGCACGCATTTAAAGCCATCGGGGCAACTGGATTCGCATTGCTTACTGCAGATGTTTCCACCGGCCGAAGGGACACAGTAGCCGCTGTCGCAGTCGTCATTGCTTGAGCACGGCGCCCCAAAAGTGCCCAGCAGCGGCACTGCCGTGTCCACTGGCCCTAAGTCCAAGCTGGGGGTGCCGTCCGCGGCGCCCGCACCACTATCTTGCGGCTCCGCGTCGCTGCCCAAATCTAGGGTGGGCGCCAAGCTGTCTTCTTGGCCAAAGCCGATTTCAAGGCTGGCACTGTCCGCACCGGCTGCAGCCTGCGCATCTGCAGTTCCTGCGCCGTCTTCGCTGCAAGCGACTAGCGAGCCGATCAGGATGGCGACAGCGATACGCGGGGTGATGCCAAGCAAATGTTGCAGTTTCATGGTGTTTCCTTGCGTCATTCGCTCGCTCATCTTAGAAAATCAAGAAAATCGCCCCGGAGATTACGAAATCGAGCACCACCACCGCAAACGACGCATTGACCACCGAGCGCGTCGTCGCCCAGCCCACGCCTTCGGAACCGCCAGTTGCCTCTAAGCCGGCTTGGCCGGCAATCAACGGAATCGTGCAGCCGTAGGCAAAGGCCTTGACCAAGCCACTGATGACGTCGGCTTTGGTCACCATCTGCAGCGACAAGAACGTCTCCGGATGGATGCCAAAGCCCAGATAACCCGTGAGCATCCCAGTCGTTTCGCCAATCAAGACCGCGTAGATCGTCAAACACACCATCATCAGCCCAGAGGCCATAAACCGCGGAGTAATCAGGTAGTTGACCGGATCGGCGTTGCACATGCGCAGAGCGTCGACTTGTTCAGTCACCACCATCGAACCGATCTCGGCGGCGATCCCCGAGCCTACCCGAGTCGCGATCATCAAGCCCGAAATCGTCGGCGCAAACTCTTTGATCATGATCTGCAGAAACGCTCGGCCAATCATCGAAAAATCAGGCAGAATTTGAGCCACTTGGGTCGAGACCTGATAGACCAGAATCATCCCCAAGAAGCCAATCGTTACCGTAATGAACAGCACCGATTGGTTGCCGATGGCATACAACTGCTTGGCCACCGCCCCTTTTTCGCGGCGACTGAACACCATGTGCCACAGCGTGTCTTTGGTCAGCCGGCCAAACGCGACCACCGGCTGCAAAGCTGCCGCCAGCGCGCTTTGGCGGTGGTGCGAACGTTCCGCTTGCTCTGAGGCAGTTCTGGTCATCGCAGCCGGGGTATCGACCGGCTACTTGGGCGCGGCGGCGGGCTTGTCGCTCGCCCTGTCACCAGCTTTGTCACCGGGCTTGTCACTGGCTTTGTCACCGGGCTTGTCACTGGCTTTGTCACCGGGCTTGTCACTGGCTTTGTCACCGGGCTTGGCGCTAGGCTTATCAGCGCCCATCGTGCCGTCCAAGTTGGCCAACGACTCCAAATTGGCCTCCAAAGTGGTCGTCTGGTCGCGGCGAACGTCGATGCGGCGATGCCAGCGGTCAAAACCGTCTTTTTGGAAGCGCACGATCCACTTGCGCGCCGCCATCACAAATGGTTGCTCTTTGGTGCCCAAACCGGTGATTGCGCCCTCTTTAGTCGGTTTTTCGGCCAATCGCTGTTGGGCTACGCTGTCATCGAGGTAGACAGTGACGCCATCGGCCTCGTTGACTTTGAGCACCAGTCGGCCAAAGTACGGAATTGCGGTCGGTTTGACCCTAGTGGTGGTCGGGTCGCCCTCGCGCACGTTCTCGAACTTCTCAAAATCGGTATAGCCGATGCACTTGGTTTCAATTTTGCGTTGACCGGTCATCGTTTCCATTTCGCCAGAACCAATGCCCGCGAACGCGCCTTCCACGAAAATCTCGCAGCTACCCGGGTCAACTTGGATTTTGAGAGTGCCAACCGAAAGCTTTGAACGCAGCGTTTCCAAGCGCAAATTCGACGTCGCCAGCGCCTCTTCGAAGTAGTCGCGCTTGGGGTGGGACGGATCGAGCGTGGCCAAGTTCTTCTTGGCCAACACTTTGACCGCGGCCAAAGCCTTGAACTCCAACTCAATTCTGTTCAGCGCTTTGGCAAATAAGGCGGTATTGAGCGGGTAGTCCATCGCTGTTGGATCGAGCAACCACGCTTGCTCCATGTACTCCAAGCCGCGGTCATTTTGGCGTTTGGCCGCCGCCGCCGCTGCCGCAGCGAATTTATTCTTGGCCGCCACGGTGTTGGCTTCCTTCTTCTCAATGCGTTCGCGCGCTTCGCGTTGCTCATCGGACTCTTGAATGGTCGCGGCGGCGCGGGCTTTGTCGGCCTCTTCGCGTTGCTTCTTTTTGCGTTCGTACTCTTCTTGCTCGGCGGCATCGGCCCACACGGTGGCAGGGGCGCTGACGCCGACCAACAAAGCAGCGGCGAACCAGCGCGCACAAACGTGGTTAAGCCGAACAAGCACGGACAAACCAGCCGTCGAGCGCGTCGGGCTGCGCAAAAGGGCTGCTGGGGTGAGCGAGGTTGGACAAAGCATAGGCGACGGTTCTCCGGGTGCAGTAGCGCGATTGCACGACGCGCCAAGGAGTGTACTTGGTTTTTGTAGCGGGCGCACTAGTTGCCTGACTGCGCAATTGGCCAAAGGTATCGGCGCTGTGGCAGTCCAGTTTGTCCAGAGTTACGGTGCGGGCTTGGCCGCGCAATGCACCAACACCAGCCGATCCGGGCTGCGGCGCGCACCTGCTTGTGCGGCAATCGCCACCACGTTCAAGCCGGGGTCTAAACGCAACCGTGGGGCAATCGCCAGCGTGTGTGCGCCGTTGCCGCTCTGGTAAAACTGCTTGGTCCCGCCGACGCTGGCCGTGGCAAACCGCGGCGCTGCGTCTGCGCCGAAATCGACTTGCGCGGCGATGTCGTACCAACAATGGTCAGAGCTACCGAGACCCACTGCAACTTTTCCTTGAATAAAGCTCACTTGCGGCGCTTCGTCCCACCCTGTCGGCCGCAAGGCCAATGCCGCCGTCCGCGCCGCCGCTGGGGCTTGAGCCAGCGCGTTGCGCGCCCACGGCAGCAGCGCAACTTGGACGCGTTCAATGCCCAAGGTCTCATCGGCAATCGTCAATTCCACCCGAGCCGGCTCCCAGTCGCCAGCGCGGCTGCGGCCAGCCACCTTGGGCTCCAAATCGACACCGCGCACCGGCAAGCGCACCTCACCACTGGCCCCAGCGGTCAACGGGCCGATCCGCGCTCGACCGTCGGTCAAATGCAAGCGCTGCCCCGACAAGCTGCGCAACTTGACCACAGTGCTTTGGGACATGCCCTGACCGCTGTTCCTCACCCGCACGACGAGGCGCGCCGTCTCGCCGGGCTGCAGCGCGCCATCGACCGGTCCCGTCGGCGGTGCGGCGCCGATTGGAGTGTCTTCCAGCTCCAATTGACAGGCAAATTCTGGCAATGGTTTGCCCTTTACCCGCAGTTGGGCCGTATCGGTGCGCTGCAGCAAGTGACCATCCTGCGCCGCCGCCACCACAATCGGCACTTGCAGCGTACCATGGCGAATTGACACCCGAATCGACAGAGGCACCGTCCGCGATTGCCCGCTCTCTAAGCGGCCGACCAGCTGTTCATGGCCGTCAAAAGCGCCATCATCGCTGCGGGTTTGAATGTGCAGACGGTTGAGCGCCACGCTATCGAGGTTGGTCAGCGTCACCGCCATCCGCAGGATTTCGCCGGCCTCAGCGTCCAAGCCGCGATCGCCATTGACAATTTGCACCCGCAGCTGCGGATCGGCCACCGGCTCCGTGGCCCGCCAGTCGATCGCCTGCTTCTTGAGGTGGGCCACCAGCTGGGCGTCATCGTCGCGCGCCATTTGGCCCACGTCGGCGCTGGCTGCCTGCACCATCTTGGCCGCTTGCGGTTGGCCGACCCGCCGCAAGATGGCCGCCGCCCGCTGGCGTGGCTCGCGTTCCATCACTTCGGCCGGCGTTTCGGCATCAGCTTCGCTGCGCTCACTGCCATCGGGCAACAGCACTTTGAGCAAGATTTTAGGTGGTTCTGGTGGTTGAGCGTCCATCGCCACCCGCGCCCGCCGCGTCGCCCGCGAGTACTTGGGCCCGCCAAACAAGCTGACTTGCTCACGGGTCGCCGACACAAACTGGATGCCGATATCGGGGGCGATGCCCTTGCCGTGAATCGACAAATCGCCGGGCACTAGGTATTTGGCGACCGTCAATTTGAGCGCGCCGTCGTCGACCTCAAACGGCACTTGCACAGAACCTTTGCCAAATGTCTGCTCGCCGACCACGATGGCCCGATCCGAATATTTTAGTGCGCCGGCAACCACTTCCGAGGCGCTGGCCGAATGGCCGTTGACCAGCACCGCCAGTGGCAGGTGCACAAATCGACCGTTGCCGGTCACCAACCGGACATCGCGAAGCTGGCCACTGGTCACGGTCGTCACCGCCGGACCCGCAGCGATGAACAAGTCGCACACCCGAATCGCTTCGTCCAACAGCCCGCCCGGATTGTCGCGCAAATCAAGCACCAACGCGGGATGGGCCCCCGCTCGCCGCAAATCGTCGACCGCTTCGCCTAGTTCCAACGCGGTGCCGCGCTGAAAGTTCTTGATTCTGGCGTAGCCGACCCCGTTGTCGAGCACCTTGGATTCGACGGACTGCAAGTGAATGACGGCGCGAACCACGGCCACCGGCTGGGGTTTTTCCCACCCCTTGCGCCACATGACCAGACGAGCGGTGGTGCCGACCTCGCCGCGTAACCGCTCAACGGCGGCATCTACGGTCATGTTGACGGTGTCCTCACCATCGATTTGGGTAATCCGGTCCCCAGGTTGCATGCCAGCCTTAGCCGCTGGCGACCCCGGCAGCACACTTTGCACGGTCAGCACGCCGTCAACCGGCAGAATGACAATCCCCAAACCACCAAAGTTACCGCCAGTATTGGTCTGCATGTCGCGCCACTGGTCCGGATCGAGCAGACGCGAATACGGATCGAGCGTCGACAACACGCCGTTGAGCGCGGTGTATTGGACTTTTTCCGCCGACACTTCGGCCGGCAAGGCATCGGCGGCAAACTGGGCCAGCCGCAGCAAGTGCCAATTGACCGCAAATAGGTCCTGCGTTTGCCGCAGATCGAGCTGGAGATGGGCGTCGCCGATCCGCACCTCCAGCGCCAACGGTTGCTCCTTGGCGTCTTGAGCGGTGACATCCACCAGCATCTCGGGCACCACGTGGGCGACCGCTTGCGCTGCGGCCTCCACCATCAAGCGCGGCCTAAACTTGTCCGGATCGACGTAGCGCTGGCGCAGTAGGTTGAGCGCTCGCGAACCCACGCGAAATTGCTGCAGATCGAGCAGGGCCTGCGCTCGGCGCTCACCTTCAAAGGCCACATTGGCCGCGGGATCGGCCACCGCCGCGCCTGCAGCCGCGCGGGCAGACGCCTGCAGCTGCGGTCGCGCCAGCGCCAGCCAAGCTAAGGCACTGACCGCCAACAGCACCAGCGCAGCGGTCGCCGTTGCCAGTCGCTGCGGTTCGGTGCGCACAGCTCTGACTGCGCGCCGCCACACAGAATTCGAAGTGCTTGGCTGTGGCAAAATAGCGGCCGCTAGCTCTGCGCTTGCAGAGTAACTGGTCCCTGCTGCGCGGCGAATTTACCCAACACGCCTGCGTAAAACGCCTCAATTTGGCCAAAATCCGCTTCGATGGTTTCGCCTGGCTCAATAATTGGACCAAAGCCAATCAGCTTGCGGTTGTAGTCGACAAACCCAAGCACTATCGGGACCTTGGCAGCTTTAGCGATATGCCAAAATCCGGACTTCCAGCGCTTGGCCAGCCGCCGCGTGCCTTCGGGGGCAATCGCCAGCATGCACTGATCAAAGCGCTGCAAAGCATCGGCGATCATTTGGCTTTGGTTGGCCTTGGCCCCGCGCTGCACGGCGATGCCGCCCAAAGCCTGAGTCAATTTGCCAAACGGTGGCCGAAACAGGGTGTCCTTGCCGACCCATACCGGGTCAATGTCCACGGCCCGCATCAAGGCGACCATTATCGCAAAGTCCCAATTCGAGGTATGCGGGGCGCACACCAGCACCACCCGTGGCACATCAGGCAGCGCCCCCACTACTCGCCAGCCATTGCGCTGCAGGTAGCCGCGACCCATGGCTCGCCGCAGTTTGCCGTAGGTCGAGGTGGCGTAACCGGGCACGCAGATCTGGGTCCGCCTGAAATCTTCCACCAGTTCAATCGACGGCAGCGCGGCGATCTGCGGCGGCAGAGGCAAAATGGTCGGCGTGGGCATGAGTGGATTGACAGCGGTGTTGGCCATGTGGCGAGCGCTCCCAGAGGTCGGCCACGCTACCACACTTGCATTCTGTTTGCGCTCGCTTCACAACGTGGGCTGCATGCGCCGGTGGGTCGCCCGTGGGTCGCCCGTGGGTCGCCCGTGGGTCGCCGGTGCGTCGCCGTGGGCTCGTTGGGTTCTTGGTACTCAAGATAAGGAGTTCATGGCACATTCCAAAGGTCCGTGGCTGGTTGCGATCAGCGCCCTCGCAGTGGCGGCTGCAGCGCTCGCCTTGGCTTGGCGGGCCCATTCATCTGCCACGGCCCCCACTGCCATTGCGCCAGCAGTTGCGCCTTCGCTGCAATTGCCGCCGCCTGCCAGTCACCGCGCGCTGGCTACGGTCGCCCAATCGTCGACCTTGAGCGACGTGGCGGAAGCTGCCGTGCAATCGGTGGTCAATATTTCAACGACCAAAGTCACGCTGCAACGGCCGTCGCGCGACGAACAGTTTTTTCGCCGCCTGTGGGGCTTAGGCAGCGGTGACCGCGAACAGCAGGCGGCGTCGTCGTTGGGTTCGGGCGTCATCGTCTCGGCCGACGGCGTGGTGTTGACCAACAATCATGTCATCGAGGGTGCCAGTGCAATTGGGGTGCGTTTGGCCGATGGCCGGGAGTTCTCAGCGCAATTAATCGGCGCCGATCCGCGCTCGGACTTGGCCGTGCTGCGTTTGCAGGGCGATGTCTCGGCGTTGAGGCCGCTGCCACTGGCCGACAGCGACAAGGTCCGGCTGGGCGAAATGGTGCTGGCCATCGGCAGTCCGTTTGGCTTGGCCCAGTCGGTCAGCCTCGGGATCGTGTCCGCCAAGGGCCGCGCCGACGTCAACATCGCGGATTATGAGGACTTTATCCAAACTGACGCCGCCATTAACCCGGGCAATTCTGGCGGAGCGTTAGTCAATTTGCGCGGCGAGCTGATCGGGATTAGCACGGCGATCGCTTCGTCGTCGGGCGGCAGTCAAGGCATCGGTTTCGCCATTCCAAGCAACATGGTGCGGCCGATCATGCGCAGCCTGCTCCAAAATGGCCGGATGGTCCGTGGCTGGCTCGGCGTGGCGATTCAGACCTTAACCCCAGAATTAGTTAAGTATTTTGGGGTCCCGCAGCCGCACGGCGTGCTGATCGCCGATGTGCACGTCGATTCGGTGGCGCAGCGGGCAGGACTGCAACGCGGCGATGTCGCCCTCAAAGTCGGCAAGACGACCGTCGACAGCGCCCAGCATTTCCGCAATGCGATTGGCCAAGCTGGCGCCGGGGCCAAGGTTGCCATTGAACTGTGGCGTCAAGGCAAGGCATTGACGATTGAAGTCCTGCTGGCAGAAGCTCCCGATCCTCGGCGCGTCGGCCAGGCCGGCGCCCCAGTCGCCAGCGATCCTGCACCTGCAGGGCCACCACCAGCGCCACCGGCAGGTTCTCCACCACCAGCGGGGACTTCAACAACAATCGCCGGCATGCAGGTCGCCGACATCGATGCCACTCTGCGCGCCACATTTGCCTATCCCGCTGAGCTGCAAGGCGTTGTTATTTTAGATGTTGCCGACGGATCGGCAGTCGAGGCGGCCGGCCTGAGCCGCGCCGACGTAATTTTGGAAGTCGATCGCCAGGCGACGCGCAGTGTGTCTGCCCTGCACAAGGCCTTAAAGCCTGATCGCGAGGTGAATTTGTTGGTGTGGCGCGCCGGTCGCGCTAGTTTTGTCATGGTTGCCGTGCCCAAAGACTGAGCGGACTGACTGGATTGCGCGTTTTGCATAAATAATAAGTAAATTCATAATTATGGCCAATGTTCTACTCCTGATCCATGGGTGCCCACGATCATGCAAAAACTAGACTTGCCCCGCATCGTTGTCGCAGGTACGCCTACCCAGATGGGCGAGGCCCACGGTCGCCAGTTGCGCAATCAAATTCAAGACTTCGTCGCCATGCGTTTGCAGGCGGCCTTGGTGTGGGGGGCCAGTGTGTCGCCCACTCCGGGAGCAGTGACCATTGCGGCGCTGATCGATGCGGGGCGTGGTTGCCTGCACGCCTATCAAACGTGGGATCCCGACGGTTTCGCCGAGCACGCCGGCATTGCCAATGGCGCCGGTGTCGGCGTGGATGAACTGTACACCGCCGCCAACATGACCGACGTGCGCGATGTGGTGGTCTTTGGCACAGGCCACCCAAAGAATCCGCACCACGGTCTGCGCGCCGACGCCGAGGGCTGCTCAGCCGTGCTGGTGCCGGCGCAACTGACCCGGTCAGGGGCTGCGATTGCCGCCCAAACGTGGGATCTGAATCCCCAAGACCTCGACTACGTGGTCGCCATTCACCGTCAGCCCGTCCGCGGACCGCAAACGTGGAGTGTCACTTGCACCGGATGCCTGTCGCTAGTCGGCATGAACGAAACGGGGCTGGCCGTTGGCACCACCAATGTCAAGACTGCCGGTTCGCGGTCGGGCATCGGCTACATGGGGATCTTGCACAAGATGCTCAATTCTAATGGGTTTGCCGCGGCTGCGCAGATTTGTACCACCGCTCCCCGCGCCGCGGCCCACACCTACTGGCTCGCCGACCGCGACCATCTGGCGGAATGGGAAACCACCCCAACCACTGCAGTGCGCCGCGACGCTGGCTCGGCTGCGCTCCTGCGCACCAACCACTGCCTTGTGGCCGAACACAGCGCAATCGAAGGCGAGCCGCCGACTGCCTCCAGCTTGGCCCGGCTTGGGCGGCTGGGGCAGCGCATTGCCGAGCGGACTGACCATGATTTAGGCACCATGCAAGCGCTGTTCGCCGATCGCAGCGACGGCGTCGACAGCATCAGCCGCTTGGCCGAGGATGCCCAGGGCACCACGACCAATAGCGTGGTGGTCTGCATCCCGCAGCAGCGCGAAATTTGGGCCTGTCGCGGTCCCGCTGACCAAGGGCACTGGCAGCAACTGGCGTTCGCCACGGGAGAATAGGCATGGAATCTGCGGTAGTTGTCGTGGTGGTGGTGTTGGCCATTGTCGTGGGTCTTAAGCTCATTGGCGCGATGTGGGGTCTGGCATGGACCCTGCTGGTCGGGCTCGGGGTCGGCATGCTGGCCCGTCGCCTGTTGCCTAGTGCGCAACCCATGAGTTGGCTGGCCACGCTGGGCTACGGGGTTGCCGGTTCGGTGGGCGGCGGCATTATCGCCCATCGGGTCTTGCATTTGGGCTTCTTGTTGTCGTTTGTGGTCGAAGTGGCGACAGCAGCCCTGCTGATAGCCGTCGTCCAGCGCAAACAACTGCCCAAGCCATGAACCCCGATCCCGCCGGCACCGCGCCGCGCACCCACGCTTCGTGTCGGCATTGTGCGGCGTGGGTCGTGGTTAGGGCGGCGCATTGTCCAATTTGTGGCATCGCCGGACCGTTGCACCGGTGGCGGATCCGCCTGATGTCGTTGGGGCCGGGCGCTGAACTGTGCGCGTTTGCTGGCATTGGCTTGGGCATGGCCACCGCCGCGGTCGCCTCCTTCGCGGCGGCTGCCGTTGGCTGGTCCAGCCCAGTGTTGTCGGCGTGCGCCATTGCGGCTGCAGCCTTGGTTGGCAGTCGCGTCGGCCGGACCTATGGCCCGCGCTGGCTCGAGCACAGTGTGGACGCCAAGCGACCGCGCTCGGTGCTAGCGGTGCGGGATGATCTGCATCGGCGCATCGCGACACTCAACGCCAGCGGTCTGCGCATTGCCGCTCTGCGTGCGCAACTGAGCGCCGAACTGCCCGCCGAACAGGCCTCCGGGGCCTTGGACGTTCTCGACGCCGCCGCGCAGGCTTCAGTGCGCCACCACGAGCGGCTTGCCACAGAATTATGGCGGGTTACCTTGGTCCAATGGCAAAACCAACTGCAGCCGGCGTTGGCAACCTGGCGTTCGCTCGGTGATCGGCAGGCTGAACAGGAACTCGCCCGTCTCGATCGCGCGCGCACGGACCTGCAGCGCACCTGCGACGATTGGCAACGGCAGCCTTTGGCTGCGACCGACGCTGGCAAGCAAGTATTGGTGCAGGCCAACAGGCTCGACCGGGCCTGCGAGTCCCTCAAGCGCGCGTTATTGTTGAGACAAGCGGTGGCAATTGCCCAGGGTGCCCCGGGGATCGCCGATGCTTATGACCGCCGAACCATCCCCGCCGAGGTCCTCGATCAGCTGGACGTGCTGCGTGAACGTACCGAATTGGGCGACTACCTCAAAGCGCCGACTGACGCGACAGAGGAAGCTGAGCGGGTTCGGGCGCAAACGGAAGCGGTGGTCGAGATAGAACGAATTCTGAGCGCGCCGGCCAAAACCTAGCGTGCCCAAGATTTGCCTGGCCCAAGCCGGGTGGTTGGGCCCACTCTTCGGCAGCGCTGGCCGCAGCAGTTGTCCGCGAATTGCTCGATCAGGCTGCGCAACACAGCAACGGCGAGTCGGCCTTCGAGGACGAGAGCTTAGAGGGTGTTTATCTTCAAACGCCTGCTGCGCGTAACCCGTCGATGAGTTCGCTGGACTCATCGACCCCGCCATGCTTTGTTGTCAGCCCTCTTCCACCTTGCGACGCACTACAAGTGCGCCTCAGTCGTCAGAGTGCCTCCGCCTCGC
>SHZD01000292.1 GCA_009692465.1 Myxococcales bacterium
GCGGTCGGCTGCATTCGGTGCAAAACATCCATAGTACCGAATGGATGGCCGTCCAGACAACGGAATCTGCGCCAACGCCCGGATGAGCAAGTCCCGCGGCGTCACCAGAACCGAGGTGACGCCTCCTCTCCACTCATTCTTTAGATTGAATCGTCTTTGACCTGAGGCCAGGGCATTTGCTGGCGCCGGGCGGGATAGCTGCGTGATAGCGGCGTTCAAATGGCGAAAATTCGAGGGAAATTTGGGTGCTGACGGCGAGATTGGGCTGCGGCAGACTGGCGAAGTGGTGAGTTCGGATGGTCTGGTGGCGCGAAATGGCGGTTTTTTGGTTGGGGCTGGAATGGCTAGGGCGCTTGCAGTTCCTATCCGCTGTTTTAAAGGCTAAATCGACAGGAAAACGAGGCATGCCGGCGGCTGGCAAGTGGGCGCAAAGCGCGATCCCGCCGTTGTCGGGTGGTCCGGCGGGCGGTAAGGGAGGTTTGGCGATGGGTGCTTCGGACCGTACCCCGTTTGCTCCGACGCCTTCACTGCTGGTCTTGCATACAGACCTGCTGCCGTTGGCTGCCCGCAGTGCGGGTCCAGCGCCCTGATGTGCTAGCATCGACTGCAGACTCGCGGAGGGACTCGCGGAGGGCAACGGCATGGTCGGCTTGCAGCGGATGGACAATTGGTGGCGCATGCTGGCGTTTGGTGCGCCACCCGCGCAGTCGTATGCCGAGAACTTGGACCGCCAATGTGGCATCGTGCTGGTGCCGAGTGCGGTGCTGTGCCTGACGGCGTGGCTGCCGTACTTGTGGCTGGACAGGTCGGTGCACCCTGAACGCACCGAGCTGCCGGTGCTGCGGCTCAGCTTGAGCGCAGTGGCGCTGCTCGTCCTGACTCTGGGCCGCTTGCCAGGGCGTCCGATGCGGCCCGCGGCGGCCGCCACGTTGCTGCTGGGCTGGCTGCAGGTCGCCGGCGCGGCGATTACCGGCTTGTCGGGCGGCGACACCGTCTACGTCGGCGGTTTCATCTTGCTGATCTTGGTTGGGCCAGCGATCCCGCTGCCGCGGCGGGTGTCGTGGGGCCTCCTGGCGCTGGCCTACGCCACGCTGGTCGCGACAGGAGCGCTCACCGGGTTGTCGCTGACGACGCCGCGGAGCCGCTACAGCCTCAATGATGTGGTCACCGCGGGGCTGGTCTCTGCGTTTCTCGTCTATGTCGCCGATGCCGTGCGGCGCGAGGCGTGGCAGCAGGCGCGGCGGATTGCCGCGTACGCCGCTGAGCAGCAACGAGATGCTGCCCGAATTGGAGAGCTCGAGCGCGTGCTGCTCGAGCCAACTTTGCCGCTAACCGGTGGCCAACCGCCCACAGGTGCTCGCGTGACTTGGCAGCTCATGCACGTGGTGGTGCCGGACCCTGCTGGTCAAGTTGAGCTGGCGCGCGGCCTGCCCGCCCACGCCTTGGTTGCCGAATCGCTGGCATGGACCGCAGCCCTCGACGCCGTGGCGCTCGACCACGGGCTGGTGCCCGCTGTTGGCCTCGATGGCGCCCGGCTGTTCGTGGCGAGCGACAGCGCAGGCGCCAACGACGCGATCCAGGGCGCCGCCAGCACCATGTTGGCGGCCAGTGCCGCACTGGACCTAGGTCTGGTCGCTCGCGGTCAGCCCGCTTGGCGGCTGCGCCTTGGCGCCGCAGTGGGGCGCATCGCCGTGGCCAACATCGGCGGCGAACAAGTCGCCTACGATGTCTGGGGCGACACGGTGACGCGCGCACAGGCGTGTGCGGCGCGGTCGGCGGCGGGGACCCTGGGTCAGGCGCTGCCGCCTGCGCCGTCGGTCGCCGCCGACGCGACTGTGTCGGCGCTTCGGAGCAAGCTCCTGATACGCGGGCTGGCACCAATGCCTTGAGATCTGTAACGCACTGACAGTTGCCCGGTTGCCGCAAGCAAGCCGGCCGCCGGCTCACATCGAAGCCGCTGTGCTGCTCGATTACGGTGGCTGCGGGGCGCTGCTCGCCGGTGGCACTGCCGCATCGGAATTTGCCGTCGTGTATTCCAGCACGACCCAGGCGAGCGCCGCCAGCACGGCCAACGCCAGCGCAAAGGCGGCCGCTCGGTTGCCGTTGCTGGCGACTGCGTCGCTGCCGGGCATTGCGGCGAGAGGGTCGCGCCCGCCCGGCGGCCGCGGCGCTATCGCCTCTGGGCGTGTGGTGTTGCGCAGCCACGCTGGCGCGCTGCCGGCGAGTCCGTCCAGCGCTGGGCGCGCGCCCGCGACTGTGTCGGGGATGGGCGTGCGGTCGTTCGTTGGCGCCGCGGGCAGGTCCTGCGCGTCCGGGTTCAGCCGTGTTGCTGGCAGTGCATGCAGGCAATCGAGCATGGCCTGCGCATCGGCGAATCGGTCTTGCGGGCGCTTGGCCAGCGCGCGGCCGACTGCGTCGCAAAACTGCGGCGACACCGGCTGCAAAGCCGCGCGTTGCAACGGCTCCGGCGCTTCGTGGACGTGGCGGTACATCGCCGACATCGGCGAGCCGTCGCCAAACAGCGGGCGACCCGCAAGGCAGCGAAACAACACCGCGCCAAGCGAGTAGATATCGCTGCGCGCGTCGATCGGCAGGCCTTCGCACTGCTCTGGGCTCATCCAGTTGGGTGAACCTACGACACTGCTCGACTCGGTCAGGTTGGAGCCCTCCAGCCACGCGATGCCAAAGTCAACAATCTTGACGTGCAGCGTGGCTTGCTGCCCTTGTGTCGCCTGGATCAAGAACAGATTGGCTGGTTTGATGTCGCGGTGCACCAAGCCGCTGCGATGGGCGACCACCAAGCCCTGCAGCACTTGCTGTGCCAGCGTGCGGGCTTGTGTCTCGGTCAGGACGCCCGCATTGCCAGCGCTTGGCTGGAGAAACTGCTCCAAGGTCTGGCCGCGCAGCCGCTCCATGGCCATGTAGATGGCGCCCGAACCGAGCACCCCCACGTCGAGCACCCGCACGATGTGGGGGTCGTCCAGGCCGGCGGTCGCGCGCGCCTCGCGGAAAAACCGGCGCGTCGCAACGTGATCGTCGCCATCGCGGTGCAGGACTTTGATGGCAACGGGCTGCCGCGTGCCAGTGTGCGTGGCGTCATACACCACGCCAAAGCCACCCCTGCCCAAAGGTTCGCCAAGCAAATAGCGCCCGCCAATGAGTTGGCCGGGCGCTGGGTCGGCTGAAGGACCGGCTTCGGCTGCCATCGTCGGCGTACCGTCTTGCGTGCAGACGGTGGCCGCACCACGCGTGCCGCACTCGGGACACACACGCAGCGCTGGCAGGGCTCGAACTCGCGGCATCGCAACACAGGACAAGAGGGAGTAGCCATTGTAGCATGGCGAACTATCTGACGCTACAGCACAGTGTCGGAGGCATCGTGACCGCGCCTATCGACCCATCGACTACCACCGCGCCGCGGCTGAACCGCACACGCAGGCACCGGCCGTCGGCGGTGTGGCGGCTGCATGTCCTGGCCTCGGCGGACCCACGTCATGTCGGG
The DNA here is from genome assembly GCA_009692465.1 of Myxococcales bacterium. Lineage (GTDB taxonomy): Bacteria > Myxococcota_A > UBA9042 > UBA9042 > UBA9042 > SXRM01. The sequence continues at coordinate 3,503 of SHZD01000292.1, forward strand.
CAGGTCATCGAACTGCCCCCCGGCACTACGGTGTTGGGCCGTCGGCCCGACCCCGCTGCAAGCGCCATCTGCATCGATGACGCCCTTTTGTCGCGCAACCATGCCTCACTCACGGTCGTGGGCGACGACACTGTGGCAGTTTGCGACATCCGCAGCCGCAACGGCACCTACGCCAACGGCCACAAGGTTGGCAGCGGCCATGTCGGCTCGGGTGCGGTGCTGCGCGTCGGCGACACCGTGCTCGTCCTCGAACTCGACCCGCAACTGCACAGTGGTTATGCACGCAGTACTGCGGCTGTTCCGGGCGTGTCGGTTGCTGCGCGCGCCGTGCGCGCCGCGCTGCATGCGGCGAGCGCGGACTTGCTGCCGGTCCTGCTCGGCGGCGAAACTGGCACCGGCAAGGAGTTGGCCGCGGTCGAAGTCCACCGCCTGTCGGGTCGCAAGGGCCCGCTGGTGCGCGTCAACGTGACCGCCCTGCCAGAAGCGCTGTTTGAGGCAGAACTGTTCGGCCACGCGCGCGGCGCCTTTACCGGCGCAGTTGCCGCAGCACCGGGCCGGTTTCGCGAGGCCAACGGCGGCACGTTGGTCCTAGACGAGATTGGCGACCTGCTGCCGACCCAACAGCCCAAGCTCTTGCGCGTCATCGAGGACCGCATCGTCCGCGGCGTGGGGGCCAACGTCGACATCGCGCTCGACGTCAAGGTGGTGGCGTCGACGCACATCGACTTGCCAGGCGCGGTCGTCGCCGGCCGCTTTCGGCAAGACCTGTTGGCGCGGTTGCTGGGTCACACGGTCGCCATCCCGCCGTTGCGCCTGCGCCGCGCCGACCTCATCGCGCTGGCTGACGCCGTGCGCAAGCCACGCCAGGGCTTCGCCAGTTGGAGCGACGCCCTGGATGCCGATGTCGTCGAATTGCTGGCGCTGGCGCCGTGGCGCGACAACTTGCGCGAGTTGCGGCGCCTGCTGGTGCAGCTCGACGAGCGCTTGGGTAAAACTGGCTTGGGGTTGAGTGACTTGCCTGACGGACCTTGGCTTGAGGCCCTCGCGACCCAGACCGAACCGCCATCGGCGGCCAGCCCGGGGGCACTGCCGCTGCCAGCACCCCCGCCGCGCGCAACGGACCCCAAGCGCCATGTGCTGTCGCAATCTCCACCGCGCGCCGACTTGCTGGCTTTGCTCGCCCAGCACCGCGGCGACATTCGCTTGATCGCCGAGGCCCTCCACCGCGACCGTCGGCAGATCTACCGCTGGCTTGCTTCGGCGCAGATCGGTTTGGACGTGATTGCGGCGCATCGGTCTGTCGTCGCCACCAAGGACTAGCACAGGCTGAAACGGGTTGTTGCTGCCGCAAGCCAGCTGCGGCTGGTTTGGCTATGGCCATTCGCGTCGCGTGTTGGTGGACGGCCAGGCCGCGGGCCCCAGCTTGCTGCTGTCACGGCGGGCGCAGGCGCACCCACCCCTGCCGCTCCACCAAGACCGCCGGCTTGGACCCACGGGATGTCGCTGCGCGTGCACTGCGCCATGCCGGTGCCCTTGGTGTGTTGCGTGCGCGTCGGCCGTCGGGCGCACCGCCCTGAGACCGAGTGCCACCGGCTGTGGCAGGTCCGCAGAGACATGTGTCACCCCTGAAATAGCAGGTCTTGTTCAAATTTGAGCCAGGTTCT
>SHZD01000293.1 GCA_009692465.1 Myxococcales bacterium
CGAGGGCCACGTCGGAGGCTCCGAGGGCCTCGACGTTGCGTGCGACGACGTCTGCCAGATCGGACAGGTCGTGCAGCTCCGGCATCGAACCCGCCAGCGCCTCCCTAATCGTGTCGAACGAGCCAGCCCTGGTCAGATCGACGTCGATGCCCAGAGAATAACCGGAGAGACCACTTCCACCGCCGCCCGTCCGCAGCGTCACGAAATCGTCGGCCGTGAGCACCCACAGCGTGACCTCCCAACTATAGGTCGGGCGGCGCTCCTCGGGAGGACCGTCCTCTATATTGCCGCTGACCCAGACGCGCTCTCGAAGTTCGGCGTCTCCCGCCACGGAGATGGCCTCGTAACAGGGTGCCGATCCCCACGACGAACGGGAAGGCCAGCGGGGCAGTTGCGGGCGTGACTGGAGCGCTCCCGCGACGGACAGCAGCGCGCGCCGCAGGTCCTCGCCAGAATACAGGCCCTTCAAGGAGATGCGGAGCGACGGCATCAGCCCTGCCCCGCCAGCAGCCTCGTCGGTGCCAAGACGCGCCGGCGCGAGTCTGAGTCCGAGGTCGAGTCCGAGTCCGAGGTCGAGTCCGAGTCCGAGGTCGAGTCCGAGTCCGAGTCCGAGGTCGAGTCCGAGTCCGAGGTCGAGTCCGAGTCCGAGGTCGAGTCCGAGTTGGGCATCCTCTAAGGATACCGGACTTCGGCTCACCCGACAAACGGCACTGCGATCCCGACCTGCCGCGCGCGCCCGCGCCAGCAGGAGGCGGGCCACGGCGAGGTCCTGCACCCCGAGCCCGGTCGAGTCGAAGAGCGAGATCGCCATCTCGCTCCGGCGCCCCGGCGTCCGGTCGGTCAGGACGTCGCCGAGGCTGCCCGCGATCGCGTCCTCGCGCAGCGCGCCCTCGTGGAGCGGCACGTTCACCTCGCCCGAATGGAACGCCTGCGCCCGGTCGTCGACGAAGATGCAGTACGCCACGAGCAGCGCCGTCTCGAGCTCCTGCTTGCCGGCACCCTATGACACGACGGGTTCTGCGGTTGCGAACTGACCCACTTGACACCGGCCGCACCGTCGAGGAGAGACGACATGCGCGGAAGTCGCCGCCGTGCTCGGGAAGCGGCAAATACACCTTCGGAATGATCGTCCACGCGATCGCGGATAGGAGATGCAAGCACCCTCGCCATCCCAGGCGCACGCAACTCCCGGTCCACTCCGCCCTCACCAGACGAGGGCCAAGTGCAGTCAATTGAGCCACGCACCGATGGCGTGCTGGGCGTCGGTGCTGTCAATGCGGGCACGTCTCACCCATCCCAAGGCCCCACGACTTGCGCCAGCTCCCACAACTCAGCGAACTTCGCGCGCACCCAAGGATCCAGCTTATCCACGAATTCCCAAGGCAGCCCCGCGCTTTTGATAAGCTCTTGCACATCAACGAGATCCTTACCCCGGTGCGCGGCCACCATCCCAGACGCCAGCTTGAGCTCCACCCACAGGTGGATCGGCAACATCGCAAACGGCTGCCCGCGAATGGCCACCAGCGCCGGGTCGGGAAATGCAATCGGTTTGGGCTTGTCGTCGCCGGGAAAGCGCCCAGTGCTCAGGACATCGACGTTGACGCCCAACTCGGTATCGCGCAGTTTGCCGGTGCCGACCACGCGTTCGGCGTAACCGTTGCCCAAGTACTTAGCCTTGAAAATCTGCAGGTTCGCTTCGGTCATCACCAAATCGACGTCGACTGTCGCCCGCCGGTGCCCGTATTCGTTCAGCGCCAGCGCCCCAATCATGGCGTAGGGCAGATTTTCGCGCTCCAAAATGGCGGCGAGCCGGGCCGCCGCGTGTTGCGCTTCTGCTTGGCCCATGAAAAACCTCTCGCAATAATCGACACCCGCTTGGGCCTGCGCCGCCAATTCGGGCGAGCGCCAACCGGCACCCCAAGCCAACGGCGTCTCGGCCACGGCTAAAACGCCAACCAATACTTCAACTGAATCCCGCCGAAAATCGTGCATTGTAAGCAATTCCCACTGCACCTGAGGCAACTAAACCCAGATTACCCTTGGCTGGCCACGCACTTGCCGTTGGCACTGCAAGTCCCTGGAACCTTGACAGAACTACACAAATCCACGTCGGCGGATAGGAGATGCAAGCACCCTCGCCATTGCAGCCCCGGCCCAAAAACCACCGTTTCCTGCCGTTAGACCATGCGGCGACACCACTCAGCAAGTCTGCCGCAGCCCAACAACGCCGTCAACAGCCAAATTCCCCCTGAATTTTCGCACTTTGAACGCACCCATCCCACCCAGCGCCAGCAATCGCCTTGGCCCCGGTTCGAAATCGGTCGCTAACTTTGCACCGCCGGTCTGGTGATCTACGCCGCCAACTCAACCGGATCGGCTTGCTGCCAGCCGTCCCAAGTGTCGTCGAAGTCGTCAGACGAGTCGGCAAGTGTCGGCTCGAAACTGCCGGGTGGGCCGCGGAGCGCGATGGTCTCGGCGTCGACAGCAGCCCCCGGCGGTCGCCATAGGTTGCCGTGCTTCAAGATCCGCTCGGTCTCTTTCGAATCGAGAATTGCCGCTATGATTCAGCGTATTCCACCCATCTCGCTCTGCGACGAATGTAGCCCTAAGACTTGCGGTGCGGGCCTCGCTTGCCCCACGGAAATCGACCCTGATTGCGTGTAGTGCACACCACTATTCAAACACAAATGCGTCACGGTGGTCGGCGCTGGTCAGCCGTACCTGTCAACAGCAGCTTGTCAGGCCGGGATTCGGGACCGGACCCTTGCGCACTGCTGAGTGATGAAGTGCCCGGCCCAAAATTACGCTGGCAGCTGCGCGGGACAATCCATTGGGCCAGTCTATCGCGCGGACTTGACCAGAGTGGCGAGGGCATTGGGGTATTTTGTCGACGCCGATCGGCAGCCGGACCCGCCTCAGGTCGCCCCGCTGCCGTGGCTGACGGTCAAACACTACTTTGAAGTCGCGCTGGCGCAATGGGTTGGGGAGCAGGTGCAGTGAGGAGCTAGGGATGAGTGACAAAATAACGCGATCGTTCGGCAATTCGCCGGAGCACAGAGTCGTCTCGCCAAGACGCAGCCCCTCATTGCGGCAGCGAAGCATCCATCGCCCTCTTCTTGCTCGGCGCCTTGGCCTTAGGCACTGCCGCTGCAACCTTGGGCTCGTTCGCTTTGGCCTGCAGTGATTCAGCCGCTGGCGCAGTTGTCGGCTGAACGAGCACTGGCACCTCAACTTGCGCGGTCGGCGTCGGCGGCTGCGCCAGCTGTTGAACCGCAACTGGGGCTGGAGGCACTGCAACTGGCTCAACCACCGGCAGAGGAGTCACCACAACGGGCACCACCAGCACAGCGCCTGCTTGCGGTACCGCAGCAGGGGCACGTGCAGCCTCCCCGCGGTCACGTAACGGCAGCGCCGCGAGGGCAATCGCCACCGCATACAGGTCGCTGCGCGCATCCAGCGTCGCGCCCGAACACTGCTGGGGGCTCATGTACGCCGGGGTGCCCAACGCCCGACCCGTGCCGGTCAGTGACGAGTCGGCAACATGCGCAATGCCAAAGTCCAACACTTTGACCAGCCGCTCGCCGTCGACCTCAGTCACCATCAGGTTGGCGGGCTTCAAGTCGCGGTGGACTAAGCCCTTGCTGTGGGCTTCCTACAAGCTTTTGAGCACATCACTGGCGATGCCAATCGCGTCGCCTTGGCTCAAAACGTGGCCCTGCTGATTGGCGTGGCGCGAGGTGTCTTCCAGTGAGCGGCCGGCCAACAACTCCATCGCGATGTACAGCGCGCCGCTCTCGACCTGACCGACATCAAACACCCGCACCGTATTGGCGTGGCGCAGTTGAGCGGTGACCTGGGCCTCGCGGTAGAAACGGCGCACGTCGTCGATGCTTGGATCCGCCAGCGTCAGCATCTTGAGGGCGACGTTGCCCAAGCCGCCGGGGTGCTCGGCCTCGTACACCGCGCCAAAGCCGCCTTGACCCAACTTGCGCACCACCCGAAACTTGCCAGCGACCAAATCGCCGATGCCGAATTTGGCCTCTTCGCTGCCGGCACTGCGCAAGGTAAAGGTCGAAACCTTGTCGGTCGGGCAAAAGAGTTCGGCGGTGACCGCGCCGCAAATCGGGCAAAATCGTTGAGCGTCCGCCATGATCGAGTCCCTGCGCAACCTTTCGGCGGCGCAACCATCGCACTGCGGCAGGCGTGGCGCAACCTGTCTGACTCGGCGCGCCCGCCAATTGCCACAACTCGGCCAATACCGTAGCCTCGCCGCCCGCGCGGATCGCAACACGGCAATAGGCCACTGACACCCAAGGAGGACCCCATGGCTCAAGTCAAAGTGCAACAAACTCACACGCTGGGCAGCGATGGCGCCATGGCGCGGATGGGCAAGTTTGAAGAAGTGCTGACCAAATACCGGGTCAAGCTCGACTGGGCGGGCAATCGCGCCCAAATCAAAGGCCTTGGCGTGGGCGGCGTTGTCGCGGTCACCGACACCGAAGTGAGGGTCACCGTCGAACTCGGTTTTGCCGCCAAATTGGCCGGCGTCGACCCCGACAAGTTGCAGGCCTCAATCAGCAAGCGCTTGGCCGAAGCCCTGGCCACCTGAGCGCATTCATCGACAGCAGAGCCCAGATGTCGAGAGCAGAGTCACAGTCAAAACCGCCGATCCTGAAGCAAAAACTGCCGCGCACCCTAGTGCGGGCGCGCCGGACCGAGTTGACTGCGGCGCCGATGACCGTGCTGGAGGGGGGCGCTGCCGACCGACCTGCGCGGCCACTTGCTGGTCAACACCGCGGTAGGGTCGCCGGCCCACGATTTGCCGCTGCCGGCCGGCGAAGTGACGACGATCCTCAATGGCGACGGCTATTTGCAGCGTTTTGACTTTGCCGGTGACGCCACGGCTGTTCTGACGACGCGGCTGGCTAAAACGCTGAGCTACTGGGCCCTGCACGTGGCCCACTCCGCCGCTACGGACGTCGCGGAGTGGGTTCGCCCCTACGACCGCCAAACCTAGGAGCGTGTCGGAGTATTCCGACTCGCTCCTAGCGCCGTCTGGCTAGACGGCGGCAACTGTCCGAAACTGCGCGGATTTACTCCGGGCAGTTCTTGGACAGTTGAGAATATCTGAGAAGCTAGGAGACTGTCGGATCGCAATAGA
>SHZD01000062.1 GCA_009692465.1 Myxococcales bacterium
ATCTATTACGATCCGACAGTCTCCTAGCCAGTCAACTATTCTCAACTGTCCGAGAACTGCCCCGAGTGAATCCGTGCAGTTTCGGACAGTTGCCGCCGTCTAGCCAGACGGCGCTAGGAGCGAGTCGGAATACTCCGACACGCTCCTAGGGGTCATGGTTGGCTGCCGACACGGCTCACTTGGCGGATTTGGTTGGCGCAGGCGCTGCCGGGAGCTCAAAAACGTAGGCTTGAGCGAAGTCCTGTGGTGAAGGCAGTGCTGGCAGGCCGCGGATGGCCAATAACTTGGTCGTCATGCACTCGCTCAGCGTCGGTGGGGCGCCCGCCACTTTGACCGCGCTGATCGTGCCGTCGGTGCTTACCGTGAGCGTGGCCTTGACCCTGAGGCGGGTCGCCCGCGGCCCTTCCGCTTGCGCCCAAGTTGCATAGCAGCGCTGCATCGCGCTGTTTTTGCGGCTCACGACCCTGGCAAGCTCGCTCTTGGCGTCGCCATCCCTGCCATCGTTGCCACTGCCGCCAGTGAGCCGGACAATCACGGCCTGCTCGTATTTTGCACCACCCATTTTCGGCGCCGGGGCATCGGCAGGGCCCTTTGGCACTTCTTGGGTGTTCGTCAGTGGTTCTGGCGGTGCGATGACCGCCTCGACTGCTGGCGCCGCAGGGTGCCTGAAGGGGCAGGCGCCACTGCCTGAGCTGCAGCGGTCGCCGCTGAGGTGAGTGAAGTCGCCGGTTCGGAACCCACAGCGACTGGCGCGACCGCTTGCTCTGCCCGTATTCCCGCTTTGCTGGCGGCTGGCTGCTGGCTACGCGCGCCGTGTGCGGCGATGGACGTCACGCCAATCAAAGCACGACCGAAAATGCGCTTGCGATGCAACAAACTGGCGATTGGTTTCATGTCGCTCCACCCATTGGTCGTTTCATGTCGATCCCCGCTGGCCGTTTCATGTCTTTCTCCGACTGGGCAATGCCCAAACCGAGGTGTCATTTGTCATGACTGGTCGACGCCCCGACACCTGCACTGGCGCCTACCAAAACAGAACCGCCCGCCGCCGCGCACAGAGTGCCGGTTGCTTGCAAGAAAGCGCCACAGCCCCCGGCCCAGCTAGAGTTCGACCAGCAACCGAATCTTAGCCGTATCACGCAACACCGCCATGATTCGCACTTGTTCGCTCAAACGCCGCGATTGGCGCAGGTGGACCCGAATCTCCGCGCGCACCTGCAGCAGCCGCAGTGTCAGGGCGCGTAAGGACCCGTGCAAGAATTACTCGATCGATCCTCGATAGGAACGGAGCGTCGAGTCGGCTTGCAAAGCGGCGAGTTAGCGACCCACCAAGCAAGCAATGGGCCAGGGTGCAAAATCGACTTGATTTTGCACGGGCCCTAAATGCCTCAAGTCCGCAGACAAGCACTCACTGGCCGCCCACCCGCTTGAATTCAAGCCAAAATGGCAGTCGGCAGGCACTCAACGGCCAAGCCTACCTAAACCAAGCATGGTCCACATTGTGCTGGCAGCTTTCACTTGCATCACCGCAGTCCTCAGAAAACCACGACCGTTGCGGCAGATTACCGATGGTCGTCTCCACACCAGTCGCTTGTTTTTCATCGGTATTGTTGGTGGCCCAACACGCGGCGTACGTGTCCACCACATTTTTGGGCCAAAACCGCAAGTCGTACGCGCTGCCCGCGCCGACCGTGTGGCACTGCCACGCTTGACGCCCCTCAGAGGACTTGGCTTTGATAGCGTCGATCTGGGCGTCGGTCAGGGTGTACTTGTACGGTTGCTCGCCTACCCCCTCGGTGTAGATCTTGTAGGCGAAGTCGGTGGTCTCCTCGACGCGCGTCCAACCGCCCCCTTGGGTGGACATGTCACACACCACCTGGAACGCATCAATGCCGCCCAAACCGTCGGGATCGATATAGAACAAGCCGGAAGCGGAGTTGGGTAGCTTGGTTTGCAGGTCCTTGCAGGTGACGGCGGGATTGCTCTGCGAGCCCCACACGGTCAGCGAAATCGGGAAGAATTGCGTGCCATTGCACACGTAGATCACATTGTCATTGCTGCCGTAGTACATGGTGCCGGCGTTGAACTTGGTGCAGGCGACCGGTGGCTTATCGGCGTTGAACAGTTGCAAACCACCCATTGCGGCGACTTTCTTGGTGGACAAGGTCTTGACGCCCACGCTCCAGCTGTTGACTTGGCCGTCCACTTTGTTAGTCAGAACGCCGCTGTCGATCACGATTAGCTTCCATTTGCCTTGGGGATTCTTGCCCACCCACGGGGTCAGATCACCATTGGCCAGCACCGTCGGTGGATACGCGGCCTTGAGTGCGTCGCCCTTTTTGCCGGTTTTGCCGTGCAAGGTGTAACTGACACCGTTGGGGTCCAGCAGCTTGATCTCCAAGCTTGAAATGTCGCTGTTGGTGACGTCGAGGTGAACGACCACGCCCTGGGCGATGCCGACATCGGGCACACTGATTTCATCGGTCACGCCGTCGGGATTCTGGTCCAAAATCGGCACAGTGCCGCCGTTGACGTAGCCGTCGTTGAACACATTGGTCAGCAGTCCGTTGGAAACAACTGCCAGATCATCGGGTTGAAGTTTGAGTTGTACGGCGAGACAGTCCAGCGACCCGTCGGCCTTGAGACCGCGCACCACCAAGCCCGTTCCGCAGGCAGAGCCGAGCTGAGCCAACACGGGTTTGCCAGTCAGGTCACCGTAGGCACCGGTCTTGGCCACGTCGGCCAGCGCCGCTAACTTGGCGTAGACATTGAAGTCTGGCGCGTTCTTGAGGTCGCCGTACTCGCCCGAACCGGCCACTTTGGCCAAGCTGGCGGCCTTGACGTAGTCCAACAAATCAGGAAGTCCTTGCAAATCTGCGTAGCTACCTGAATTGGCCACTTTGGCCAGCGCCGCGATCTTGGCAAACCCGCTCAAGTCCGGCTTGTCACCCAAGTCGCCATAAGCGCCGGACGTTGCCACCTTGGCCAGATCCGCGGTTTTCGCATACGGCGCCAGCACTTTGCTGTCAAGCATCGCCGCCGTTACGCAGCCGGAGCACTCCAGCGCCTCCGCCGTGCCCGCGCGCAGCGCTGACAAGACCGTGCGCAGGGGCACCCGTGGCAATTCGGGGTCGGGCTCGACCTTGACACCCAGCCACGCCGTTCCGCCCATTTGCGCGACAATTTCACCAGTTAACGCCGCTTTTTCGCCAAGAACCAGCGAGAACACCCCGCCCTTGACGGTGGCGAGCAGCGGGCCTTCGCTCCACAGGGCCTTGCCGCCGGTTTCATCTTTATACACAGCAATATTCAACACATAAGCGCCGTCAGCGGCGGCACCACCACTGGACTGCAGTGAGCCTTGAACAGCCAAAGTGGCAGGGATGGCCGCCGCGGCTGAAGTGGACAGCAAGGCCAGCGCCACAACGGCAGCGGCGAGAGTGTGGGCAATCTTCATGGCGTCTTCGGCGCGGACCGGCAATTGGCCCCAAGGTGAGGGGTTAGGAACTGTCCTCAACTAACTCGATCGATCTGGGCAACGCAGGAGCGGCGAGTCGGCCTTTCAGGACGCGAGCTTAGCGACAAACAAAGCAAGCAAACGGAACCAGTCCCAGCATGACTGATTCTGGGACAGCTCCTTAGCGTAATGATGTTGAGGGCGCTGGGCAAGCGCGATGTCACGCATTGGCCAGGCCCCCAGTTCAGCCTGGCAAACCAGTCGCCAACGCCTCATGTGCGGCACACTCGCACCATTTATCGTGAGGCTCTGGACACTTGGCAATCCACGCCAGCACGGATTCGCCCACGCTAGTCGGCACACTCGGGCCCCAGCGCACGGTCGAGTCGCCCATGAAGGCGTCGTAATACTCTTCGATCGTGAACCAGTCGCAGTTTGGACAGCGAAAGTACGAGTAAATGCACTCGTCGCCGTAGACCAACACCGAGATGCCGCCCACTCGCTTGAGTTCAGGCGAAAATGGCAACTGGCAGTGCCCGCACATCCCTAGGTCCATGGCGGGTTCAGTTCACAAGACTATACATGGTCACCCAAATTCGAGATCAACCTTTGACCGGAGCCGCGAGTCGGCTGTAAAGACGCGAGCTTGCGACCCACGCAGCAAGCAAACGGGCACGGTAAATGAATGACTCATTCATTTACGAGCCCTAATTGCCCGCTTGTGGCTCAAGTACGTGAATGCCACAGCGGTAGTAGTTGCCCGCAACGGTCGCTTCCTGCTTATCAAACGACAACTTGAGGATGACCTTGTCCGCACCCGCCGGGATGTCGACTTGCTTGACAAGCAAGGCCGCTTTGGAGGTTTCGGCCGCAAAACCGAACGAAACACCCTTGGCGTCCAACAGATCCGCCGTCAAGCCGCGCAGACCCGAGCCATCCATTTGCGCGGCGCACGACACGCTGATCTTAGAGGCAGTCTTGGGCAGACCGGCCACCGACAAGGCAAAGTGGTCGACGTCGCCCGTGCCCAAGTTGCCCTCGACAAAGTACTTGGGCAGACCGGATTTCTGCTGATTGGGCAGCTCTTCCGCACCGGCCAACGTGTTGTTATCAGCTTCTTTTTGCTCGACGGGATTGCCCGCGCCAAAGGAGTTGACCAAAATGTAGAAATCGTTGGCGCCCTTCTTGTCGCCCTTGTGCGGAACGAACAACAGGTAGCCCACATCGGCGGTCACTGGGGTTGCCAAGTCTGCGTCTTCATTTGAAAAGTCCGCAAGAGCCAACCATGCCGCCGGCGTCGCTGCGTACGACAGGCCAATCGAGCCCGGTGACGACGTCGAGCCGTTGCCCAAGGCACCTGGCGCAAAACCTTCAATGTTAACGGAGAGGCGCTTGTCGGCTGCCACCGGTACATCGGCAGGCAACTTGATCATGAACACGTCGACATCGTTGGTATCCGTGAAGTAACCGTAGATCAGCGGCGCAATATATCCGGTACCGGCCTGATTTTTCTTGTACGGCACCTCGATGGCGCTGGCGGCGTCGTTGCCCTTTTCCGTGTCCATGGCGACCAGTGCCTTGGTCGGATCCAAAATGGCGAAAAAGAGCTCGTAGTCGACGATAGTCTTGTCGACTGGCTTGGCGCACGACGCCCCGGCCGGGACGTTGGTGGCGGTGGCCAGCCAACTGTTGCACTCCTCGACTTTGACGTAGTATTTGCCATCCAGCGGCAAAATCGTGTACAATTCCGAGTCGTTATTGTCGCGTGGCACCGGATCGTCGTTAAAGGCGTAGGGCTTTTGGTCGGGGCCAAACAGGGTCAGGACGGTGTCGATCGAATCCGCGGCAAACGGCGCCTTGGTGCCTTGGGCGGCGATTTGCAGAATCACCAAGTCGCCCTTCTTGCCGTCAAAGGTGTACCAGTCGACATCGTCGGTCGGCGCCAGATCGTCTTTTTGACTGTTGGCGGGATCGAGGCTAATGGCGCCGGTAATCTGATCGTCAGCCGGCTTGCCAACGTCTTTCTTGGTGTCTACTTTGGGCAATTCGCTGGCGCCGGTGTCGGCTTTGACGTCAGTTGCCGCGGTGTCCGTCAGCTTGGCGTCCGTACCGCTAGCCGCTGTGTCCGAGCCTGCGCCCGCTTCTTGGTTGGCGTCGGCAACTGCGGCGGGTCCGGGCGATCCGCCGCCATCAGCGCCACATCCGGCGGCAAGGACCACACAGCTCGTTGAAATTAAGGCGCAAAGTGTCGAAATTCGGCGCATGGAAATAGGCTCCGCATCGGCGATCGGGGCGATCGCGGGGACGAGAGAATGCGCTGATCCACCAGATGTTGCAACCCAAATTGTCCCGCTAACCGCGGATCAGTCTGCGACCGCGCCCGGCTTGGAGTAGTCGACTCGCAGCGCGGCCCATTGACGTCGACGGAGGGGTTAACCGCCTAGGGCTCGGTCGATGGCTGCGCGATCAAAGCCATTGATAATCTTGCCTTTAACCGACAGAATCGGCACTCCTTGCAGCCGCGACTCGGGCACGCCCGCCTTTTTGGCCCGCGCCAACATGTCTTCGCGGGCACCAGAGTCGGTTTCCAAGTCCTTTTCGACAAACGCAACCCCTTTGAGGCGCAAATACTCGGCGGCTTTTTTGCAATAACCGCACCACACCGTTCGATAGATGACCACATCGCGATCGATCGCCGCGGTCGACGGTGCGCTTGGCGCTTGGATCGCTGCCGCAGCCGCTGGTTCTGCAGGCGCAACAGTTGGCTGTTTGGGCTGAGCCGCAGCCAATTGCCGTTCCATTTCCACGCGGTCCACGCTGCGCACCGTGTAATGAGTGCCGACCTTTTGGGTCAGATCGGCGACAAACAACCACGGGCCATGCAGCGCAGGATCGTCATAAGTAACAATCACTTGAGCTCGCGCCCCCTCCGGGACCTCCGCCACTGTTTTGGCGGGCACCAATTGACCGCTGGCAGGGGCAAAGTAGCGCAGCACAAACGGCCCGACTTCGTCTGAGATCGGCAACGGCTGCGGTAGCGTCGCGGGCGCCACCTGTTCAGCCTCGTCCTCGGGGCCCTTTTGGCAACTGGCGAGTAGCAACGTCGCGGCGAAGATGGTGGCGAAAAATCTAACGATAGTCATGGCTTTGATTCCGATTTTCGCTTACCCAGCACATAGGCTAAATGGGGCGCGCGTTGGTGCACGGCACGTTGGATTTGCGCTGCCACTTGCGGCGATTGCCCATCGCCAAGGGCCAACAAGGCTGCACGCTGGACCACCGGCGACGGGTCGTCGAGCAGGGCTAGGAGCGCTGACGCCGCGCCAGCGTCGCCCGGATAACCCGCTAGAGCTATGGATGATTCCGCACGCAACAATTCGCTGCCGGTCTTGGCATCTTCCAACAGGCCGGGCAGGGCGGCGGCGTCGCCACACCGTCCTAAGCCCAAGCGCGCCGTCGCGGCCACCGTCGGATCTTTGACCAGCAGGGTCGCTACCAACGCCGTTCGCACGGCGTCATCGCGGCAGTTAGCCACACGCAGCGCCGTGCCTAAACCCTCGGTCGACGCCAAGCGCAAGCCATGCCCACTGTTAGCCAGCGCCGCGACGCGTAGCAGTTCGGTGCGCACAAGCGCCAGCAGTGGGGCATCGGCGTGGCCGATTCGCTGTAAGAGCACCCGCCGCAAAGGTCGTTGATCGGCAGTGAACAAGCCCAAACAGGTACCTACCGCACACGCGCCCTTGGTGGCGCCAAGCGCACAGTCCATGTCCGAAAGGCAGTTCTTGGCGGGGCCCAACCCCTGTAGCAGCGCCCGTGCCTCCCCGGCTAGGTCGCGCACGGCGGTCGGCTTGCTGGGCTGACAGGCGGCAGCGGCGCACATCAGTGCCGCTAGGGTCGCAGTCCAACGCCAAAGGGCTACGCGCTGGCCGGTGCGAGGGGTCGCAGCCATCAGCCGCCCAACAAAGTCAGCGCCGCGGCAATCCGAATGCGCTCATCGGCTTCCTCGACAAAGCGCAGCAAAAACTCTTGGGCTTCCTTGTCGCCTTTGAGCTTGCCCAACATCCGAATCGCGGCCATCCGTGCCCGCGGACTCGACTGCAGCGCCGTGGATTTGACCGCCACCGCCACTTTGGCCTTATCCATATCGAGCAACTGGCGCAAGATCCGAATTTTCAACTCTTCCTCTTGGGTCGTCTCCAGCAGTTTGAACAAGATGCGCTGCTCGGCTTCGGGCAACAGGTGCAACGCCACCAGCGCTTCTTCGCGGACGGCTACGCCATTGTCATCGCGACCGCCGTCGGCCAGCGCCAATTCCAAGAATCCTTCCATAGTTTTGGTCATTTCGCGGGTCAAATCCAGCACCACGCCGGGCGGCAGCCAGCGAATCGCGCGCTTCCACACCTCGACCGCTTTGGCGACGTCGGACAGGATAAAGCCGCGCACCGCCTCCGAGCGAATGCGGGCGTCGTTGTCATTGAGCGCATTTTGCAGGCCCTGCCGCACCACCGCATCACTCGAATCGGCCAGCGCCCGCACCACGACGCGCCGCAAATCGGCATCCTTTTCGCGGGTAAAGAACATCAGCGCCTGATAGGCCTCTTTGTGCTTGATCGACGCCAGCGCGCGCACCATTTCCATGCGCACCGGCTCGTCTTTTTCCAGTTCTATGCTCTCTTTGAGCTGGCTGACCGAGATATGGCTGGCGATGTAGCCAAGCACCCGCGACGCGGCGATGCGCACTGCTGGAATGCCGTCTTGCAGGTAGCGGTGCATGTCGCCAATTCGACCGGCCCCGCCCACCCAACCGAGGTAAAACACCCCAGTGGCGCGCACATCGACGTCGGTCGATTCCGCCAAATTGTCAGCCTCTTTTTGCATCGAGCGATCGCCCGCCCGGGCCAGCAACTCGTAGACTTGAAACAATGTTTCGTGCGACGGTCCTTGTTCCAAGATCGGCTTGAGAGCGGAGGCGTCGTCTTTACTGGCGATCGGTTTGAGGGCCTGCAGCGCCGCCAATTGCTCTTTATCCTTGAGCCGCAAGCACATCGCCACCATCGCCTTGGCGACGCTGCGATCGCCATGCCGAGCGCGCATCACGATGACTTTGTCGGCCAGCGCCGCATCCTTGGTCTTTACAAAAGCCAAGTAGCTGACGGTTAGCCGATCTTCGGAAGCCGCGGCCACTGCCAGCAACGCCTTGGTGACGCCATCATTGGCGGCGTGGGCCTTACCCACCGCGTCCAAAGTCTTGATTTGCAACACTGGACTGACTTTCGGCAACGCCTTGAGCAGCGCGCCGTTGACCAGCGGATCCTTGCTGGCCAGCCCCAAAACAAACAGCCCTGTCACATGCGGGCGATCGCGGCGCAGGATCGCGGCGATGATCTTGTCGTGTTGATCGTGCTCTTTGTCGGCCAAACTTTCGATGATCAACAAGATTTGGTCTTTTTCGGCCACTTCATCGAGCACCGGCAGCACTTCGAGCGGATTGGTCACCGGCATAACCAGCGAGTCATGCACTACTTTGCGCCAGCGGGCATCGCCAAAGGCATAAAACGCTAAAGCAACACCGGCTCGCACCACCCACTGCGGATCCGTCGCCCCGTCGTCGAGCAGCTTCTTGGCGTCGTCTTTGGCTTTTTCAAACTGCAGGCCGCGATAGGCCATGCCGCGGGCGACGAAGTCGGCTGATTTGATACCAGACTTGAGCACATACAGCGCGTTGACTTTGGGATCGACCTTGACGGGCTTGGCGGGCGGCGCCGCTAGGGCGACGGTGGCGGTCAACACCCAAACAGGGGCAGTCCACGCAGCAGCTGGGGCAAAATAGCGCATGAGGCTCCGGCGAATTCGGCACGCAGAGGCCGAAAAGGGCGGATAGGATCGGAGGATTGTTGGATTGTGTCAACGTTGCAGCGTCGGTCAGCAGTCGGCCACGCCACGCCGGGTCCCAAAGCCGATTGGTGTTGGACTGTCCGGGCTTCAAACGCGTCGAGCTGGCGTGGGCCGATTAGCGCTCCGTACTGCCAACCGGAGGGGCGCGATTGGCCCCGCGCCGACGCTTGGGTTCAGGTTCCACCGGTTGCAGAGGGCGCATGCGGTTGAAGGTGCCGTCGCGTTGCTGAATCAACACATCAACCTGATCCAGCCAGGCTTTATGCAGGGCGGCGTTCAAGGCCTGACGCATGGTTTCGAACGAAGCCACGAGGCGTACCTCGCCGCGCCAACGCACGGCCCAACCGTCGCCGATTTCGATAACGCACAGCTCGCGCGCCGAATGGCGTTCGCCTGGACGCGGACCTAGAGGTGGGCGTGGGGTAGCGGGCATGGCGCCTCCGAAGTTTCCGTTACGCACCGGCAACACTTCAGACTCACGATGCGCGTGCCGCAGGCAAATGCAAGGGCGCCTTTACCAGTCTTCACTGGCAGCAGCGTTGGCGAACCTTGCCGCGGCAGAGACAACCTGTTCGTGGTTTGAGCTTTAAGGGCCCCAGCACAATTGACGCGACGACGCTCGTGTGGGTCGGAGCGGCGAGTGGGCTGAATAGACGCGAGCCCAGCGACCAACAAAGCAAGCACACGGAACCAGTCCCACAATGACTTATTGTGGGACAGTTCCTAACGCTCCTGCAGCACACCCGGAGGCGCGTCCGGATCGCTGTCGCGGGCACGCTCCTGCAGTTGCTCGATGCGGTCCGGAGGCAACAAGACTGCCGATGGCGAACTCAAGAACCGGCGAATGCGGGCGGCATCGCCCAGAGCACCTAAGCTAAACGCTTGCACTGAGGCCATGTCGCTCGAATTGGGCAGGCGCTCCGCATAGCGCACGGATTGGTCATAATTGCCAAGGCGAGCTTCCGACAACGCCAATAAATGCCATATGTGGTCCAATTCTTGTTGCGACAAATAGGCTTCGCTGCGCGCCAAGTGGCCCAGACGCGCCGCTTCGGCAAATTCGCCGCTTTCAAAGCGCTGCCGAGCTTGCTCAATCAACTCGCGCACTCGGCTGTGCTTGCGCTGGGTTTTGGCATCGGGGCTGTCGTTGGCGTCTTGCAACATCCGCCAGTTCTGCATCAGCGACATCGCCAAGAACAACGCGCCAATCAGCGAACCCCAACGCAGCAGCAGCAGGCCGATCACCACCGCCACCGCTATCGAGATGCCGTGGGTCAAGCGCGCTGCAATAAGCGGCTTAAGCAACTTGGCAAACACGATGCGCATCAAGTTGCCGCCGTCCATCGGCCATACGGGCAGCAAATTGTAGATACCCCACACAATGTTGATACCAATTATCCAGCCAGTAATACTCCTGGCGTTGTCCGGCAACCACGGGCTGACCAGTTGGAAGTTGGCGGCAAGCAGAAAGTTCATGGTCGGGCCAGCCAGCACAATCACAAACTCGTGCCAAGGCTTGCGTGCGGGCGCGTGGCGCGTGATGCCACCCAGACTGACCAAATGGATTTCGGGCTCCAAGCCGAACAGCTTGGCGACCATCGCGTGGCCCATCTCGTGGGCCAACACCGAAAAACTGGCCATTAAAATCAACAGTACGGTGCCGGCCGGCCCCATGGTGCCGGTGTCGACGTTGTACAGCAGCACCAACATCCACACGAAGTGCCACAGGGACACCGCAACCGGGATGCCAAACAGCGACAGACCTGACCGTTGCACGGCGAGCTCACACACCGCGGGAAGCTGCCCGCCACCGCAATGTAGCATGTTGAGTGCGCCGCGCAGAAATTTCGGCCACAGGCCGCTGGTCCCGCGCCTCAAGTTCTTGGGCTGCGGGCTGTGCTTAGAGGGCGTATTCAAAAAACGCTAACTGCGGTTCAGGATGCATCCCGGCATGCTGCGTTGGCGATTGTCTTCCTTTCTGCAACGCACTGCGAGTGCGTTTCGGTCGTCAGGCAACCGCCGCCTTGCCTTCCGAGCGCCTCCTGAACCTCGCAACGGCATATTTGAATACACCCTCTTAGGATGTGTCCTTAAATAACTCGATCGACTCGCGCAACACTGGAGCGGCGTGTCGGCCTTTGAGGCCGCGAGCTTAGCGAACCGCAAAGCAAGCAAACGGAACCAGTCTCAGAATGACCTATTCTGGGACAGTTCCTTACCGTTCGGCGGGCGGCGGACGGCGCGAGGCGGTCGGCGTCACCACCTGAGGCAGGCGCTGCAGGTAGGGCATCGGCGCCACTATCCCGGGCGGAACCACCATCAGGCGGGGTTCACGGGCCAGCAGCGTGTCCTGCACTGCGGTCGTTGCGGCAGTCGGCAGTGCAGGACCATCGGGTTGCCCGGCCTCTGGTGGCAGGCGCGCCGGATTCAGCTCCGACGGTGGTGGCTCGGCCCGCGATACCAAGCCGAGCTGTGCGCGCAACAATTCGTCGCGCTGGTGACTGATTTCGTCCAGCGGGTAGCGCAGGTGCCAGTCCAAACCGATCAACGGACCCAACGCTTCCATTAGGGCTTCTGTAAGCTGCTGATCGCGATCGGCCGGGGCCGGCTGCGGTGTCGGCGGCGGTGGCCAAGCTTGTGGGTGCAGGTTCTGAAAGACCTGCCACTTGCCGCGTTGATACACTCGGGGCCAGCTGCGCAACAGGGCCTCATAGCGCGGTTCAGCGGCAAACGGGTCGCGAAACAGGGCGATGTAGTCGTAAAAGCGCCCGTGCTCATGCCACGTAAAGCGATCGTGATTGTCGGCAAGCGGTGCCGGCAAGGTTCGGCCCGATTTGGCGCGCACCGGCTGCAGCAGCGGGTCGATAAAGCCGTGGGGCACGGCCGCGCCGCGCAACACCGCCGCATACTGACCAATATCGGTGAAAATATGCTTTTGCATCCAATGGCTTTCGAAACGCGGGCGCAGTACCAACACTGCTTTGCCGTGCTCAATCTTGGCCATGGCCTGACGCAGGTGATCGAATTCGGGCTGAACCAAGATCGCCGACCGCGCAGTCGACACCGGCAACCAGGTGGCGACGCCCACTAGCGCAATGGAGCCCGCCCACGTCCGCAATCGGCCAGACTGTGGCGGGCGCACTGGATTCATGCGCAGGGCCAACACCGCCAACAGCAGCATCGGCCCGGCCATCCGCGGCCCCAAACTGTGAATCCACACCGGTCGGTACAAGTGGGTGGGCAGGGCAAAATAAGCCACTGCCGCCAACAACGCCGCCCCTGCGAGGTACCTCGAGCCATTCGGGACGCTGTCGTCCTCGCCGCGTGGCGTTCGCACTGCTGCCACCGACCACAAGGCTGCACCCAGCAGCCACAGCGCCGTGATAACATCGCCTGGGCGGTTGAACAGGAGATCGGCCACGCTCTCCAGCGAACTGCCGCGCGGCGCAAAAACGTCAAACATTTGAGAAAATAACCCGCGCAACGCATCGACCGGCAAGCGAAACTCGGCGGCCCAATCGCGCAAGCTCGACGTCGTGGCCACATCGCGCAAAGTCCAGTGCACCACTAGCGCCAGCGACGGCAACAGCAGCGCGCCATCGCGGGCGAACGCCAGCAGCACCCCTGACCAGCGCTTGCGTTGCCAAACGTAAGTCGCCGCCAACAGCGGCACCATGGCCAGCGCACACAGCCACAGCAAGAAATGCGTCACGCTCAACACCGCCAGCAGCAACGCCACCGTCAGAGCCCGCCATGGCCCGGGTTGACGCAGCAGCCACAAGTGCGCCGCCAAAACGCCCAAAAACACCGGCAGCCCGACGCAGTGGGCCAGATGACCGACGTACATCTCGTGATGCCAGGCCCACGGCAGCGCCGCCACCACCAACCAGCGGCTGTGGCCGGCCTGCCGCACCAGCACCGCCGATGTGCCAACCACCCCGATAATGCACAACGACAACACGATTTTATGCGCAACCACGATGCCGCCCAGCGGCGCCAGCACGGTCAGCAGTGCAATGCCAAACCAATTGGGGCACGGAAACGGCGCGCGCACGAAATCGCGGCGAAATACCGCCTCGACGTTCCAGTCCCAAATCACCGAGGCCTGATGCTGCACTTGCGCCGCATCGTGCAGCGGCAAGAAATCGCCGACCCACAGCGGCCACACGGCCAACGCCGTCAGAAATCCGACCAGCAACCACCAAGCCAGCGGCCAGCGGTCGGCCATAAGCGATTGATTATTTTCGATTGTTTCTGGTAAATTCAAAGTAATGCGCGCAATTGGCTGCCGCAGCCAGCGGTGGCAGGAGCGCGCCACCATAAGCCTTCGCGGCGCTGGGGTCTACGTCTGGCAGGGGTTCTACGGCTGGCAGGGGTTCTACGGCTGGCAGGCCGAGAACTTGACGAGGCTGGTATCGACGAACTGCACCGCGGGTTTGCAGGTCCACGTTGGGCATTCGGCGTCTTTGTTGCACAGCGCCCCATTGGCGTGGCACTGACCGGCCTTGCAGCCCCCAGCCGCGGTCGTGCAGTCGGCGTCGACTTCGCACAGTCCCACGCAACCGCTCGGCTTGCACCATCCGGTTTCGCACATCGCCACCGGGCCAGCGCTGGGGTTGGGGTTGCACGCTTGTGACGGCTTGACGCCGGGCGAACCGATGGGATTGGCCACTTTGGGGGCGCAGCGGCTCTGATACCCGTTCATAAATGGCATGACGCGGCAGACTTCGCCAGCGGGGCAGGTCTTGTCGGTGGCGCACGGGGTAAACGCCGAACCGGGCAAGCAGGCTGGATCCGTGAAGCCGGCGACGACTTGACCCGGCGAGTTTTGCTCGACGCACTTGAACGTCGCGCCGACTGGGCCATTGGCTGCGCCTGTACATTCGCTAGGTTGGCCTGGATCTTCGATGCCATCGGGTTCGTTGGCGCCGGTGACGTTGTTGACTTGGTCCAGCGTCATTTTGCATTTCTTGGTGCATATCCCGCCGATGCACAAGCCATTTTCGCATTGATTGTGCTGACATTCGAGAAACTGCTTTTGGGCAAACTGGCTAGAGCCAGCCGGAGGCACTGGGCACTCTTCGGAGGGTCCACAGGGCTCACCGAATTTCTTTTTGATGTTGCTGCCCACAGTCTTGCAGGCGTTGCTAGAGCAGATCTGGTTGATCTGGCAGATCCCGCACGACTTGACGCAGGCCGGCTTGGCAAAACCGCAGGTAATGTTGGTGCACAGGCACTGTTCGCCGCCCGCAGTGCACTTGTTGAGGACGCACTTTTCGCCGACCGCGCAGGTGCCGCAGTTGGCTGGGCAGCCGGGGATGACTTCGCACATGCCGACTTTGCATACGCATTTGGGGTCGGGTTTGCAAATAAAGTCCTCACACACCTTGCCTGTTTCGCATTTGCCGCACGAGGTCGGACAGCCCACTACTTGCCCACATTCTTGGGTGGCGCAGGAGCAGTCGAGCTCGCAAGCGGCCTTTTCGACGTTGCACTGCATGGGCGCCTCGCAGCCGCCGCAATCCTTGCCGCAGCCCGGCAAGATGCCACAGTCTTGCGAACCGCAGGCGCAGTTGGGATCGGACTCGCAGGTATTCTTGTTGCACTTCGCGCCTTTGGGGCAGGCGTCGCAGTTCATCAGCGGACAGCCCGGCGGATTGCCACATTCGATGCCCTTGCACGAACAGGCGACTACTGTGTCACTGCTGCCGTCGCCTAGGGTCTCTGCCGTTGAAATCTTGGGCAGATCCTTGGAGCCGGTGGCATCGCTGACCCCGCCCGTGCCGTCGCCGCTACTGACATCGTTGGTGAGCGTATTGTTGGCCTCGGCCTTGCTGACAATGGGCGTGGACTCAGTGCTGCCGACACAGGCCGTCAGCGCTGCCATGGCGGCGATAAGGACCCAGAGCGGCAACCATTTGCCCAGCCCGGTGGCCCTCAATCTCGCCAAATCGTTGTCGAACACTGCCAGTATGCGGGATTGACACCCCATCGTTGCACCTCATCGCGACAAGCAAAGCGCCTTGGGCCACCGGAACAGCCTAACTCAATCGTGGCGTTGCCTCAAATTGGTTCGGCGGTTGACCCGCGCGGTTGCTCCCGCTAGTGTCCGCGCCCTGTGCCTGCCCCCGGTGCGGCCGTTCTTTGGCCGCGATTCCGCGCTTTGGGCGCAACACGCTGGGTTGAGTCGGCTTGCTTCTCGCAAGCCTGCTGCGTCGGCGCTGCAGTCCGGTGCTCAACGGCGTCGAAGGCCGCGTCCATAGCACGGGAAATCAGTTCGCAGCACTGATTTCTTGATCCGGGCCCAGTGGGCTTCGCTTTTTCTTGTCGAGCGACAGCGAGCAACAAAGCACTGGCATCCCAAATCGGGCTTCGCGGAGTTTTTGGTGGTGAATTTAGGTTGGGTCGCCGTTGTTCGCTAAACTAGCCACATCGTTGCGCTTTCGCCTTGCCGCCGTCGGGGTTGTCGCCCTTGCCGTCTACGCCGCCAGCTCGGCGGGTATGCTGCTGCAACCGTCGCCGCATTTTCACTTTGCCGATATGGCCTGGAATATGCTCCACGGTCGCCTAGACACCGACACTCCGCGCCGCTTTGCTGGTCAGCCAGCCAAAGCCGACGATCCGCCGGGGTACCAAACGGCGATCGATCGGCATTTGCTCGGCCGCGACGGCAAGAATCTGGGCTGGAACGACTGGGCCAGCTACCGGGTGATGACACTCAAGGGCGGGCAGCCCGTGCGCGGCGTGTTCCCGTGGAAAGACCAGACTGGCGATAAAGCTAAGCAATTTCACACACTGGGCGGCCAGTGGATGATCATCGACGCCAACACGGACCTCAAAAGCGGCTGCGATCCCAAGCGGCCGACCGGGCGCTGCGACGAAGTCGTCCATCAGGTGAGTTTTCCGCCGTTTCCGGCCGTGTTGATGATGCCGCTGGTTCAGCTGTGGGGCTTTAACGTCAACGACGTGTGGCTGACGCTGGCGTTCGCGGCGCTTTCGGTGGTGTTGTTTTTGGCGTTGCTTGAGCGGTGGGCGCGTCAGGGCTTGATCGCTACCACCCCAGGCGACCGGTTGTGGCTGGCGGCGCTGTTCGCCTTTGGGACCGTGACTTGGTACTGCTCGATTCGCGGCCAAGTGTGGTTTTCAGCGCTGGTCATCGGCTTGACTTTGCACCTGTTGGCGGTGCTGTGTGCCCAAGGAGCGCGGCGGCCGTTTCTGGCTGGACTGTTTTTGGGTCTCGGTGTTGCTACGCGCACTCCGCTACTGTTTGCTAGTATTTTCCTGCCGTTGGAGGCGCTGTTCCCCAATGGCCGCCCGGTGTGGCTCGGCGGTCGGCAGGCGTTGCGCACGGCTGTCGGCCAACTGCTGTGGTTTTGCTTGCCGATGGCGGTTGTCGGCGCCGGTCTGGCGTGGTTCAACTGGGTTCGTTGGGAAAATCCGCTTGAATTTGGGCACTTATACCTGCTGGAGGGCACCCGTGCCCCGACTCGCGAGCACGGCTTGTTCAACACCGTGTTTCTCAATGGCAATCTAGGCGCGGCCCTGACCAATATGCCGAGGCTGTTTTTTAACGAACCCTACATCGCAGTCAGCCGCCATGGGTTGGGCCTACTGGCCTCCACTCCGGCGCTTTTTGCGCTGTTTGGGGTGGCCAAGCTGCGCGATGATTTGACCGTCGATGCCGATTTACTTAGTCGCCGCAAAGGGTTATATCGCAATCTGCTGCTGACGCTGCTGGCGGTGGCGATCCCTGGCTTGCTGTACCAAAACGACGGCTGGCAACAGTTTGCCTACCGATTTTCGATGGATTTTTTGCCGTTGCTGATGGGGATTTTTGCGCTGCGGGTGCAGCGCCTGAGTCCGCTGACCAAAGCGCTGATCGTGCTAGCGATTATCGTTCAAGGGTTTGGCGCATTGACCTTTGGCCGCGCCGAGCTTTTCTACTACGACTAGACCGCCAGCAATCGAGCTGCGAAGCAGGAAACGCAATGGCTAGCGCTGTTTCAGATACCCCCAAGACTTTGATTGATTCGCTCGACCAATGCCTCAATTGGGCCGTGTCGGGCTGTAGGCCGCGCGACCAATTCAAGATCGGCACCGAGTATGAGCGGTTTGCCTTTGGGCCGGACGGTCGAACCTTGCCCTACGCCGGTCCGGTCGGCATCGCCGCGCTTTTGCAGGGCTTTGTCGATCGTCACGGCTGGGCGCCGATTGTCGAAAACGGCAACCCGATTGCGCTGACCCGCAACGGTGCCTCGATTTCGCTCGAGCCTGCTGGCCAGTTTGAGCTGTCGGGGGCGGTCCAGCCGACGATCGCCGGCACCATCGCCGAGCTCAATGAGCATCAGCAAGAGTTCTCCGATGTTGCCGACAGTTTGGGCGTCCGGTTGGCCTGGCTAGGGCTCAATCCCTTCGATTCCATCGACGCGGCGCCCAAAATGCCCAAAGGCCGCTACAAGATTATGCGCGACTGGATGCCGCGGGTCGGCGGCCACGGCTTGCACATGATGCACTTGACGTGCACGGTGCAGGCCAATCTCGATTTCAGTAGTGAAAGCGAGTGCATGGAGATGATGCGCGCGGCGCACCTGCTGTCGCCGGTGTTGATCGCTCTGTTTGCTAATTCGCCATGGCTACACGGTAAGCCCAGTGGATTCAAAGCGTATCGGGCTAGCCTGTGGACGGACGTCGATCCGGCACGCTGCAATGTCGGTTCCATCACTTTTGATCGCGGCGCCACCATGGCCGACTATGTGCACTGGGCGCTGGACGTGCCACTGTACTTTCTCGATGTCGAAAACGCCGACGGCAGCCACGGTTACCGCTCGATGGACGGCGTAACCACCTTTCGCGATTTTTTTGAGCGCGGCATCGACGGGCGCCGACCGACTCTAGCCGACTGGGAAATGCATGTGTCGACCGTGTTTCCCGACGTGCGCCTGAAGCGTTGGCTTGAAATCCGCCAGTGCGATTTGGTGCCGGCGCGGGCGATTCCGTCGATGCCGGCCCTGTGCAAGGGCCTGCTGTACCACGTGGACAGTCGGCGTCAGTTGTTGCAGGTGCTAGGCGATGGCGACCCCACGCTGGATCGCGCCGCGCTGCGCCTCGCCGCCTGCAAAGACGGGCTGGCTGCCCGCGTTGGCTCGATCGCGGTCAACGAGTGGGCCAAAGAGACCCTCAAACTGGCGTCTACCGGGCTGCACACTCTGGCGCTGGAGACGGGTCTCGATGGCCAAGCCGAGCAGGCGCTGCAACCCCTGCAGGAAATCGTCTTTGACGGTCGGCCGCCCTTTTGGCAGCGGGCGGAGGCAGTGTTGGAAGCCGGCGGCGGGTTTAGCCAGTTGGCGGATCTGGAGTAGTTCTGCGACCGTCACTGCTCGCCGCTCGCGGCTGGCTGCAACTTTACATAGTCTCCTAATTTCGAGATCAACCTTGGATCGGAGCCGCGAGTCGGCTGCACAGCGGACGCGAGCTTGGCGACCCACCCAGCAAGCACGAGATCGACGAGCCGGCACACGGTGCCGGACTTGGGCGATCGAGTATTACCCCGGAGGCCAGGCGATGGAATCGGAACAACCCAATGTGACCCAAGACGCTGCACCGCCCCCGCCCACCGAGCCGCTGGTCTTGCAAGACTGGACCCCGCTGATGCAGTCGCTCGACTGGCAACTGGGGCTGATGGCCTACCAGTTGCGCGGAGCGCAAGCGTTTACCACCCAAGAAGTGCCCAACTTGGTCAATCAGGGCGGTTTGGCCGCCTACCGCGCGGCTGAGGTGCTTTTCGCCCACTGTCTGGAGCTCGACCAGGCTGGCACCTTGGAAGCGGAAATCCACTTTCAAGAACTGGCGATGGGGCTGGGGCTTCACGCGGTGCAACTTCTTGATCGGTTTTCGCTTTTGTGCCAGCAGTACGGCCGCGATTACTACGACCGGCTGACGTTTTGGGCCACCGACGGCACGCCCAAGGTGCTGGCCGATGCCCGCGATCGCGGTTTGTTTTCGCGCCATCAAGGCCACGTGGTCCTCGCCCTGTGCGACATCGCGGCCCCGGCGACGGCGCAGCGCATCGATACTGGTGAAATTGTGGACCTAACTGGCCGGCTGCGGGCGGTGGTGATGACCTACGCGCTGTCGATCTTGCCGGCCCACACCCTGCGCCGGGTCACTCGGCAGGGGCAGGCCGGTCCCGAAGTGAGCTGGGGGCTGCTAGTCGCCCGCACCATGCTGCAGCATCCCGATGACTTGCCGGCCTTTACCAGCGCCAGTGCCGAAAAGATCGTCGAGCTGGCCCACCACGAAGATCTGCGGCAAAAAGCCCCGCTAGTGCCGTTGTATCCGCTGATCGACCTGGAATTGGCGCTGGGCGGGGTCGACCTGAGCCAAGTCGAACTGGGCGACGAAGTCCAGCGCTGCGCCGATGCGATCGCGGTTGCCGCGGGACTGCAGCCGCCGCTCGATCCGGCCGTCGGTGATTTGCTGCAGGATGTGTGGGTGCTGCACTCCGGCGGGGCGTTGCGGGCGTTGGAGCAGGTGCTCGGTCTTAATTTGCGCAGCGACGGCCTTGTGTTGTACCGCGACTATGGTCCGGCGACCGCCGAGCGCGCCAATTCCAATCACGTGTACCAGCACTATGGGCCGTCGACGGGTACCGGCATCAATCACTTCTTGCTCGATCGGTGGTTGCAACGGCCGCAAACCGAAGGCGGCGCCGGTGCCCAAGTGACCCAACCGATGGCTGAAGGCGAGGCCTCGATCAAGACGCGGATGGTGGCCCGCGCAGCGCTGCCCCAGACCCGCGCGGCCTTCGAATTGCACTTTGATATTCGAGCTTTTGACGGTTTGGAGACCGCAATCGCCAACGCCCGGATTCTGGTCAACAATCGCGACCCCAAGGCGCTTGATGCCTACCGCGCCGCGCTGCAAGTCGAGCGCGATAACTGGTCCTTGCTGCACGAGGCGGGCGAGGTGGCGCTGCGCAACTTGGGGTTGCAGGACATCGGCCGCATGTTCCTGCAGGAGTGCCTGCGCATCAATCCGTGGTACTGCGCCTCGGCGTGGGCGACTTTGGGCGACTTGCTATGGACACTTGGCGACATTGAAAACGCCCGCGACGCCTACACCAAATGCATCGCCGCCAATCCCGAGCATCCGCGCGGCTATTTGGCTAAGGGTGCGCTATTGCTGGAACAATCGCAGTGGGCCGACGCGGTAGAGCTGGCAGGCCAAGCACTGGCCCGCGACCTTGAGGGCTATAGCCGTGAACAAGCCCTGGATTTGCATACCAAAGCGTTGGCGCGTTGGGATGAACAACGTCAGCGCTCGGCGGCCCTGCGGGCGCAGCGGGTGGCGGGGACTTTGCGCTGAACACGGCAGAATTGGGCGGCTTTTGCTGCCCTGCCTCCAAACAGGCACCTACAGCACCAGTCGGACTTAGGCAGGCGGGGAATCGCGGCAGCGACCCACCAAGCGCGCCAAACCACAGACATCGGCAATTTTCAACCGACTTCAATTTAGTCCCAAACGTTTAGCCAGCGCCGCGCAGGCCCGCCAACTCAGCCCGCAACCGCACGTTCTCCGCGGCCTCAGTCTGGCGCGCTGTTCGCTCGACTGCCGCCAGTTCCTGCGCAGCGGCTGCTTGTTCCTGCGCAGCGGCTGCTTGTTCCTGCGCAGCAGTCGCTTGTTCCTGCGCAGCAGTCGCTTGTTCCTGCGCAGCAGTCGCTTGTTCCTGCGCTGCGGCCTCACTTTCCTCAGCAGTTGGCACCAAATCCTGTCCCGCAGGATCGCGGGCGATGCGCAAAAGCAGCTCGGCGTTAGCCGACGCGACCAACCAACCGTCCACGGCCTCGCAGTACGCCGGACCATCGCCGGCATAGGCGCGCGCAAAGATGCCGTCGGCCGCCCGCCGATAGACCTGAATCGCCACCCGCTCCTTGGTGCGGCGATGCTGATCGTGTTCGGGATCGTAGATGACCAGTTCTCGACAGCCCAACATGGCGTATTTGGCTGGATTGGCGTCGTAGTCCTTGTGCCATTGCTCTGAAACAACCTCCAAGGCGAACCGCGGCGGATGGTGCCCCGCCAACCACGTCTGAAAGGACGTCGGCAACGGCCGCGGTGCGCTGTCAAGCACATAGGCGTCGGGTGAGATCTGCACCAGCGGCTCGTCTGGCACCCATTGAAAGAAGGTGTTGCCGTTGACGTAGCTGCGTTTGAGTTTCAGTTCGAGGATGCGGCGACGCAGCAGCTGAACAAAGACCCGACTAATCTCGGCGTGCTGCGGCGACTCGGCCATGTCTTGCTCTGCGGTCAGGTGCCAAGCCGTCCAGTCAATGTCGGCGATTTGTAGGTCGGGTTTGGGATTGCGCACGACCTGCGGCACCCGTGGCGGCCGTTTCGGCAGGAAGCGAATCGGCGCGGTCGCGGACTGCGACGGTCGGATGGCGCTAGACGGCATCGGTAGCTCCGGCGGCAACTGCGGCCGAGGAAAGGGTAGCTTCGAGCCCTGCAAGTCGCAAGGGCAACCGCGATCCGCGACCCCCGCTTTGGGCGCATCTCTGCGTCGCGGCGTCGCCTTTCTCCTTGCGGCGTAGGGGAGTACGCCTCAGTCGAAATGCTCCTTGCTCCTTGTCGAGCGACAGCGAGCGACAGCGAGCGACAGGGCACTGGCATCCCAAATCGGGGGCCGCGGAGAATTTCGATGGGGAATCCTGGGATTCCTGCTTTCGGCGCACCTGGGTAGGTGAAGTCGGCTGGCGCGAGCGCGAGCCCTGCTCA
This sequence comes from Myxococcales bacterium, assembly GCA_009692465.1. Lineage (GTDB taxonomy): Bacteria > Myxococcota_A > UBA9042 > UBA9042 > UBA9042 > SXRM01. Next base: position 22,127 of record SHZD01000062.1, read on the forward strand.
GGCTCCTAAGGGCCCCAGCACAATTAACTCGACGACGCTCGTCTGGGTCGGAGCGGCGAGTCGGCTGAATAGACGCGAGCTTAGCGACCCACTTAGCCAGCAAACGGGCGCAAACAAAATCGATTAGATTTTGTTGGGGCCCTAACACCACGTATATCGCTCAATTCCCATCCAGATCAAGGGCATTGCCCGATCCTTATCCAGCCAAGCCAGCATCGGCAAGCCGCTGTCGCGGGTCCGCGCTTGTCCGCGCGGCTGAACGGCCGGCCGCCGCCAAGGATCGAGTCCAGTATCCCGATTGGCGTCCCACCACACCAACTGACGCAAGCCACGGTTGGCAGCGTGAACGTGCGCAGCAGCCAGCAACTGGTCCGCCGCCTCCGCATCGCGTGGCCGCCATACCAGCATATGCAACGTCGGTTCGGCAGCATCGCTGGTCCACAGGCAAAAACTGTCGCCGACGGCCGCGCCAATGACAGGACTGGGCTCCTGCCCGCGCGACCACGCCCGAAAACGGCTGCGGGTAGCAAACCAGGCGATGCGATGGACTTGGACCACTTCGGTAACCGCAGGCGCCAGCGCCGCTCCCAGCCATGCGCTCTGTTCGTCGCTGTCGCGGGCCAGCAAATCAGCCAAGTCGCCCAGCCCCAGTTCTTCAATGCCCTTATACTGTTGCGCTTGCAGATCGACCGCCACTTCGGTTTGGCTCGCCGGATGCAGCAAGTAGCCAGAGCGCCGATACAGATTGGCGCCGACATCGGAAAACAAAGTGCTAAACGTGGTGCCCAACCCGCGCAATTCGCCAGCTAGCGCTGTCATCATCGCCGCCGCGTGGCCTTGACCGCGCAACTCGGGCAACACCAACACGCTGGCCACTGCCTGCAGGGACTCACGGGTGATGCGGCCTTTGTCGTCGCTGTACCACGCGCTGCCCGCGTACGTTTCGCAACTACCCAGAATTTGGCCGTTGGGCTCAAGCCACACCCACATTTTGAGCTGGGCCTGGCCAAATGCTGAATCAGCCAACGCGGCTTCGCGCTGCAAAAACATCCATTTGTCGTAGCCAGTGCCCCATTGCGCAAAATGGTGAAGCCAGCGCTCGGCCTGTTGCTCCGGGGTGGCCAGCTGCAAAGTGCGACCGTCAAGGTCAACGTAGGTATCCGTTTGCAATCCAGTCGTCATCAGCGCGGCTCGCCCGCCACAAATGCAGGCGCGGGTAGGATCGCTTCCCCAACGGTTGACGGCAAGTGGCGACCGGAGTAGCAAGCGTTTGCGGTGCAGTAGCCGCGCAGGTCGCCGATGCAAGATTCGATGTTTGCCCAGTTGTTGTTTGTTCACTCGCTGTTGCGCTATGTGGTGCTGGCCGATGTCGCCTTGGCAACCGTGCTGTCGGCCTTGGCCCTGCGGTCGCTACCGGAGTGGCGACCGCTGCACAAGATCGTGACAGTAGCGGCCATTATCGTTGTCGACCTGCAACTGCTGCTTGGCGTGGCTTTGTGGTTTCGCAGCCCAGTGGTCACCGCCGCGCGCGCTGACATGGGCGCGGCCATGAAGGCACCGATGCTGCGCTTTTTTACCGTTGAGCATGGTTTTATGATGCTGACCGCCGTGATCGCGATTCACATTGGCTATGGAATGGCCAAGCGTGCCGCCGACGGTGCGCGGGCGCATAAGGCGGTAGCGATCGGCTTTGGGCTCGGGCTGGTGCTGATGGTCGCCGCGATTCCGTGGCCGATGCGGGCCCAGTTGGCGCGGCCGTGGTTGTCGCTAATGCCGTAGCACCAACGCCAAGTCCAGTGGCACTTGCCCGCCCAAATTCCCCACCAAAAATTTCCGCGGCCGCCGATTTGGGATGCCAGTGCTTTGTCGCTCGCTGGCGCTCGACAAGGAGCAAGGCGCTTTTCTCCCTGGGGCGTACTTTGGTACCTCACAGGGAGAAAAGCGACGCAGTAACGCAGAGATGCGCCCAAAGCGGGGGATCGCGGTTGGATAATCTTGCGCAAAGTCGGCACCTTGGCTACCCTTGCGCTTCGTCCTAGCGCCGATCGGTGCGCTTGCGTGCAGTGAATGGCGAATGTCCAAGTTTCCAGCACAGTTGCGGCTCATCCGCCTACGTGGGCGCTGTTTGCGGCGTGCGTTATGGTGTCCATGGGCGGGCTTTCGGCGTGTTCGGCCTCCACGGCAGGCGGCACGGCCACAGCCGCGGTGACTGCCGGCGATAGCAGCGCCGAAACCGCCGGTGGCGATACGGTTGGCGCAGTCGACGCGACCGCTGGCGACGCCCAAGCGGACTCTTCGACATCTACCGATAGCAATGCCGTTACCGGCTTACCCGCGGCCCCTACGCCGTATGCTGGCGAGTGCCCGGTGTTTGCCGGTGGCCCGATCAGCCTCAAGATCGCCGGATTTACCCGCAACGCCTTGATCACCCTGCCGGCAGAGCCCAACGGTGCAGGCGTGCTTTTCATGTGGCATGGCTTGGGCGACAGCGCCAAGAACTTCAACAAGGGCTTTGGCGCCCAGCAGATCGCCAACAAACTCAATGTGATCGTCGTCACACCCGACGTCTGCTGCAACACCAAAGGCGCCGAGGGTTGCTGCAGCCAAATGACCGGCTGGCACTTTGTCGCCAATCCAGATTACGACACGGGTTTGTTCGATGGCGCCTTGCATTGCCTGATCGCTGAGCACAACATCGACCGCAAGCGCGTGTACACGATGGGGTTTTCCGCAGGGGCGCTGTGGTCGACTTGGCTGGTCATGCAGCGCAGTGCCCAGTTGGCAGCGGCGGCCATCCTGTCCGGCGGGGTCAACGACTTCAATCCGTGGATCACGCCAGCCTTCAAGGTGCCCGTGATCGATTCGTCCGGCGGCCCGGCCGATACTTTTGGCGGCGGATTAGTCGACTTTCATACCTCAACTGCCACCATGAACAAGCATTTGCGCCAGGCGGGCCATTTTGTAGTTCACTGTGAGCATCAAATGGGCCACACGATCACGTCGGACATCGCCGGTTTTGCGGTGACATTTTTGGGTGAACACGCCTTTGATCCGTTGGGCACGAGCCCCCTGGCCGCTGGCCTGCCAGCCAACGCGCCCGCCGCGTGCAAGATTTTACCGTGAAAACTATGGCCAATATCTCAGCATTGTCCTTGGTGTTTGCGGCGATGGTCGTCAGCGGCTGTGCCTCGACTTTGGCCCCGCAGGCCGCTCGCAGCATTGCCACCGACAAGATGGCCATTCAAGGGGCGATGGCCGACGCCTCGCGGGCCTACCGGGTGGCCTTTTATGCCGATCCCGGAGCGCTCCCCGAGTTTATGGAGGTCACCGCCGGACTGGGTGGAACCAAAGTGCTGGTGTCGCAGTGGACCACCGAACTGGCCCGCCTGCTCAACCGCTTGATCGCGAAACTGGGCCTGTACGACGAGCGCTTTCAAGAGATTGGCCAAGAAGTGTTCAACTACGAAGTTGAAACAGGCGACATCATTTACAAATGGCGCGCACCGGCCGGCGGACCCAAGTTTGGCCGCACCCGCGTCGCCACTTTGGCCATCCAAGAACTCACCACCAGCACCGGCGGCGAAGGCATCGTCGGCAGTGCGGTCCTCGAAGTCACCATGCCCGGTTGGGTCCACTTGTATGCCTGCGAACAGGGCGGCGGCGACAACTGGATGGCCGCGACCATGGCCTGTTTGGGTGAGCGCATCTTGGGCGATCCGAGCTTTTGGAAGGCCGTTGAGGGTCTCCCTTGAACCTGCCGGTAGTCTGCTTCGATCTCGGCAATGTTCTGGTTCACCTTCGCTTTGAGCGCTGCCTGCGGGCCATGTGTCGGCTCAGCGGGCGCAACTATGCCCAGTTCGGCCAGCTAACTCAGCCATTTTTTGATGAACATGGTCTGGCATTGTCGCGCGGAGCCCTATCGGCCGACGCGTTCTTGGGGCTTTTTGCCGCGCAATTTGGCTTTGAGCGCCTCGATCTGGGCGTCGTCGCGGCGGCATGGGCGAGCATTTTTGACCCGTGGCCGGCCATGGAAGCGCTGGCCGCGGAATGCATCGACAACGGGGCGACGGTCTGGCTGCTTTCCAACACTGACCCCATGCATTTCAACTATTTGCTGACCAAGATGCCGGTGCTGGACCGAATGGCCGGCTGGCATTTGTCCTATGAAATCGGCTGGAACAAGCCGGAGCCCCCGTACTACCAGCTGTTTTTGCAGCGTCTGGGTAGGGCGGCGGGGGAGTGTGTGTTCTTCGACGACCGGCCCGAAAACGTGGCGGCCGCAGCTCAACTTGGCATGGACGCGCGGCTTTTCGCTGGCGATGTCGGCGCGGCGCGCGCGGATTTAGCCGCGCTCGGGGTCGTCCGCAACTAGGAGCCTGTCGGAAATCAAACGCATTTTGAATGTCTATCCGGTTATACACAATGAATCTATTACGATCCGACAGTCTCCTAGCCATTCAGATATTCTCAACTGTCCAAGAACTGCCCAGAGTAAATCCGTGCAGTTTTGGACAGTTGCCGCCGTCTAGCCAGACGGCGCTAGAGAGCCGATCAAATAAGATTTGCTCGGCGTCTCAGTGCTTGCTTTGTGGGTCGCGAGCCTGCGGCACTTATTCAATTGCCTGCGGGTTGGCGTCAGGCCGCTCCGTTTTGTTTGGGAATTCTTGGAGGCTCGGCGTTAATTGGTCGGGTCTCTAGGAGCGAGTCGGAATACTCCGACACGCTCGTAGAGGCTGGCACCGCAACCCCAACGGCGGTGCTGGACTTTTCGATGGGCGCGACTGGGGCTAAGCCCTCAAAATTGTTACCGTCGGCGCCAGCATCCGCCCAGCTGCCGTCGGATTCCACACCAACAGCAAGAACTCGCCGCTCTGCGTAAAGCCGAGCCGACAAGCGTGGCCACAGGCAATCCCTGGGACGGCCTCGCGGTCGGCCATCGGCCCCACCACTTCAGGCAAGACCCCCCAGTTGAGCTTGAGCCGCCGCGCCATGGCCCCATCGGGGCACAGGGCCACAATCGGCGCCGCCGGACGCTCCGCGGACACCAACTGCGCGGTGCGGCCGGTGTCAGTCGGGACCACGATGGCCCGCACATTCAAATCGCGCGACAGTTGAGCCACCGCTCGCGACAGGGCTTCGGACAGCAGGTCGTCCGGTCGCGCCCCATCGAGCACCGCCTGGGCCTCGCCGACCAGTCGCCCAAACTGGTTGTAGCGCCACTGGTGGCCCTCGACCATGCGCAGCACTCGATCCATCGTTTGCACGGCGAGCACCGGGTACTGGCCCGAGGCCGTCTCGCCCGACAACATCACCGCATCAGCACCGGCGCGCGCCGCGGCTGACACATCCGTCACTTCAGCGCGGGTCGGCCGCGGGCTGGTCATCATTGACTCCAGCATTTGAGTGGCCACGATGACGGGCCGGTTGGTGAGGATGCCCAGCCGAATCAACTCTGTTTGAATCAGCGGCACTTCCTCAGCCGGGACCTCGACACCCAGATCGCCGCGGGCCACCATCAGCGCGTCGCAGGCCTGCAAGATGTCGCCGATGTGGGTCAGGGCCTCCGGGCGCTCGATTTTGGCCACAATCGGCAGGTGATAGCCTTCGCCAGCCAACAGTTGCCGCAAGCCGCGAATGTCGTCGCCGTCGCGCACAAAGCTCAGCGCCAACCAGTCGACACCGGCCGCCGCCGCAAAGCGCGCATCGGCGATGTCCTTGGCCGTCACCGCTGGGGCAGAGACGGCTAAGTCCGGCAGATTCATGCCCTTGCGATCCGACAAGCGGCCGCCGTGAATGACCTCACAGGCCAAGTCCGCGCCGGTGATGCTGATGATGCGCAGTTCCAGTTTGCCGTCGTCGAGCAGGATGCGGCCGTTGACGCGGGCATCGGCAATTAATCCTTGATATTCAGAGGGGATTATCCCATCGCTGCCTTGGACCGCCCGCGTGGTCACGGTGACGCCGGTGCCCGTTACCAGTTCAATGAAGCCCTTTTCAAAGCGACCGACGCGGATTTTCGGGCCGCACAGGTCAGCCAGAATCGCGATTTCGCGACCGGTCTGGATGCAGGCCTGGCGAATCAGCGCGATCGACGCGCCGTGCTGTTCGTGGCTGCCGTGCGAAAAGTTGAGGCGAAAAACATCTACATGTTCAGCCAGTTTGGCCAAGATCGCCGGGTCGAGACAAGCCGGGCCGACGGTAGCGACAATGCGGGTGCGGCGAAGCTTGAGGGCGACACGGTCCAGATCGAGGCGAAGGTCTTTCATGGTGGCAGGATGCGCGGAGGCCCACGGGATTGCAACTTTGGGCCGGCCACCGCGCACTCCCGCACTCCCGCACCAACGCTAACGGTCTCATGGGGCTGGATAACCAAGCCGAACAGCGCCGTTATAGACGGCGGCCCCAAGCGCGGCGCCAAAGACACGGCCTCGGACCTGCACAATGAACTGCAGGCCGCTAGGAGCCTGTCGGAAATCAATCGGTTATAAAATGTCTATCAGGTTATACACAATGAATCTATTACGATCCGGCAGGCTCCTAGCCAGTCAAATATTCTCAACTGTCCGAGAACTGCCCGGAGTGAATCCGTGCAGTTTCGGACAG
>SHZD01000294.1 GCA_009692465.1 Myxococcales bacterium
AAGTGCTGGAACAAGCGCTGGTATCCGCGAGTCGGAATGCTCCGAATCGCTGTTACCGACAAGCTCAGGATTTTCGAGCGATAAGTCCTTGTTTTACAAGGAGTACGCTACAGCGGCGGGATATCGCAGCGCGGCAGCCTGTGCTAGACTGACAACATGCCGAACGCTTTGCAAGACCCTTTCGCGATGTTGGACTCAAGCTCCCAAAATCATACTGATTTTTCGAATAGCTCCGGGTCGGACGTGGACACAAACCTGAGCAGCGAAACCGTCAGTCATCAACAGAATGGCGTGACGTACACCTCCAACGCCAATGAAGGCGACGTTGGCCCGGGTTTTTTTGATGGCGAAGGACCTGCTTTGGAGCCATTGTCGCCGCCATTGCCTGACGATTCTTCACCATTTTTATCGCATCGCGACGATGGCGACAGGTCTGCGGATCCCAGCACGTCGCCGCACTATGGCCAGCGATCGCAGCAGTACCAGCCTTCGCCGCGCCGATCTGCCCGCGCTATCCACTCACCAGTTGCCCACGCTGAGTTCGTGCCGCCTGCCGACCTGACGACTGAACGGGCAATTCTGGCCGCATGTCTCAGCGATAGCGAGGCGATCGCTTTGGCCCAAACCGCGATGCGCACAGAAGACCTGTATGATCAACGGCATCGGGTTGCCTTTGAAGCGGTCAAAAACGTCGCTATGCGCGGCGATACCCCCGATCCGGTTAATGTTGTTGCCGAAGTGGAGCGGCTAGGTCACGGCGAATTGGTTACCCTGCCCTATCTGGTCGAACTCGCATTTAGTGCTGGCACCACGGAAGCCATTGAAAGCTATGCGCGACGGGTGGCCAAGCTGGCGGTCGTGCGCAATGTTTTGGACGTGACCCACAAGTTGCAAGTCGAAGGCTACCGCCGCGGCGTAGATCCGGATGCCTTTCTCGACAACGTGGACCGGTTGTTTCGCGCCGCCATGGATTCGGCGGTGCGTGGTGGCCCGCAACGGGTCGGCGAGTTGGTCAATGACGTTTACAACACGATCATGGAAGCGATGCACTCGGGCGGCACGGGTACCGGCGTGCGCACCGGCTTTCGCGACATCGATCATCGCCATTTGGGCCTGCATCCGACCGATCTTATTGTGCTGGCGGCGCGACCGGCCATGGGCAAGTCAGCATTTGCGCTCAATTTAGCCTATCAAGTTGCCAAGCAACCGCGGCGCAAGGGCCAGCTAGGTCGCTGCCGGGTGGTGATTTTTTCGCTCGAAATGGGCCGCGAACAACTGGTGCAACGCTTTTTTTCGGCACGGTCGCGGGTGGACCTGACGGCGCTGCGCAAAGGCGAACTGACCCCAGAGGACGAGTCGAGTTTGCGCCAAGCCGCCGCGGAGTTGGGCGAACTCGATATTTACATTGACGACACGGCGGGGCTGACCCCGACGGACATCCGCGCTCGCTGCAAGAGAGTGGCGATGCAGGGTCCGATCGACTTTGTGGTCGTCGATTACTTGCAACTGATGCATGGGACTGGCGGCGAGCGCCAAAGCACCGAGAACGCCATCGCCGAGTGTTCGCAGGCCCTCAAAGGGCTGGCCAAAGAGTTGCATTGCACGGTGCTGGCGCTGTCGCAACTCAATCGCGAAGTGGAGAACCGGAGCGGCCGCAAGCCGCAAATGAGCGATCTGCGCGGTTCGGGTTCGATTGAGCAAGATGCTGATATTATTTGGTTCATCCACCGCGAGCATTACTACGACAACACCAAAGACGAGAACTTGGCCGAACTCATCGTTGCCAAGTATCGGTCGGGCGAGACGGGCTCCATCAAGCTGCATTTTGAGGGCCGCTTGACCAAATTCGGCACCTACGACGACCGCATTAACGATCAGTTTGCCTATGGTGGTTCGTAAGCGCAGCCGCGCTTGAGTGCACGCTCGGGTGTGGCTTGCATCGTACCCGCTCGCCGCCGACAATCGCTCGCCGTCCATCGGCATACGCAATGGTTATGACCCAAGAAAATTTCTCGCTGGCTGCACTGGCAGCAAAAGTCGCCGAGTACCTAGAACATGGCGCAGCGACTTTGCTTTTTGACGCTCAGCACCCCGACAATCGCGGCTTGCCGGTGCGGATGGACAGCCATGTCGTGCGTGTTGATCTGGCAGACGCGCAAGATTATTGCCAAATCGGCCCCACTCACCTAACAGTGGAGTATCTCGATCAATTGGTGCCCGCGACCGCTGAACTGGCTTGGGTAGGCATGTTCTATCTGCGCGGCCGCAAAGATGCCGACAAGCTGGAAGCGCAGCTGGTGCGCAGCCAAGTACCGCAGTGTTTTGAACCCAATCGCTTGACCAACGTGGAACGCGCGCTGAACCAAATGGGTCTGGGTCGCAGTTCGCCCAGTGCCGTCGAATGGAATTTGGGGGTATCGGCCAGCACGTTGGCGGACGATGCGGATCGCGGCCAGTGGTGTCCCGACAAGCGGATCGCGGTCCACAGGGCGCTGGCGGGCCAAGCCCAGCGGGCCGTGTTGCTGATCGACACTAGCCATGGTGACGTCACCGCGCCGCCGGGGTTCATTTCAGGGCCCCACGCTGAGTGGCAAACGGGTCGCGAGCTGCCGTGGGATGGCATTGAGTATGGCCCCCATGCGCTTGCTTGGCACGAGCACCAAGGTTCGCAGCGACTGCAGTTTGAAATCCCCTGGTTGCGCATCGGCGGTATTCAGGATCCGGTGAATGGCCGCGGTTGGTTTTGGCCCACTGATCTTCCCGATGTGATGCGTGAGTCGTTGCGCAGCAACGAAGATATTTGGCCAGCGCTGGAGCGAGCGAGCGGCATCCCGCTGGCACCGCCGCCGCCGCCGCCAGCGCAGAGTTTGCGCATCGCTGGCTTGTCGCCGCCTCGGCCCCAGACCAAACAGCGGGCGCTGTATCGGTTGCTGCGTTTGGGCACTACCGTGGCGTTGGTGGATGCGCGGGTAGCCGGAGTGCGTTTGCCGGATCAACTGCCCGGCCGGGTGTGGATGCTGATGGTGCCGCTCAACTTGCCCAATCTCGACAGCCGAACCCAACTGGACGAGGACGGGTTCATGGCCGTGATGCCGGACCATGACGGCAAGGTGGCACCGGTTTGCTTTCCGTGGCGGTCGGTGTTTTTGTTGGCAGCCGCAGGAGGGATGAGCGTGTGCGTGTGGGAGGAAGACTACCCGGACGAAATCGTGCAGGCCCTGCACGTACTTAGCGCCGCCCAGTCGCGCGCGGATGTGGCGCCCGAGAGCTACACGATTTTCGACCGCGACCCGCAGGGCGACGGCTTGGGAATGAGCCTAGAGTGCGACAGTGACGGCAAATTCGCGCTGCACATAAGCCAGCCCGTCAGTCGAATGCCAGCGCCAGTGGGATCACCGCCGGGGACCCAAGTGCGAGCTCTGCTGGAGCTTTCCTTTTCGTTGCCGCCACCGGTCACGCATTGAGCATCGACAGACGTTGGGTGGCTGCGGCGCAAGCGCCTGTTTTTGCTAGATAAATATCGTTTGCTGATGGATTGCAGCTACTTTGACAGAGCCTCATCGGCCTCATCGTCCTCATCGTCACGGTCATCGGCTTGATTGTCCCGGTCAGCGGTCTCTTCACGGCGCAACCGGGCCAGCATCCGCGCATCGACCCAGCTGCCCCACAGCCCAAACACCATCAGTTGACCGGTTTGGACCATCCACAGCGCCAACGCAAAGGCGACCGTTCGCGGCGCGTGATCGTCAATACCATACAACCCTGCGGGCAACAACAAGAAATGCCAAAACGTACCGGCATTCGCGGGGCCACTGGGGACCATCATGCCGACGACCACACAGGCCATCATCGCGTAGGCCGCGACGATCGGCATATCCAGCCCAAAGCCGCGGGCGAACAGCCAAATTCCCAATCCGTTGACGCCCCAATAGACCACGGTGAGGCCGACAAACTGGGCGACGTGCAAGGGCGACTTGAGAACCGCCAAGCCGTCAATAAATGAGGTCACCAAGGCCAACAGCTTGTCAGCTAGCGCTATCGAAATAATCCCAATGATCTTGCGGGTCCAGCGCATGGTAAACTCGCGGGCCCAAAACGTCGCCAGCAGCGCGGCAAACGCAGAGGCGAACACCGCTACCGACAACCAAGCGCCAATGCGGAAACCGGGATAGCGCGCCAAAGTCGCGGGGTGCACTTCAAAAAGCACCACAAACAGCAAGCCGGCCACCAGCAAGCCGTCCAGCACTCGTTCCAGTGCCACCGATCCCAGGCCAGCGCCAAAAGGCACCGGATCATGGTCGACGTCATCGCGGGCCAACAGCAACGGTCGCGCAAATTCACCCAGGCGCAGCGGCAGCAGGAACACGGCCATAAAGCCGATCGCCCCCGCGCGGTTGAGCGCGCGCACCGGCACCTTGGCGTAGGGCTCTAGCAGCGGCCGCCAACGCAACACCCGCAGCCAATGAATGGCCGTCAGCATCAACAGGTACATGCCCAGAATTGGCAAATCGAGCGACCAAATCGCCGCGCCGCGGTCACTGATCAGGCGCACCATCCAGGCATCGAAGTGGCCATGGACAAACTGCAGGCGGCCATCAAAAATCTGCGCAACCGGCCAATCCCGCAGCGAAAGCCACGTGAACAGCACGCCCAGACCTAGGCCAATCGCCCAGCGCAGCCACAACGCCCGTCGGGAAAGGGGTTGGTGCAGCAGCGAAGCCGACGCCACCGGAGTAGAGGCAGCGTGAATTGCGACCACCGCGACCGCATTCGCCTCAGCTTGCGGCAGCGCAGCGCCGTTTTTCAGGTTGTGGTTGACTTGATCGGTCACGGCTGCCAGCAAGTGGAGCAAGAGGTTGCGGGTCGATCGCTCGGGCCGAAGAGAATTTGGGTTGCGCAATCGAGGTTGCGCTTGGTTTTGTCGCTGTTGCTAATCTGCAAACTGGCGGAAAACTACAACATGCGAATCTTTTCACGGCCTTCCATCACCAGCTTGGTCGCATTGCGGGTGTCGACAACAACTTTGGCCCGAGCGATCGACCCGCAACCTCTTGCTCCACTTGCTGGCAGCCGTGACCGATCAAGTCAACCACAACCTGAAAAACGGCGCTGCG
>SHZD01000063.1 GCA_009692465.1 Myxococcales bacterium
GGCGTCGCCTTTCTCCTTGCGGCGTACGCGAGTACGCCTCAGTTGAAATGCTCCTTGCTCCTTGTCGAGCGACAGCGAGCGACAGCGAGCGACACCGAGCGACAGCGAGCGACAGGGCACTGGCATCCCAAATCGGGGGCCGCGGAGAATTTTGATGGGCAATCCTGGTTACTCCGCTCCGCAGTGCCGAGGACCCTCAGCTTAGCGGCGCGGTGGTCAGTTCCGGGCTCCAGCGGACCACACGATTGCGACCGGCAGCCTTGGCGGCATACAGGGCGACGTCGGTGCGATCCAAAAGCTGATCCTGAACGCCGCCGTCCTCAGGGTAGACGGCCACCCCGATGCTGACTGTGATAGCGCCCAAGGCCAACCCGGCGATCCGGTCAAATTCTCCGCGGCTGACGACTGTGACTAGGCGGCGAGCCACCTCCATGGCTGTTTCGGGTCCGGTGTCCGCGAGCAGAATGACGAACTCCTCGCCACCGTAGCGGGCGATGCGGTCGGCGCCGCGCAATTCGTCACGCAGCAGACGCGCCACTTCACGCAGCACGACGTCGCCGACCGGATGACCAAAAGTATCATTTACGCGCTTGAAGTAGTCAATATCACACATGAGCAGCGCCCAAGGAGGGTTGACCGCGCGCTGGGTCAGTTGCAACAACTCGGCATCGAACGACCGCCGGTTGGCGACAGTGGTCAGCGGGTCGACGTGGGCTAGACGCTCCAATTCAGTATTGACTACTCGCAGTTGGGTGTTGGCAAAGTGCAATTCGCGGTTCTTTTCCTCGATCTGCGCCGAACGCTCGGCAACTTTGCGCTGCAAGCTGTCGGTAAACCGCTCCACTTCCTCGGCCATGTGGTCGAAACTTGCGGCCATCATTCCCAACTCGTCACGACGGTGCCAATTGAGGCGCTTGCCATGCTGGCCGCGCCGAATCGACTCCGCCGCGTGGGCCAGTTCTTGCATCGGTTGCACGGCCATCCGCGAAAACGCTGCGTAGGTTACGGCGGCGAGCAAACCTGCGGTCAAAAACACGATCAACAACACGTAGCGCAACGTCCTCGTGATGCGAATCTCAACCAATTGGGCGTCAAATACGCCGACCAGCGTCCCCCAGCGCAAGCCTGACACCGCCGGTGCGGAGACGATCAGGTACACGGCCCCACGCGCGCTGACCAATCGCCGCCACATCGGGTGCGGTGACCGTACCGCCTGCTCCGAAAATTGCTGGGATATTTGATGACTTTCGCCAGGAATGGGCGGCGGACCCAGTGCGTCGGTGGAACCAGCGACCGCCCGGCCCGCAGAATCGAGCGTGACTACCGAAAGTAGTTGAATGTCCTGGCCATTAGGCCGCACGGCTTCGCATAAATAGCCATCAAGCTTGTCAAATGTGGAGTCGGCCACCGCCAGCGCCGCCGGACCTGCCAGCATCGTCAGCATCGCGGCAGCCCGTTGCAGCGTCTCCTCGCGATAGGCCTGGGCAGTCAGCGAGATGGCCACCGCGCCGGCACCACCGACCACGAAAAGCAGCGTCAAGGCGACTACACTTGCCAGTCGGGTGCCCAGTCGCTGACTCTTGCGTGGCAAAGTATTAGTCGTCACGGCTTGCTCTGCGGGCCAGATCGACCGGCGACGCATCGGTGGCAAACGGCACGCTCAGGAGATCCATGTGCTCGCGCACGCCGTCGTAGACTGAATCGTCGGCTGGCATCCAACCAGACAGGTTCCAGGTATCGGCCAAGATGCGGCGCCCCTGTTCAGTGCGATTGTTTAGACCCAGAAATACCCAAGCGATTTTCTTCAGCGCTTGGTAGCCGATCCCGGAACGTACCACCAGCGCGTCGTACGGCAAGCGGCCGCACTTGTGTAAGACCCGAATGCCGCGCGCTGAGTTGATGTCGGCAGCTTGACAAGTTCTTGAAAGCGCACCAGAAGCCACCGCAGCCGCGTCGGCTTCGCCTTGCAGCAATGCCGCCAGCGCTGCATCGTGCGTGCCGTATAGGGTCTGACGCGAAAACAACTCGGCGGGATCGAGCTTGGCGTTGCGCAACACCTGCATGGGATACAAGTACCCAGATCCTGACAGCTTATCGACCCACGCCATCTTGCGGCCCCGCAGGTCAGCCAAGTTTTGGGCCCGATCGTCGCGGCGCACAATGATGTAGGCGGAGTATTCCGGCGACCCTTGCGACAGCGCTCGCGCCGCCAGTTGGATCCCCGGATTGATGCGTCGCGCTTGCACATACGATGCCGGCGATAACATGGCGATATCGACCTGATTTTCGGTAAGTGCCGAGACCAGCGCGCCGTAGGTCGCCGACGGCACCAGTTCGACCGCAAAACCAAGCGAACGTCGCAAGTAGTCAATCAATGGCGCCAGTTCGCGTCTGGTTCGGTCTTCTTGGGTGTAGGGCGTCACTCCCAGTCGCAGCACCGTGATCGCCGGGTCGAGATCGCCAGCGACTAACCGGGTCGCTTCACCCTGCGGCGGATCTGCCGGATAGGCCCGGCCGCCAGACATCAATCCGGCAGTCTCTTGCTCACCACAACCAAGCGTTAGCAGGGCACAAAATACCAGTTGGTGCAGCAGAACTGCCCTTAGGGCCCGTGCAAAATCAAGTCGATTCTGCACCTGGGCCCATTGCTTGCTAGTGAGGTCGCTAACTGCCGGCCTTGCAAGCCGACTCGACGCTCCGTTGCTGTCGCGGATCGATCGAATAATTCTGGCTCGGGCTCTTAGCGCGGGATTTGCCACAGTCAGCACGGCCTTAGCGTCGAGGTCACGGCAGGGCCAAGCGTGGCATGGGGGGTGAGCGGTGGTCAAGGCGAACCTAGGTCCGCGACCCCGCTTTGGGCGCATCTGGGCGTCACTGCGTCACTTTTCTGTCAGGGACGTACGAGAGTACGCCCCTGACAGAAAAGCTGCTTGCTCCTTGTCGAGCGACAGCGAGCGACAGCGAGCGACAGGGCACTGGCATCCCATATCGGGGGCCGCGGGGAATTTCGGTGGTGAATCTTGGAGGTTGCCCCTGCCGCTCCGAGTCGGTCGTCGCCGACGCCAATTGCGCCGCCCTACACAAACGTTCGCAGATCGACCAACCGAGCTCGTGCGTACTAAGCCGACGGTCGGGCGCCTAGAGACCCGACCAATTAACGCCGAACCTCAAAGAATTCCCAAACAAAATGGAGCGGCCTGACGCCAACCTGAAGGCCACTGAATAAGTGCCGCAGGCTCGCGACCCACAAAGCAAGCACGGAGACGCCGAGCAAATCGTAGTTGATCGGCTCTCTAGGAGCCTGTCGGACATCGATCGCTTGTAAAATGTCTATCTGGTTATACGCAATGAATCTATTACGATTCTACAGTTTCCTAGCCAGTCAAATCTTCTCAATTGTCCGCGAACTGCCCGGAGTGAATCCGCGCAGTTTCGGACAGTTGGCGCCGTCTAGGCAGACGGCGCTAGGAGCGAGTCGGAATACTCCGACACGCTCCTAAGGCCCGCCTGTTGACTTGTTCTCGCTTTGCCGGAGCCGCTGCCGATGGCAAGACCCGCGCGTCCCGCACCTGCCCGCTTTTGTGCAAGCGAACCGCTGGCACAACAGGCGCCGCATACCGCTTGCTCTTGCGCTCTGCCGTGGCCGCAGCTGGGCCACTTGGGGCTGGATGCCGACGCCGAGCGCCTCTGGTACAGCCAACAACACCTCGCGATTGCCGCTCGGCCGCCGCCCATTTTGCCGCTGGCGCTTGCGGTGATTGCGCTGCTGGCGGGGAGCGCATTGTGGCTCGGCGGCAGCATGGAGCCATTGCGACCGCCAAATCATCCGCGCAAGGCTGCCGCTGCGATTCAGGTCGCGCCCTTGCACCCGATCGCGATTCAGCCAGCCGCGGTGGCCCCGATTCGAGACTGAGCTACGGTTACCCTGCTGCGGCTGGCTGGTGCTCAATTCGACGCTCGGTTCGACCCAGTGCTCGGCGCTGTGCTCGGCGCTGTGCTCGGCGCTGTGCTCGGCACTGTGCTCGGCACTGGCTTCAACACTGGGTTCAACACTGGGTTCAACACTGGGTTCAACACTGGGTTCAACACTGGGTTCAATACTGGGCTCAACTCGGGGCTCAACTCGGGGCTCAACCCTGATTTCGACTTCCGTTTCGACATGGACCAATTGGCGCTACCCTGTGGTGCCCGGTGGCGCGCCCTCGCTCGCAGCCTGCCGACTCGTTGCCGATTGGAAAGGTTGATGTTCACTTCACCGATTCAGGATTCACCAGTTACGCCACAACAAGCGCCAACGCAGGCTCATCTGGTCTCGATTTTGGCCATTCGAGCCTTGCTCGCGTTTGGGCTGGTCGTTGGGCCTGCACTGCCAACAGCGGCTCTGGCAGCGGAGTGGGTCGCCAAAGGCGAAGACGACGGGGTGATTTTGCACAGCCGGCAGGTTGAGGACAGTTCGCTGCCCGAGTTTCGTGGAACGACCACTGTCGCCGCCAATATCTATCAACTTGCTGCAGTTATTGATGATTTGGATCGCCATTGCGACTGGCAAAAACGCTGTGCGCGGGCCAAGCAACTGCAACGCATCAGTGATAGCGAACGGCTGTTTTATATGCGGTCAGAGGCCCCGTGGCCCTTGCAGGACCGCGATACTGTGCTGCGTGGTCGAGTTGCGGGTCTAGTCGAGGGCACCGATGTGTGGGTGCGCTTTGAATCGATTCGCGATTCGCGCTGGCCCGCGCTTGACGGCGTGGTGCGCATGCCCTTTGTGCGCGGCCACTTTCGCATGAGCAGGATCGACGACGGTCACACTCGGATCGAGTATCAAGTCCATGCCGATCCGGGTGGCGTTGTTCCGGCGTGGGCGGCTAGGTTGAGCGCCAAGCAAGTGCCGCGCGATACGCTCGCTGGTTTGCGGCGCCATTTGCCAAAAGTGCAAGGCAACTACCCAGCATTTATGGACAAGTGGAAGCCCAAGCCGCCAGTGCAGTAAGCGCTCACCCTGTTCAACTCCACTGGCGCGCCGGTCGATTGCGCCCGACACCAAAAACGGGATCGCTCACTCCACACAATCGGGCTTGTCGCTATCAGGACAGCGAAATCGCACGTGAAAATGGTCCGCGTGACCGGATGCGTGGCGGACCAAGCCTTTGGGCACATTGGGGCCCGCCGGGTACTGAAACAGTGGTGCCAGCTGTGCGTCGCTGTAGCCGACGTCGCGCAAGTCCTGAACCAGTGCGGCCTGCAAGTCGTAGTCCATAAAAACAAACGACATTCTTCCGCTGGCCAGTAGCGCCTCCAACAGCGACCACAGCCTTTCGGTGTCCAGCGTCCCCGATGTTGTCTTGGCGAAGGTCTTCAAGACGTCATTGTCGCTACGCGGATAGCCAATATCGACGTCGCGGCCGCTTTGGTGGCTCTTGTGTGGCGGGTAGTGACCGCCGTCGGACTTGGAAATCGCGCCGATGACCAGCGGCGACTTGCCCGGAAACTGCGCGGCCATCTGTGCCGCCGCCCACTGCAACAGCGCAATCGTCTCATCGGTGCCAAAGCCATTCTTATTGCTTGACAAGTAGCCCGGACCCAGCGCCGCGATCCGGCATGGACTGTGCAGCGAACCGCCGGTCACCTGCCCCAGCGAGCGCGACGGTCCATCGCGATCGGCCTGATTGGCGCAGCGCGGAGCCGGCAAAGACACATCGGTCCACTGAGGGCGGGCCAAGGCTTGGTTGCGCGCTTTGGGCCGCGACGGCACGCGGATCCGCGGGATAGACTCCATCGCCGTGTCGGCGACGCCATCGTCTAGGGCCTCATCTTCGGCGAACTCCATGCGATCAATGCGGTCGTCACCGCGGTCGGGTCCACCGCAGCTGTAGATCGCGAAAAGCGCCACGCTGAAGCAGCAGGCCCCGAACTTACGCCGCACTTTCGCTCGCCAGCTTGGCATTGCGGTGATTGACCTGCACCCTGCCCAGCTTCAATTCGGCAACGTGAGCCGCCAACGCTTCGGCAATGGCGACCGATCGGTGTTGTCCTCCCGTACAGCCTATGGCCAACGTCACCAGCGCGCGGCCCTCCTGAGCATGCAATGGCAAACTCAGCTCCAGCAGGTGCGCGATGCGCTCCAACGCTTGGGCGCCGCCACGGCTCAGCACGTAGTCCGCCACCGCGCGGTCCTTGCCCGATAGCGGCTGCAACTCCGGAACAAAATACGGGTTATCCACAAAGCGCACGTCGAACACATAATCGGCGTCGCGCGGGATGCCATACTTGAAGCCAAACGACTCCACGGCGACCACCAGCCGCAGTTCGCCTGAGTTTTCCGGCTCAAACAAGCGTTGCACCTGCCTTTTGAGCTGATGAACGTTCATCTCCGAAGTATCGATGTGCAGCGTCGTGCGCTCGCGGACCTCGAGCATCGTGGCCCGCTCTACCCTGATCGCCTCGGTAATCGTCCCCGCTTGCCACACCGGGTGCTTGCGGCGCGTCTCGGCGAACCGGCGCACCAGTACGTCATCGGCGCAATCGACGAACAGCAAGTCCGGGGTCACGCCGGTGCGGCCCAGCGTTTGCAGCGCAAGATCGAGGTCACCCAGCAGATTGCCGGCGCGAATATCGATGCCGACGGCCACCGGCGCCGCAATCAGCCGCTGCGAAATAGTGTCGACCAAAGCCGCAAGCAACGACGCCGGCAAGTTGTCGACGCAGTAATAGCCCAAGTCCTCCAGTGCGCGCAGGCACGTGGAGCGACCCGAACCACTGATACCGGTAACGACGACGACCCTGCTGCGACTACTCATGCTTGGCGACCATTCCTTGATTACGAATAATGCCGGAACGCAACTGCGCTTTGTCCGCGTTTCTGGATGAATGCCACACACTTGTGGCAGGGGACGGGGTGTCGCAGACCCGCGCAACTCGCCCACACTTGCCCAAACAATTCCAATTAGGAACTGTCCCACAATAAGTCATTGCGGGACTGGTTCCGTTTGCTTGCTTTGTTGGTCGCTAAGCTCGCGTCCCCCAAGGCCGACTCGCCGCTCCTGTGTTGCCCAGATCAATCGAGTTATTTGAGGACAGTTCCTTAGCTCGCAACGCTCAGCAAGAAAAACCACCGATCAAATGGGCCGCTAAAATTGCCGCCGCCGCTTGGACGAAGACTCAATTCCGAGTTGTTCCCGGTATTTAGCCACGGTTCTGCGCGCAATCGTCATCGGTGCCACCGGTCGCAGGGCGTCGATTTGCCCTTCCGTTGCAGCCAAGCGCGCCAACATGCGGCCGCGATCCCACTCCCCCTGCAAGATCTCGGCGATTTCTTGGTCAGAGAGCGGTGCGGCAGTCAACTCTTTGTCGATCAGGCGCTTGACCGCCATGCGCACGGCTTCCGCCGCCATGTCCTCACCGCTGCCCTGCGCCGAAATGCGCGCGCCAAAAAAGTACTTGAGCTCAAAAATGCCTTGCGGCGTATGCACATACTTGTTGGTCGTCACCCGTGACACCGTGGATTCATGCAGGGACACCTGTTCGGCGACATCGCGCAACACCAGTGGCCGCAACTTATCGACGCCGCCCTCCAAAAAAGCCCGCTGGGCCTTCATGATCGCTTCGGTCACTCGCTGAATGGTCGACTGGCGCTGTTGAATCGACCGAATCATCCACTGGGCCGCGCGCAGCTTCTCGTTTAGAAATTCCTTGGCTTGTTCGCCTTGACCGCGCTCTTTTTTGCTGTCGTCAAAGACTTGCTGGTAGTAGCCCGCGATCCGCAGTTTGGGCAGGCCGTCCTCATTGAGCACGACCGTGTAGTCGTCGCCCAGCTTGTACACAAAGACGTCGGGCGTAATGTAGCGGGCCATTTCACCGCTAAACCGGCGCCCAGGCCGCGGCTCCAGCGTCGACAGCAGCTTGAGCAGGTGCTCCATTTGGTCGGCAGCTAGCTTGAGATCACGACGAATTATCAGGAAATCACGCGTCTCAATGCGCGGCAGATGGTTGGCAATCAAGCGCTCCAAGGCCTTATTGCCTGCGTGAGTCACCCGCGCCTGGGCCAGCAAGCACTCGCGCACATCGCGGCTCGCGACACCCAAGGGTTCCATTGTCTGGATAATCGCTAGTATTTCGCGAACTTGCTGCTCATCTGCGCCACAAGCCTGACCTATATTGACTAGCGAATTGGCGACAAAACAGTCCGTGTCACAGCCAGCCAGGTCGCCTAGCCGCATCCAGTGTTCCAATTGGCCGTCCGCTAGCCAGTAGGCCGAAAACCCAGTGTCGGTCACCGCAATTTCATGGCCTTGAGCCTTAACTCCGGCCAGCAACTCCGCACGCGCCGCCGGTGTACCGCCGCTGATATCCAGCCGAGTCGGTCGCAGGTAGCCATCGTCGTCAAGATTGCCAATAATTTCATCGGCAATAATCATCTGGGCTGGCGTCAACTTGAGGGATCCGAGCTGCTCGGTTAGGTAATCAGCCAAAGTCGAGGCGCGGGTCAGCGTCTGAGCGATCGACTGGCGTTCATCGTCGGTGTCGCGGTAGGCCCCAGCACCTTCAGTCGGCGAGCGCGCCAGATCGGTAAAGTAGTCTTGCCAGTTGATTTCAGTGCGTTCGTTTGGGGCAGCGACCGCCTCCAAGTCCGAAATCTGGCCGTCCCCGGAGGTCATGGCGCTGCTGAACTCCCCATGCGCTTCCGCAGCGGGGACTTCCTCTAGGACCGGATTGGTTTCCAAAGCATCTGCAATACTTTCAACAAGCTCAGCGCGCGATAACTGCAAAAGGCGAATCGCCTGCTGCAGTTGGTGGGTCATCACCAGCCGCTGGTCGAGCGTCACCCGGACATTGAGACTGTGCCTAAAATCCATGCCGTGCTTTGCCGTATGCACGAACAGCCATCGCGCTCGCTGTCGTTGCGGTCGGCGCCCGCGGTGCGCTTAATTGAGTTGATCCAGCCGATTATGGCGGCGGACCCAGGGACGTTGTGCCGGCGAACAGAGGGCTGCTTGCCATTTCGGTCGACCAACGCGACTGCAGCATAACGGCAGGCTCGCAGCGACTGCAACTTGCGTCGGCGCATTCGTCAGCAAGTTTCGTGCCGAAAACCGCAATTGAGCCCAAACTAAATGCGCAATCAGCACAACTACCTAAAACTAACCATTGATTTTGAGGCGACCGCCGCTGCTTTTCTTCGACCTAGGTCATAATCACGCCTCCTGTCGTCTGCCAAGCAACTTTGGCGTTGGGTTGCTCGTTGATCAGCGACTTTCCTTGCGATAGCCCTTGACAGTGCACAAGACTTGGCGCACGTTGCACCCTAGAGTCGGCGTCTGACGGCGACGCTGAGCAAGTGCGCGTGGCTGGACGGACGAGGCTGATGCGGTGAAAACTCCACGAATCTACAACTTTTTCGGCGTCGTGGTTGTTTCGACCTGCTGCGGTGTGCTGGCTGCACCTGAGGGTGGCTTGCTCAGCGCCCAAGCGGCATGGGCTCTGGATCCCGCCCCAGATCCGGCTCCTTACTGTCCAATTGATCCTCCGTTGCTCGATTCCGCGGCTCATCTGCGGGCGGTAAGCCTCGATCTGCGCGGCACTACGCCCAATAGCGCCGAATACGCGGCATTGCCCGCGCCATCTCCGGCGGCCAATTCGTCGTCGGTACCTGAGTCCACCATTGATGCGTGGCTGAAGTCGCCAGCGTGGGCCACCCAGGTCGTGCGCCGCCATCGCGATTTACTTTGG
This sequence comes from Myxococcales bacterium, assembly GCA_009692465.1. Classification (GTDB taxonomy): domain Bacteria; phylum Myxococcota_A; class UBA9042; order UBA9042; family UBA9042; genus SXRM01. Next base: position 9,727 of record SHZD01000063.1, read on the forward strand.
AACAATCTGGCCAATAGCGCGGGCCGCTTCATGCCGCCGAGCTCGAACTTAGGCGCCACCTATGGCCTGTACTACCGCTCGCTGCTGTCGCCCAACGTGCGCGGCCTGTCGGTGCCGTGTTTGGATGAGCCGGCCACATTCACCGCCAACGGCGATATTGTCTTCAAGCTGCAACCTGACGGCACCAAGCGCGAAGGCTGGGTCAAGGTCAATCCGTATTGGGCGCCGACAACCGAAATCAAAGTCTGCGCGTACGATGCTCAGGACAATGAAACCAGCCCAACTGGCACGTATTGCGGGGCGTCGGGGGCCACGATCGACATGGCGTGCGGTTGCGGGCCGGCGGTGCGGTTCTGTATGGGTGGCGGCGCTCAGGCGGTTTTGGCCGATTCGTTGGCCGATTCGTTGGACCGGCAGGTGCGGGTGTGGGCGGAACAGGGCCGACCTTACACCGACCTATTCACTGAAAAAGTGCTGTGGGTCAACGGCCCCATTGTTCATTACCTCAAGTATCAGGCTAAAACTCCAGGTCAATTGCGGTTGGTCCCCTACGCGATGGCGGTGGCCAAGCTGCCCGACTTGCCATTTTCTGCCAAAGACACGTGGGCGCCGGTCGCGCTGGCCGATGACCATGCCGGCATCTTGACCCATCCGGCGTTTCTGCTGCGATTTCAGACTAATCGGGCTCGCGCCAATCGGTTTTTCAACGTGTTCTTGTGCCAGCCGTTTCAGGCACCCGACTCCGGGATCCCAGTCGATGGCGTCGCAGCGGTGGAGGAGCCGGATCTGCAAAAGCGCTCCGGGTGCAAATATTGTCACGTCTTGCTCGAGCCCGCCTCGGCGCATTGGGGTCGCTGGACCCCCTATGGCGGCGGGTTTCTCAATGCTCAGCAATTTCCGCCGCAGCGCAGCGATTGCTTGACCTGCGCGCTGACCGGGGCCGGTTGCAGCATCGACTGCAAGTTGTTTTACCTGACCAAAGCCTACGCCCCGCCCGAAAAGTCATGGCTCGGCTGGCTCATCGCATTCAACTATATGCAGCCACAACACCTTAAAAATATTGACATTGGCCCGACGCTGTTGGTGAAGACCACCATGGCTGACAATCGCTTGCCGCGCTGCGTCGCTCGCTCCACCGCCGAATGGCTGCTCGGCCGCGGTTTGGTCCCCGACGAGTTGCCATGGGCGGATCAAATGGGCGTCACCTTCGCGACGTCAAACTACGACTACCGCAAACTTGTCAAAACAATTGTAGTATCAGACGCCTATCGGAGGGCGCCATGAGCCGGATCTGCCCGACGCTGCCGATGGCAATGCCGAGCCAAGCTTGGCCGACCCCTGTTTGGCGGACCCCTGTTTGGCCGACCCCTGCTTGGCGGACCCCTGTTTGGCCGACCCCTGCTTGGCGGACCTGTGTTTGGCGGACCCCTGTTTGGCGGACCTGTGCTTGGCGGATTTTGTTGCACGCGGTCGCCGCCGCTGCCGTAACGGCGTGTGGCCAAGCGCCTGAGCCACCACCGCTCGCCGCGCCCACCGTACCTGTGGCCGCAGCGACTGCAGATCCGCAGCCCCCCTTGGAAGCGCCCGTCGCCATTGAGCCCCACAGTTGGCAGCAATTGCCTCCGGATCACGCTGCGGTTGAGAGTTGGCGCCCGGCTCGCCGCAGCAACACCGATCACAGTGGCCCGACTACCGCCGACCCGCGACCCATGCTCGGCGACAGTTTGCCGACCGATGCCCAGTTTGGCGACGGCATCAAAGTCAAGGCCATGCCCGATCCAGACATGCCAATTCGCCAACGAAAGCGCATGAATATAGACCAGTTGGATGCGGCGCTCCAAAATGCCAGCGGTGGAATCGGTTGGACGGTAGGCGCCAAGAACCAGTTTTCGGTGCTTTCTCTTACGCTTGGCAAGCCGGATTATGTGGATATGACTCAGGAAGACCTAACTCCATCCGCGCTGTTTCAAAAGTTCTTGGGCGACGCGGCGGCGAGTCTGTGCACCAAATTGGTCGCAGCGGACGCCAAAGCTGCCGCCGACAAGCGAGTATTTTTCGTCAAGGCCGAACTAACCGCTTCGCCAACCAAGGATTCTGCAGCCATAGCTGCCAATCTGAGCTATTTGGTTCAGCGCTGGCATGGCCGCACTGTCGCCCCGACGTCGCCCGAGATCACCCAGTGGCAATTCCTGCTCACCGGCGCCCAGAAAGTCAGCACCCCGGCAGAAGGCTGGCAGGCCGTGTGCGTGGCGTTGGCGACGCACCCCGCATTTTACACCTATTGACCGTCACCATCGCGAACCGTCCGGTCTAAATGGCCCCGAGCAGACAGTCAAAGGACTCCAAAATGGCCGCCACCGACGTTGATTTTGCCACAAACACCACCATCGAGATCCCCGCTGGCCTGAGTCGGCGATCGTTGCTGCGCATGGGCCTGTGGGGCGGTACCGCTGGCACCTTGGCGTTTGGCTCGCCGTTGCTGTGGGGCAATCTGGCCCACGCGCTGGACAATGGAGCGCCGATCGCCAAACTCAAGGACCGCTACTTCCTGTTTCTGTACTTTCCTGGCGCTTGGGACGTGCTGTTGTCGCTCGACCCGCGCGATCCCGTTGCGTTCAATGAGGGCAACGTCGCCAAGACCAGCATTTTGCCAGCCTACGACAAGCTCAAAAGCGGCACCACTGCCACCAACAAGCCGGTGTGGGTCAATGACGTCAGTGGTCAGCCCGTGCTCCTTGGTGCTCAACTGGGCAGTATGATTGAACAGTTTAAGAAGGGCCGCGTGGCAATCGTGCGCGGCATGTCGATGGACACCGTGACCCACGAGGTCGGGCGGCGCCGCTTCATTACGGCCAAACCGCCTAGTGGCCTGTTGGCGCGCGGTTCCTCGGGTGCGACTTGGTTGGCGACCTTGCTGGGCGAAAAGGAAATTGTCCCCAATTTGGCGATGCGCTTTGAAAGCTACAACATCGATCAGCCCAATTTCGCCAGCGGCCTCAAAGTGGCGACTGTCGCCGATCTGGTGCGTGCGCTCAAGACTGCGCCGGAGGCCTTGAGCGCCAAGTCCGCGCAGCTAGTGGATAATTTCTTGAGCCAACAGGCGATGTGCCCAAGCGCCGCCGCCCGTGGTTCGTGGTCAACGGCCGAGGCGTCGCGGCTCAAATCCAAACAGATGACCCAGGGCGGGCTCGATAAGCTCTTTGAATTTCAAGCGAAAACCCCAGACATGGAGAAGCTGCGCGGCCACTATGGCATTTCGGCGACCGACGCCAATGCGCTGGCCACGCTGCCTGCTCAAGCGGCCATGGCGGTGACCGCGCTGACTTCAGGGGTGTCGCGGGTCGTCAGTGCAACGGTGAGCGATGGCCTCGACACCCACTTTGAGGACTGGACCACCGTTCAGGCCCCGCGCCAGTTGGCGGCTTTTGAGCTGGTCAGCAAGATGCTCGATGATTTGGCCAGTCGGCCGTATCCGGGCGACAAGGGCGAAAGTTGGCTCGATCATGTGACAATTTTGGGTTTTAGCGAGTTTTCGCGCAGCCCGACGCTCAACAACTACTCTGGCCGCGACCACCACATCACCAACAGTTGCTTTGTCGCCGGAGCCGGCATCAAAGGCGGCCAAATCATTGGCCAAAGCTCCGATCTGGCCATGTCGCCGCAGACGGTCAACTTGGTTACTGGCAAGGTGCAGCCCGGCGCCGAGATTCTCAAACCCGAGCACATTTATATGGCCTTTCTCAAGCAGTTGGGCATTGCTGGCGACCCGTACGACTTGCGCGTCGATCCGTTGACTGCACTGCTTAAAAGCTAGGCGCCGGACCGCGACTGCGACCGCGACTGCGACCGTGACTGCGACCGTGACTGCGACCGTGACTGCGACCGTGACTGCGACCGTGACTGCGACCGTGACTGCGACCGTGACTGCGACCGTGCGAATCGCAATTCTTCAACAAAATAGCGACTTTATTGCGATCGACAAGCCGGCGGGTGTACCGACGATCGCCGACCGTTTTGGCTCGGATTGTGTCCACGCCCAACTGCAGGCCCAGACCGGCGAGCGTCTATGGATTGTGCATCGGCTGGACCGCGAAGTGACCGGGGTCGTGTTGTTTGCGCGCACCGCCGCCGCGCACCGCGCGCTGTCGATGGCATTTGAAGGTCGGCAGGTCGCCAAGACCTACGAAGCGTGGTGCGAAGGCCCAACGCCAGCGTGGCAAACCGCCCATTGGGAAAACACGTTACTGCGCGGCAAGAAGCGCGCCTATGTCCACCCGGTCGGTAAATTGGCGATTACCGAAGCTACTTTTGAGGGTCCGGCCGCCGATGGTTTGTCCCAGCGCTTGCTGCTTCGGCCGCTAACCGGGCGCAGCCACCAGTTGCGGGTTCACATGGCCGGCGCCGGCTTGCCGATTGTCGGCGATGGCCTGTACGGGGCTAAGCGCCCATTTCGACCAGCAGAAATTGCCTTGCGCGCTCTCGAACTGCGCATTGCTGCTGGCGTACTCAGCGCAACAGAGTTGCGGATTGAAGCGCCGCCTTTGGCGATCTGAGTCTCGGCAGTCGCCTTGCGTCAGCGTCCAGCTGTCACCACCCGCTGGCGGCCATCGGCGCGCGACTCGACCACCACGCTGCCGTCCCACCCGGTGCCATACAGAGCGGCCTCGATGCGCTGTGGCTCAAAATGCTCACCGCGAATACCCACTTGCACGTCGATCGGCTTGCGGCGGCGGGTGATGACGTCGGCCAGCATGGCGACGATCTCGCGGCGCGGATGACCGTATTTCCACGCCGACCACGTCATCTGCCAATGGGGCGGCCCCATTGAAAACACAGCAACTTCGGGAGTCATCGCCGCCGCGAACTCGGGCAGCGTGCCGTTGATCGAGCCGTGATGGCCGACCTGATAAATGTCGATGTCCAACACCCCAGCCGGCCCGTAGCGCGTCAAGAGATCCTTGATCGCCGGTTCCTCCAAATCGCCCGTGAATAATCCTGTGGCCTTACCGTAGGCAACCCGCACCACCACGCTGTGATTATTGCTGTTTTGAAAAGGTGTCTTGCCAAAACGCATTCCCGGCCAGCCGGGATCGACCGCAAGCTGGCCCCACAACGCCGCAATGACCGGATCAGTGCCAACGCAGTGCAAGGGGTCGATCACCGCGTCGCTCAGGCCGGTCATGGTCACCACATCCGCGAGCCGGATCGCCTTGTAATGGACGTCGCTGTGATCGCGCCCCCAGCCCTGCAAGAACTTTTGGCCATCGGCACCCGACCCAAAATCCTGACCGTTGTCGACCAGGTTGTGCACGGCGTAGCGCTCCAGCACCGTTTGCACACCGCGCGTGTGGTCCACGTGCGGGTGAGTCAGAAGCAGCAGTTCGAGGCTGTTCTTGAGGTCGGTACGGCGGGCGAAAAAGGCGTCCAGATACCCTTGCAGTGCCCCATTGGAGTCAAAACGCGCGTCCAGTTCGCCACCGGTGTCGATTAGCGCCGCCCCACACGGAAACTCAAGCAGAACGGCCAGACCCTGACCGACGTCGATAAAGTGGGTTCGCCACACTTGAGCGGTGTCTTCGGCGCGCAACTCGGCGTTCAATTTGGTTGTCGCGTTGGTCAGCCGCGGCGAAACCGTTTTTTGCGCCGCAGCGCATCCAGCCAGTAGGCTCAGCACCGTTGCCAAGGTCGCAAAACCCGCAAGATTGTGGACCAGACTTGAGCGGCGGATCACGAAAATTGCCTCACAGTTACGAAAATTGCCTCACAGTTACGAAAATTGCCTCACAGGCACGAAAATTGCCTCACAGTTACGAAAATTGCCTCACAGGCACGAAAATTGCCTCACAGGCATGCGTATAGCCCCAAGGTTCCGGCGCTAATTCGTAGGTAATTCGGCGCCAATCGCCACCCACCGTTGGCAGACATTTCCTGCGCTCGCCTGCGCGAAATTAGCTTGTCCCGCCCAAAGGCGTGCCAAAAACGCCGACGCCGGCCGATCTTTGCAGACCTTGCCGGCGCCGGTTGGTGACTTTAGCTTGCGCTAGTCGTCTACCCGAGCCCAAACGGGCCCAAGTTTGAACTAACCGCGCTCGAGCTTTTCAACGGCCAATTCGAGCTCTTCGACGTTGACGTCGGTGCCCTTACCATCCAATGTGAAACCCTTCCACTTGGTCGGCCAGCCTTCAAAGAAGTTGTAGCGCATGATCTCGCTGCCGTCGTCGGCGCACAGAATCACGGAGCCCGACTTGCGCTGGACTTTGCCTTCCACAACAGCCTTGCGCCATTCCCACAGCTCGGTGTTGTTGATGTAACCGCGCTTGAAGGTCAGGTTGCTGTACTTGGTGCGGCCCGGGCGCTTGCGCAGCACGAGGTCGTCGCCGTCTTGGTACTCGATGATCTCGGTTTCGCTGTCAAGGCCTTCCACGTTGCGGAACGCGCCCTGAGTCACGCCTTCGATCTCGATTTTGAAGTTGAAGTTACCGATGTGGTCAAATGCACGCCGATTTGGCATGGGACACCCCGAATGGCCGCCCCCTTTAAGGACGAGCCGAAAGGTTTTTTGCTCACTGCCGACATTTCAAGCGCACAGCACAAGGCTGGACTTGCGGATGCCAGTTTTTGCGGTCGCCAGCAACATGCTGCGCACCGCGCCGCCGGTTTTGGTGCGCAACGCGATTTTCGCCTTGTGCCACCTGCGGTCGATTGCGAAACTAACGCATCTGGTAGCGAGCGGCAAGCGGCAAATCCGCGGCAGTGCAAGGACTGCTCCGGGTGTGGGGTCTGTGCACCCCGCGGCTGGCCATGAGCTGACCTTGGCACGCAGGCAATTGCGGCTACTTTCGCTCACTGCGCAAGGAGTTCGGCGTATTGAACACCGTCGGATCGCCGGCCCGCTCGGTCAGACGGCCGTTGCGCCACAGGCCGATGCGCTCCAACCACGCTTCGAACTCCGGGGCTGGGCGAAGTCCATAGATCTCACGCAGTTGCGCGTTATTGTGAAAACTAGTCGTATTGTAGTTGAGCATCACGTCGTCGCCCAACGGGATGCCCATGAGGTAGTTGACCCCAGCCGTGGCCAGTAGCATTTCCAAGCATTCTTGGTCGTCCTGGTCGCTGTCAGCGTGGTTGGTGTAGCAAACGTCCGTGCCCATCGAGATGCCCATGAGCTTACCCATGAAGTGGTCCTCCAAGCCAGCGCGCGCGATCTGCTTGCCGTTTTGCAGGTACTCGGGGCCGATAAAGCCGACCACGCTATTGACCAAAAACGGCTCGTAGCGGCGGGCAAAACCATAGGCCCGCGCCTCCATCGTCGTCTGATCGGTGGCGTAGTGCGCGTTGGCTGACAAAGCGGTGCCCTGACCCGTCTCGAAATACATCACGTGCGGGCCCTGCGCCGAGCCCTCGCGCTTGGTCAAATCCCACGCTTCGCCGATCATGCTGACGGAAATCCCGAAGTTGCGATTGGCCTTCTCGGTGCCGGCCAGCGATTGAAAGCACAGATCGACTGGCGCTGCAAAGCGGCGAATCGCATCCATTTGGACAGTTACGTGAGCCAAAACACAGACTTGGGTAGGAATCCTGTGCTGGCGCATCAGGTCCTTGACCGCGTGCAAGATCGCCGCCGTATTGTGCGTCGATTCTGTGGCCGGATTGATGCCGATCACCGCGTCGCCGTTGCCATACGACAAGCCATCTTTGACCGCCGCCACAATGCCCGCGACGTCATCGACCGGGTGATTGGGCTGCAGGCGCGACGAAATGCGGCCCTCCAAGCCCAGCGTATTGTTGCAGCGCCGCACCACCCGAATTTTCTTGCCGGCCACCACCAGATCCATGGTCGACATCAGCTTGGCGACGGCAGAGGCCATTTCGGGGGTCAGCCCAGGGGTAATGGCGGCGACATCGGCGCCCGACGTCCGGCGATCGAGCAGCCATTCGCGCAATTGCGCCACTGTCCAGCTGTGGATCCGCTTGTAGGCACGGTTGTCGAGGTCATTGACAATCAGGCGGGTGATCTCATCGCTCTCGTAGGGTACTGACGGATGTTCATAGAGATCGCGCAGTTGAAGATCGGCGATCACCCGTTTGGCGGCGATGCGCTGCGACGTCGATTCTGCCGCCAGACCGGCCGAACGATCCCCAGATTTCTCCTCGCTGGCGCGGTTGAGCGCGTCCTTGAGGCTGGCAAAGGTAAAAGTGGTGCCGTGTGCGCTGGCGGAGAGCTTCATGACCGCGATGGTACGGTGTTAGCGGTCAAAAACGCGACTGGTAAACTCGCCGACCAAACTAACCCAGTCAAATTTATGTTATTACTAGGATTGGGGCTGCGACGAACACACTTTGCGGGCCCCAGCGGTGAACACGTTCTTGACTCCGCTGACACAATTCGGCTGGGCTGGGTTGATTTTTTGGCAGTCGCTGGCGCTGGTGCAGGTCACTGCGCATTCACTGCCGGAGCCGGTGTAGGCCTTGATGCAGGTAAACGTCAGATTTTTATCAATATTGTCGTCAATCGAACACTGCGAAAGCGAACCGCCGCACGAGCACTGTTTGGTGCAGACACCTACCGTCGATGATTTGCCCTGTTGCATCGCGGCCTTGCTACAGGTCCCGTATTTGCAGTCGGCACTGGTGTTGCAAGCAATGCCATGCAGTAGGCCATTGGCGTTGGTAACGGTCGGCGCGGCGAACTGACACACGCTGGGATCAACGGCGGAGCCGGTCTCACAGGCGCCGGCGAATAAAGCCACAAAAATAATAAGGATTTTCATTAGTTCTCCTGCGGGGCCCGGCGTAGGTCCGAGCGCGATCTAGTGCGATTCAGTTGCACAGGGTGCTGCATGGTTTTTTGAAACGGTCGCAGCTCCAGCCCGTCGTGGTGTCGTCGATGTTTTCCCACTTTGAGGTGGTGATGTCGTATTTCCACACATCGCGCAAGACGCCACAGTCGCTTTTGCCGCCGAACATCCACAAGTTGCCCTTGGAGTCAGCCGAAAACCCCATGGCCTCGCGCCGTTCGGGGGAGATTTTGTCTAACTGCATAAAATCAGGTGGAAAATCGCAAAATGCGTTGGCTGGCTTGTTGACGACGTCCGGATTGCCAGCGGCGCCCAAGTCGCCCAGTACCTGAACTGTCCACGCTTTGGTTGTCAGTGAAAAGCTCCACAAATCGTTGCGGTTGCCAACGGCACCGTCGTCATGACCGCCAAACAACCAGATTTGAGAACCGTTGGGCGCAGCGGCCAGCCCCGGTTTAATGCGGGCCATCGGTGCAGGCCCTTGGACTGTGCTCCACGTCAGGCTTTCTAGGTCCAAAACGAAGGTATCTCCGTAAAATGGCCCGATAAATGCGTTGGCGCCGCCACCGCCGTACACGACCAAGGCCTTGCCGTCATCGCCAACAGCGCAGGCGTGGAAAAGGCGCGGGCTGGGTCCTGTGCCCTTGGTGGCCACCTTGCTCCATTGGGCTGCCGCGGCGTCGAAGCGCCATAAGTCAGCGAGCGGCATGAAGTTTAGACCATTTGTCGAAGTGTTGCCGCCAAACAACCACAGCGAGGTGCTCTGGCGCTGATAGCCCATGCAGGAGTTCGAGCGCGCCGATGGTCCGGTTTTGCCCTCGTCGATCAGCTGAAACTGGCCGTCTCCACCCGAATAGACCCATAAATCTGAATAGTTGGTGTAGGGGCCGCTGGAGCCTTGGCGAAAACGCCCGCCAAACATCCACAGCGAATCGTGATCGCGATCGTAGACACTGGCAGCTCGCGCGCGCGGCGTCGGCATTTGAGTGCTTTTGGGCAGCTCCCAGCCCTTGCACGGGTCAAAAATGTGGGCGTCGCTGACGTATTTTGGGTTGGAATTGCACTGAATCGGCGCCCCTTCATCGCCATACAGCACGAGCAACTTGCCGCCGACTAACGCTGTAGACACATCGCCGCGCGCCGTTGGGCCATAACTGGGGTCCGGATCACAAACGGCGGCGGCGTCCACCTTGCCGGTGGCATCCTTGCCAACGCTGTCATTGCTCGCAGACGCGGTCGCATCGGCGCCTCCAGTGTCGCCTTGGCTGGCTGCATCCGCGCCCACCGCCCCGACTTCGCACACCCCAGCTTTGCACAGCCGGCCGCTTGGGCAGGTTCCGTCCGCCGCGCAAGCGACTACGGTAACCGTTTTGGCCGGTTCGGCGGCGCAGGCGCTGCTACAGGCCACTAGGACTGTCAACCACTTGCACCCGCTGCTCATCCGGCCTCAGATCCGCGCATTGCCGCGTCGCGCAGATGGTAATACACCTTGAGCACCTTTCGCACATAGTCGTCAGTCGCGGCAAACGGAGTGGCGTCACGGCTGAGCACCCGCATCGATCCCGCGTGGTAGCCGCTGAGCACTTTGACCATGTCGCCGTCAAACCGATTGGCCAGGACGCGCAAGAAGCGCGCTCCGCCCATGATGTTCTGGCTGGGATTGCGGATTTCCTCAACACCCAAAGCGGCCGCTGTGGCCGGCAACAATTGCATCAGGCCGACAGCGCCGGCCCCGGACACCACTTCAGGATTGCCGCCGCTCTCGACTTGCATCACCGCGCGAATGAGCTGGGCTGGCAGCTTGTAGCGCAGGGCCGCTTGTGCGATCTCGCGACTGTAAATCCCAGTATCTGTAGATGAAATCGGCGCCACAGCCGCGGGCGGTGCTGGCGTTGGTGAGCGTTTGCCCCAGGCATCTCGCTTGGGAGGTGCCGCAGCCACGGCAGGATTCGCCGCAGGGGCAGCGGTCGGTGAACTGAGGACGATCGAAGCGCCACCGCCACTTGGCGCCGCAAAACCGCCCCGCCAATTACAACCCGGTGGATCGGCGTAGGCAACCTTGCACTTCTTGGCGATCCAATCGTCCTTGCGCCCACCTGCACGCAGGCTCCGCAAGTTGGTATTGCGCCAAATAATCGAGCCATCGCTATCGTGATCGCCCAAATTGCACGAGAAAAAGGCCTCTTTGCACGCCGCCTCGGCCTTGACGCCAGCGCCGATTCCAGTTGCCAAGAGCGCGATGATCAAGACTTTGCGAAACACACACATTGGAATTGCGGTCCTTGTTCAGCTGCTTGCCCCAAGCGGGCAGCGGCATAACGGGCAAGTATTGCAGAATCTTCCCACTGCGCCAGATCTCGGCTGGCAACCAGCGCCAAAAGTGCCCAGACGGTCGACGCGGGCTGCAAAACCGTTGGCGACAGGGCAGATCGGGCGATTTGGCTGGCCGATTCTGCGCGTGCTGTGCTACCTGTTGCGACCATTTCGTGGTACACAGGCGCCGCCCGATCGCCTCGGGCGAGGTCAGCGTGGCAACATCACCGGGGGTAGCACTAGTCGGTTTTGGGCCATGGGGCCGCAATATTGCGCGCAATTTGCATCGACTGGGCGCGCTGCACACCGTTTGCGACCCCGATCCCGCCAGCCGGGCGTTGGCGGCCAAGGAATATCCAAACGCTACGATTATTGAGTCGGAGCAAGGGGTTGCTGCCGATCTTGCCGTGGCGATCGCTGCCCCTGCCGCCGATCACGCCCGCCTTGCCGCCTACTTTTTGGGGCGTGGACACCATGTTTTCGTTGAAAAACCGCTAGCTTTGCGCGTGGATGAGTGCCCGGCGCTACTGCAATTGGCCAAGGAAAATGGCCGGGTGCTCATGGTGGGTCACCTCCTGCACCATCATCCGGCGGTCATTGAGCTTGACCGGTTGGTGCGCGCCGGTAGCTTGGGTCGGCTGCAGTACATCTACTCCAATCGCTTGAATCTAGGTCGATTTCGCCGCGAAGAGAACGCGCTGTGGTCCTTTGCCCCCCACGATATTGCGGTGTTGCTGCGGCTGGTCGGCTCCTTGCCGGCGCGGGTATCGGCGATCGGTAGTTGCGTGTTGCACCCCAAGATCGCCGACTCGACGGTAACTCATCTATTGTGGGAAAACGGTTTAATTGCCCATATTTACGTCTCTTGGCTGCACCCGTTCAAAGAGCAGCGCTTGGTCGTCGTTGGCAGTGAGGCGATGGCGGTGTTCGACGATCAGCAGCCGTGGGCGGACAAGCTGGTGTTGTATCGTCACAGCGTCGAATGGAAGGCCGGGGTGCCGCAGCCGCGCCGGGCTGACGGCCAGAGCGTCGCGCTGATCCAAGACGAGCCGCTGGAACGCGAAATGCGGGCCTTTTTGTCTGCCGTCGCTGATCCCACGCAGCCCATTGTCGCCGACGGTGCCGAAGGACAACGCGTGTTGGCGGTATTGGGCGCCGCCGAGTCCTCGCTGCAGTCTGGCGGCTTGCCGGTTGAACTCGGGCGGCTTGAGCCACCCAGTTGGGCCGATCGCGGTGTGTACGTGCATCCGTCGGCGATTGTCGGCACGCGCGCGGTCATCGGTACTGGATCCAAGATCTGGCACCACAGCCATGTCATGGACGGCGCGCGCATCGGTGCCAATTGTTCGCTCGGCCAAAACGCGTTTGTGCAGTCTGGCGCCATACTTGGCGATGGCGTCCGCGTCCAAAATAACGTGTCCATCTACGACGGCGTCCAACTGGGCGACGACGTGTTCTGTGGACCCTCGTGCGTGTTTACCAATGTGAGCCACCCGCGCGCCGCGGTCAGCCGCAAAAGCGAGTACGCAAAGACCAGCGTTGGCAGGGGCGCCACCATCGGCGCCAACGCTACCATCGTCTGTGGTAACACCATCGGTCGATTCGCCTTTGTCGGCGCCGGCGCGGTCGTGACTCGATCAGTCGCCGATTATGCCCTGGTGGTCGGCAATCCGGCCCGAATTGTCGGCTGGGTCTGTTCGTGTGGCGAAACATTGGCCTTGCCAGCCAAGGCGGACGCAGCACGGACAGCGAATTGCGCGCGGTGTGCCAAGCAGTGGCGATTGAATGGCCAAAGTCTTGAGCAGCACGACTAGCCGGAGGCATTTTTGGTTACTGAATCACAAGTTCTGTCCTTCGATATGGTGCGATTCTTGGCACCTCTGCGCGAAGAACTCCATGGAGCGCTGGAACGCTGCCTGCGCCACGGCACCTTCGTTTTAGGTCCAGAAGTCCAAACCTTTGAGGGCCGCTTGGCCAACTACTTGCGCTGCACCCATGCCATAGGGGTCTCCAGTGGCACCGATGCCTTGTTGGCCACCTGTATGGCTTTGCAGCGCACCGCCGGCCACTTGCCCCCCTTGCAGAGCGGCGACGATGTGGTGACCACGCCATTTTCGTTCATTTCTTCAGCAACTTCAGTCCTGCGCGCTGGACTTCGGCCTGTTTTTGCCGACCTGCAGCCCGGTCGCCTGCACCCCAGTGTCGATGAAATTGAGCAAGCGTGGACGCCGCGAACGCGCGCCGTACTTGTCGTGCACTTGTTCGGCGAGCCGCTTGATCTCATAAGAATCAAAGGGTTATGCCGCGATCGCGATGCCGTGCTGATTGAGGATTGTGCCCAAGCGATTGGCGCAACTTTCAAGAATGGCGATAGCGTCGGCACGGCGGGATCGGCCGGGTGTTTTTCGTTTTTCCCCGCCAAGAACTTAGGCGCGTTGGGCGACGGCGGCGCTGTGGTGACCAACCACGACGGCTTAGCTACAGCCGTGCGCGAAAAACGCCAACACGGCCAGGCAGTTCGCTATCAGTTTGAGCACCTAGGCGGCAATTTTCGCCTCGATGCCCTGCAAGCGGCCATGCTCGGCGTGTTGTTGCCCCATTTGGATGACTGGATTGCCGAGCGCCGGCGAACAGCAGCGCGTTACCTGGCCAGCTTTGCGCAATTGGCTAGGGTGCGCCCAGACTTGTTGGCCCTGCCTGCTGATGTGGCCGGCCACAGCTGGAACCAATTCGTGGTCCGCTCTCAAGATCGGGCAACGTTGCGCAACGCGCTGCAAACTGCAGGAATACAAACACAAATCTACTATCCGACCGCGCTGCATCAACAAGGTGCTCTCGGCGCCGCCGACCCTGCGGCTTCGCTGCCGCTGGCCGAACGCGCCTGCAAAGAAGTCCTCGCCTTGCCCATCGCCCCTGGACTGACCCATCAGGAACAAACTCGCGTGATCGAAGCGGTACTGTCCGCTTGGTAGGCTGCGGAATACAGTTTAGCTCTCGCGGCATTGCTGTCGCCATCTGCTGTCGGCGCCGACGAAATTCGACCTACATCCGGGTACAAGCGACGACGCGCCGTCCGCCATCCACCAAGGAGCTCTATGACTTCGTTGATAATGAACAACTATCGGCTTGCAAAGACCCGCTTCGATGACGAAGGCGACGACGATGACGACGACGCGCCCGCCCCGCGGCCAACTAAGCACGGCGACGGCAAAGAGACCATCAGGCCTGACCTGTTTGAACGCCTACTCAAGTCGCGCACCATCGTCATCTGCAGCAGTGTGGACGACAAAATGGCGGCGCGCGTCGTCAACGAGTTGCTGGTGCTAGAGGCCGACGACAGCGAAAAGCCGATCACCGTATACATGAACACCCCGGGGGGCAGCATTACCTCCGGATTTGCCATCTACGACATGATTCGCTTCGTGCGCCCCCAGATCAAGATTGTGTGCGCTGGTTTGACGGCGTCGATGGGTACGATCATCTTGCTTGCCGCCGACAAGGCCGACCGCATCGCCTTGCCCAATGCGCAGTTTTTGATTCATCAGCCGCTGATTTCCGGCAACGTCTACGGCCCGGCTAGCGACTTGGAGATCACCGCCAATGAAATCCTCAAAACCCGTGCCAAGTTGAACAAACTGCTCGCCGACGAGACCGGCCAGCCCTTGGCGCGCATCGAACGCGACTCACAGCGCGACTATTGGATGTCGGCGCCGGAAGCACTGGACTATGGGCTGGTTTCGAAGGTGGCCGCGCGGCGCGCCGATCTGGACTCGTGAGCACCGGCGCGGATTGAGCAAGCACTTGGCTATACTCGATCGCCCAAGTCCGGCACCATGTGCCGGATCGGCGATCTCGTGCTTGCTGGGTGGGTCGCCAAGCTCGCGTCTGCTGTGCAGCCGACTCGCGGCTCCGATCCAAGGTTGATCTCGAAATTGGGAGACTGTGTATAGTGACTCAGGCGCCTGGCCAGTTAATCAACACAACGGCGAATCGACCAAGCATGCGGTGAAGTAACGAAGCGTGCGGCGGATGACCTAAACAGCTCAACTACATGTCAAAGACGATTCGGCCATCGAATTCGTCGTCTTCGCGGCGGCTGGTGACGTCGCGGTCGGCCTGCGGCGGCCGTTCCAGCGGAAAGCTGCCCGGCGGTTCGGCATAAGGTTGCGACCGCGGCAAGCGCCGCTCGTCTTGTTGTTTGCGGATTTGGTCGATGATAAAGGCATCCAACATGTTGCCCTCCGGCTTGCGGCGCCGCCGACAGTAATTGCGGCGGGTTGCACGAAGTCTTGGACGCATCAACCGGCTTCCAAGTTCATTTACCTGACATCGCCCAAGGGTGCTAGTAGGTAGCGCTGGCGAGGTCCCAGTCGCTTGTGGTGACTGGTTCCATTCTCAAGCTAGCACTGCACTGGTGGCCCCGCAAATTTGCCACCCTTTTGCGTGGTGTCGGGCGACAGGGTTGTCAGGGTGTGCACACCCCGCGCCTGCCCTAGCGGCCCGAGCTGGTCGAAAAACGTTTCCAGATCAGTGCTATAGGTCGAATCTGGCGCCTGGTTTGGGTGCAGATGTAGGGCCAACGGGATCCCCATCTTCACCGTGACATTGGCGTCATGCTGCAGCGCGAGCAGGCAGCGCATCGGCGCATGGCGATCGGCGCAGTGCAGCACTGAACACAGCGAAGTGTGCAGTCCGATTGCCTCTGCTCCTGCGATAGCGTGCTGGTGGTGGCGCCACGGGTAGATCAGCGCGGCGCGGCCGCTTGGCGCCAGCAGCTGTGAAATCCTGAGAATAAACATGTCCAGCCTCGCCGTGGACTCGAAATGGGCCAAGCGCCGCTCGGGATCGGCGGGTGCCTGTTCAGTTGCCGCGTTGCGAAAAGGCGGATTGCAGACAATCAAGTCAAACTGGGGCAAATCGACCGACTGAGCCAAGTCGTGGGCTACCAACTGGGCGCGCTCGGACAAGCCGTTGAGCGCAAAACTGCGCTGAGCGCGGTCAAGCTGCTGGGCCTGAAAATCCAGCAAAGTCCAGTGGGTGTGTGGCAAGGCCCGACTGATGGCCAGGGCCACCAAGCCAGTGCCGCAGCCCAAATCCAAGGCCCTGCGAGCGGTCACGCTGGCGATTTGACTGCCAAACCACGCCAGCGCCAGCGAATCGATGCAAGTTCGGTAACCGCGGCGCGCCTGAATTAAAGCGATGCGCTCACCGAATAACAAGTCCAGCGACTCGTCACTGTAGATGGTAACCACTTGTTTAGAATGACCACTTGGCTAGGACCGCCGCGGGTCGTGGTGCTGCCGCTGCGACTGCCATCCTCGGTACTGCCGACTATTGGGCGAGGTAGCGAACCGGGCCGGAGTCGAGGCGCACAGGCGGCAGTGACACAGTTGCGGAAATGGGCGGCGTCGCCAGACCGCGATACAGGACCGCCGCGGCCTCAGCTGGCTTTTGGGTCTCGGCGTAGAAGAAGTAACCCGCCGCCAACAAAGCGACGCTACCGAGGCCCAGACCAACTCGGGCCAGCAGTTGCCCCGTTTCAGCGGAGGCTGCCGCGTCTTTGGCCTTTTGGGCAAACTTTTCGTCCGGATTGGTGCACTTGACCGCAGGATCTTCGCATTTGTAAAACGTCTGGTCACCCAAATTGCCCGAAAACGCCAAGCCCACGCCCAAGCCGACGACCGCTAAGCCCGCAGCGGCCAAACCCGGTTTGCTGTTGTACCACGCCGACTTGGCGCCGCCGCCGATTGGGCCTTCCACCACGTTCTTGTCGGCCTTTTCACCCAAGATCGTCACCAACACCTTGTTGACCGCGCGCTTGCTGATCCCAACTTTGGGCACCTTGACATCATTGGCATACCGAACAATGCGATTGTTGCTGACGTCGATCAAGAACGACACCAACTTGCCATCGACCACGCCGACGGCGCACACCATATTGGCTTCGACGTCCTTGCCCACGCTGATGGCATCGGCCTGAATGCGGCTTTCGGCGGCCTTCATATCGGCGTACATCAGGCCGACGTGGTCATCTTCAAGAGCCAAATGCGACTCGTAGGCAATATCAAACGATACTTTGGCTACACCACCGCCATCGATCTTGACCCGGTGCAGCATCGAAGTCTCTTTGCCCAACTGCAGCCGCAACGCGTAGGTACCAGGCACTAGGTCGGCCACGGTGAAAGGCGTTGCCCCGCGGTCATTGCCACCCAAAATAATGCGGGCCCCCGGCGGATTGCTGGCCACTTCGACGCTACCTTTCGGCATCTTTTCGACTTTCTTGACTTCGCCCTTGAACAACTCGACCACATCGGGCCGATAGTTGTCATCGGTGACCGCAGCCTTGAGCCCAAAGGTGGTGATGATGGTGCGAAACACTTCCGAGGCCGCGGCTTTGTCGCCGGCGGCGACGTGAGCGGTGGCCAATTGGGCCAAAACATCTAAGTATTCGGAGCGGAGTTTGTCGTCTGCGCCCGGTGCACCAGTGGCCGCGCGGTATTTAGCCTCCGCCGCCGCCAGCGCCTTGATCGCGCCGGGAAAATCGGCGTTGTCGAGAAGGTCATTGCCCTTTTTGCGAGCTTCGGCCAACTGAACTCGGCGTTCTTCAGTGATCGCGGTCGGCACTTGGTCGCGATCTTTGCGGACTTTGTCGGCAGTCGTCTTGCCGTCGACCAGAATCAAATCGCCAGCATTCTCTTCGCGCAGCGCGCTGATAATCTCGGCGAGATACTTAACTGTCAGCGGATCGGCCACTTCGCCACTGCGCAATTCAACGATGGCTAAGGTGCGCTCGACCTCTGCGCCAGCCTCTGCTGCAGCAGCTGTCGTCGGCTGGGCTGCCGCGTACAGGTGGGCCAAACACGGGACCAGCGCCAAAATAGCAGTGCGACGCATCATGAATTCCTCTCTGGCGTGTGCGAAACCGTGGACACTTCGGGTCGGCGACGGGCGACCGGGCTTGCCTGTGGCAACTAACTGAGTTCGCCGGCGACCACTTACCACGCTGGCCAGTTTGACGAGCGGCAGATGATAGGCCGATCGACACCAGCGGTCAAGGCGATTGCTCGGCGAATTTTCAGGGATAAAGCGTTGAAACACGTCGGAAATGTGTTGAGTGCATCCGGCCGTCGTGATCGGCGATGCAGCCAATGCGCCACGGCAGTGTTTTGGTCTGACCTTGTGGTCTCACTTTGCGGTCTCACTTTGTGGTCTCACTGGCGAATTCGGCTGCCGCCCAAACTGAGACCTCGGTGGCGAGGACGCCGAGGTAAGCTGCTGTAATTAAATAGAGTATCCATGTCGCGGTCGTAGGCACGATTCGTGCACTAGGCCCACAGCGCGCCGGCTGTCCGCTGTCAAGCCGCGCTGTCAACCGCGATCCCCCGCTTTGGGCGCATCTCGGCGTCACTGCGTCACTTTTCTGTCAGGGACGTACGAGAGTACGCCCCTGACAGAAAAGCTCCTTGCTCCTTGTCGAGCGACAGCGAGCGACAGGGCACTGGCATCCCAAATCGGGGGCCG
>SHZD01000064.1 GCA_009692465.1 Myxococcales bacterium
GGGCCGAGTCAGGGGCCGAGTCAGGGGCCGAGTCAGGGGCCGAGTCAGGGGCCGAGTCAGGGGCCGAGTCAGGGGCCGAGTCAGGTGCCGAGTCAGGTGCCGAGTCATTTGCAAGGTGAGCCGTGACGGAATCGCCGACCGCTCCACCTGAAGTCGTCTATCGATGGGACTTGGACAAGACCTATCTGGCGACGGATTTTTCGACAGCACGCGGATTGCTGCAAGCCGCAGTGGAAAGTGCGCAAAGGCGCAAAACTATTCCAGGAATGCGCGCATTGTTGTCCGCCTTGTGGCACGGCCACGACGCGCGAGTCGTGGTGGTATCCGGCAGCCCGACTTTTTTGCGGCGGCGCATCTTGACGTTGTTCAATTTGCACGGAATTCGCTGCGATCGGCTGGTGCTCAAGGACTTTGGCGGGGCTGTCCGTAAGGGCCGGTTTCGCTCGCTGTCGGCGCAAGTGCCCTACAAGTTGCGCGCGCATCTGGACACGCGGCTGTGGCTGGCGGCAAGGCATGAAGATGTTGGCGAAATCTGCTTTGGTGACGATGCCGAGGTCGATGCCTTGGTGTATTGCCTGTACGCTGATGTCTGCGCGCGGCGGGTCGAACCGGCTCGGCTGGCGCGAATTCTCGACCTATCTGGGGCCTATCCCGATGAAATCGCCTCGATTTTGGAGCGAGTTGGCCAAGTCGCCGTCCATGACCCGGTGCGCCGGATTTTTATCCATTTGGAGGGCAATTCGCCACCGGCTCGGTTCGGCGCATATCGAGGGCGGGTCACGCCGACGTTTAATGCCCTGCAAATCGCGCTGCACTTGGCTACCGAAAATCTGGCCGACGATCGGGTGCTGACGGCGGTGGCTGAAGAATTGGTGAGTGAGCACCGGGTGTCGGCCGAAGGTCTGGCCGGGTCGATCGAGGACGCTCTGCGCCGCGGCTTGTGCAGCGTGGAGTTGGCGCACAGCGCTGTAGTCAATTTGCTGCCACGGACTGCCGCCTATGATGCTGGATTTACACCCCAATTTGCCACAAAGGTCGCCGGACGCTTGCGGCATTCCGTCGGCGAGGTGGCTGCGGTGCAACCGCTGCAACCATTGCCGTACGAGACTTTGTTTGAGGCTGAGAAGGCGTTTGCCAAAGCCCGCAAGCTTGCGCTGCAAACTGCTGGTAAGATCCCCGGCCTCGCTGAGTTTTTGGGCGACACCGAACGATAGCTAAATGATCATGATTAAAACAGAAACTTGGCGCTTCGTGGTCGGCAAGGCGATCCCCACAATTGGCTTGGGTGCTTGGCTTGCCGCTACATTGACGTCCTGTTCGGAGCCAACAGCGATGCCCGCTGGCAGCGTCGCTGCTGGCGATAGCCATGCGCGGGTATTTTTTGATTCCAAAGCTTCGGATTCTAAATCTGATTCTGATGCCATTTCTGGAGAGTTGGCGAGCACCGATGGGCCAACCACAGCCGATGCTCCAATTGACGCGCAAACAACTCTGGACGAGGACGCTGCGCGGGCGGCGGACTTGGCCCCCACTGTCGACACCCAAGCGGATGCCAACAGCCAAACCGATGATTCTCAAGAAATTTTTGCAGCGGAAATCGACGAAGAGAGTGATATTGGCGGCGCCGATGCCGCCAAAGCGTGCGGCATCGACAGCGAATGCGACGACACCAACGGATGTACCACCGACACTTGCACGAGCGAAGGCTGCGCCTATCAGGCCAAAAACTGCGATGACGGCCTGCAATGCACCGCCGACGCCTGCGACAAGAACAACGGCAACTGCAAAAACAAAGCCTTGGCTGATACTTGCGCCATCGACGGTAGCTGCTTTGGCGCAGGTGAAGTCTCCGCGGCCAATGCGTGCATGGCGTGCAGCCCGGCGACCAGCGCAACCAACTGGACCGCACAAAGCGGCAGCGCCTGCGACGATGGCATTGCCTGCACCGGCAAGGACGAATGCAATTTGGGCACTTGCATCGGCGTGGCCAAACCCAGCTGTTGCATAGTCGACTTGGATTGCGCAGCCAGCGACATTTGCAATACGGCGACTTGCGAAGTCGTTTCTGGCGTTTGCCAAATAAGCGCCAAGCCCGATTGTTGTTCCAACGGGGCCTGTTGCGACTTGGTCACCCATCAGGCCAAAGCTGCAGGGGTCGGGTGCGGCGCTGGCGTGCTGGCCAGCCAGTGGCAATGCAGCGGACAGGACGTGCAAAACCGAAGCGCTTCAGCGGGTTGCACCGGAAGCGGCCCGACGGATTGCTCCAGTGCCGTCGGCAACTATGTGTGGTCGCCCTGGGCAACGGTCAAGACCTGTGCCGTTGGGGCCAAATGCGTGGCAGCGGGCACCGCCGCGGCAACTTGCGTGGTCTTCGAACCGGTAGAATGCGTGACGAACGGCGATTGTGACGACAAAAATGGCTGTACGGACGACGCCTGCTCGGCGGCCAAGTGCAGTCACTTGACCAAAAAGTGCACGACCACGGCCAGTTGCCAACTGCCCTATTGCGACAGCAAGACCGGACAGTGCGCGACAAATTGGCAAGCCGGCACCTGTGAAATCGGCGGCACTTGCATGGTCTCTGGCGTCAAGAACCCGGCCAATCCGTGCCTGACTTGCCAACCGACGGTCACACAAAACCAATGGACTCTGTTGGCTAGCTGCAAGTGCGCCGGGGGGACTTGCTGCGACGCTGGGGTGGTCAAGCCGGTCAACTCGAGCTGCGGCACTACCAAGTTGGCCACCGAATACGGCTGCAGTGCAGACAGCAAGGCCACCACCAGCCGGGTAGCTCTGGCAGGCTGCACCGGCGGTCAAGCGATTTGCTCCAGCGCCAGCACGTTTTACGCTTGGCAACCGTGGATCTCTGCGGCGTGCAAAGCGGATGAGCTTTGCGAAAATACTGATAAAACACTTGCATCGACCTGCAAAGTCGCCGATCCGCTGTGTACCCAAGCTGACAGTTACGAGGCCGGCACGACGCTAGCAAAGGCCCACGACTTGGGCATTTTTGTCGACTCGGCCGCCGCCAAAGCCTTGACACCGTTGCTGCTTTTGAGTTCACCGACCGATGTCGACGTGCTCAAGTGGAACGTAATCGACGGAGCCAACACGTTTGCACCCGCGCTTGGCGCTACTTGGTCCAGCGCCCAGCCCGTCAAAGTGTGCCTGTACGCGGCGTGCACAGGAGGGGTAAATGCCAAGGATTGCCAAGCGTTGACATGTCCGGCGGGCACCGTAGCCGCCGCGAGTGCCAGCGTCAGCGCGGCGACGCCAAATGGCTGCTGCAGTACCGGCACCAAAGGCAGTGTTGCACTGTCGCCCAAGCCAGCCTCCGGCGCCGGCCTAGGCTTAGTTGGCTACTTGGAGGTCACCAACAATTCGACAGGCTGCACACAACTAGCTGTTACTTTGACGTTTGGCAGCGCGACCGCCCCGGCGTGCAAAGCTGGGGTCGAGCCTTGTTGCGAAGCCGGCGGCGCCTACTCGGCCCAAGCCAAGGCCTGCGGTTCACTGACTTTGGCTAGTGAGTACAAATGCGACAGCAACCTCGCAGGCGGCAAAGTACTGGTGCGCAAAGCTGTTTCTGGCTGTACCGGTACATCGACAACCTGCTCTGCAGCCACGGCCAACTACGCGTGGGGCGCGTATACGACCTACAAGGCTTGTCTCGCCAGCGAATTGTGCTCAGTGACCACCACCTCGGTCGCCGGAACCTGCAAACCTGCGACAGAATGTGTAGCTGATTCGCAATGTTGCACATCGGCAGGCAAGTTTGCGAGCACGGGTAGCGCCTGCGGCAAGTCCTCGGCAACCGAATATCAATGCAGCGGCGCCAACGTCCAGATACGCAAGCAGTTTTCCACCTGCGGCGGCACCAGCACCAGTTGTTTTGGCACGGCACAATGGAGCGCGTGGACGACCGTAGCCGCCTGCGCGACCGGCGAAACGTGTACAGCGGGCGCAACAAAAGCCACGCTGCCAACTTGCAAGGCGGCGGCGCCGGATCTCTGCAAACTCGTGGACAAATGGGAGAGCGTAGAGGCCACCGCGGCCAGTTTGGACTTGGGCATTTACTCCGATTCGGCGCCGGCAATCTACATCGACCCCAAGGTGCTACTGCAGACGGCGACTGACAAGGATTTTTTCCAGTACGCGATCACGGATGATACCAATCTGTATGATCCGCAAGTCTATGTGTCGTGGGTGGCAGCCAAACCGGTCACCGTTTGCGCCTACTACCGCTGCAGCACCGGCGCCAATGGCAAAAACTGCGCCGACATTAGCTGTCCATTTGGCAGCGATTCGTTCGTGAACACCGCGGTAAGTGGCTCAGCTGTCAACGGTTGCTGCAAAACCGGCGCCAGCGGCACTCTGAGCTATTACCCCGACGCGCCCGGACTAGACGAGACCGGCACTGCCTTTGTCGACATCAAGAATGGCGACCCATCCTGCCAGCAAGTGGCAATCAAGATTGGGTTTGGCGCCTCGACCGTCACCAAATGCGACCCTGGCAACACGTGCTGCTCAGGCAAAGGCACCTACGCAGTCAGCGGTACGGAGTGCGGATCGCCGATCAAGTTTCAGTATCGCTGCGCAACGGCTAGCGGGATCAGTCAAATCCAAAAACAAGCAGGTTTAGGCACTTGTAACGGCACCTCTACGTCGTGCTCGACGACTACGCTGACGTGGGGCAGTTTCGCGTTGGACCAACCGTGCTTGAGTCCCGAGTTTTGCGCGGTGGGTTTGCCAACCGGCACGGCAGCGTGCATCGCCGGCAAGACAGGGTCGTGCGCGGGCTTTTGCGGTGGCAAGTCCAAAGACGGCTGCCAATGCGACGGCGCCTGTGCGACTTTTGGCGATTGCTGCAAGGACTTTGCCGCCAAGTGCAGCGGCACTTGCGATGGCTCCTGCGGCGGATTGGGCAAGATCGGCGGGTGTTTTTGCGATGCGTTGTGCGTCGAGAACGGGGATTGCTGCCTGGACAAGGCGTCGAAGTGTCCGTAATAACAGAATTACCACCGGTTCATGGGTGACAGTGAACGGCGGCGTTGACCGCCATGTCAAACAGGAATCGCCGGTCTACCGCAACATCGCCGGATTCTGCAGCAACGGCGAACCAAACTTGGTCGCGGTAATCGTCGACACGGTCCGATACTTCACGTTCATAATCGGAACCTTAGGCGAAATGATGGTAAACACTGTCGCCAAGGCCAGTTGCCCGTTTTCCTGCCCGTAGGTCTGACAGCCGTCTGCCGTTACGGTGATGCTCAGCGGAGCGTAACTCTGCATGCCGAATGCAGACTCGCTGCCGTCGGCGAATCGAAAACCAAAGGCATACGCATAGCTATTATTGTTCTTTTGAAAATGGTGGACCATCTTGTTGCACAGCCCGACATAGGTCTGGCGGCCTTCCGTCGACACTGCCTGCAGTGCTTTGATTTGAGCTGGCGTCATCGACGTTTGGAAATCATTGGCTAAATATACATGCTGAAAGGGATTCTTGGGCCAACCGTTGAATGCAAGATCAGTCTTATAGCTAACCAACGTCCAGCCGCCGCCCTCAGTCAGCATATCGCATTGCACCTGCACCAACGTGGCGGCTAAGACCAAGTAGTATGGACCAGATTTGGAAGCCGGATTGAGCCCCAAAATCGCCTTGCAGCTCTGAGCTGGCGTTTCCTGGCCACCGTACAGCAGGCAGGCTTTGCCGTCGCCAAGGTATCCAGCTTTGCAGGCGCAACTGACCGAGCCTGGAACATTGGTGCAAGTAGCATCGACAGCACAACCACCTTGGCTGACTGCGCATTCATCGACGTCGGCGCAGGTCTTGCCGGCGCCGGTGTAGCCCGCCTTGCAGGCGCATTGCGCAGCTCCGGGGGTATTGGTACAGGTGGCCGCAGTGGCGCAACCGCCGTTGCCTGTCGCGCACTCGTCGATGTCTTTGCAGGTCTTGCCGTCGCCGCTGTAGCCCAGTTTGCACGTGCAGGCGAAGCCGCCCACAGTATTGGTGCAACTCGCATCCACGGAGCAAATGGCAACGCCAGTCTTGCACTCGTCGATGTCACTGCAGAGGATGCCGTCACCGGAATAGCCAGCCTTGCAACCACATGAAAATCCGCCATTCGTGTTGGTGCACGCCGTCTTTACGGCGCATTTTGCGGAGCCGTTCGTGCATTCGTTGATGTCAGTGCACAACTTGCCATCGCCGGAAAACCCCGCGCTACATGCGCAATTGGGCAGACCACTGGCCGCCGCCGAGCAAATGGCAAAAGACGAACAACCGCCGTTGTTGGTCGCGCACGGATCGACGGCGAGTGCGAGTTTGCGCACAAACCAACCGACGCCTTGGGGCGCCGCGCAGTTGGCAGCGGAGAATTCATAGCGAATTTGAAATGTTTTGCCGACCCACGTCGACAGGTCCAAAGTCACTTTGCCCCACACGGCCGCAGACGGCGGCAATTTAGCGACCTCGACGTGGACACCGACTTCGCCGCGAACAAAAACGCGAGCGGTTTGGTCGACCGCCCACAGCCCTGCGCTTTCGAATTTCAACAGCAATGGGGCGCCGGGGGCGATACTAGTGGCGTCGAACCACGGCGAATCGGCGGTTTGCAGCAAGGCCTTTTGGCCGAATCCACAAGCTAAGTCTGTGCTATTGTTTACATTAAGTGCGCATTGCGCGAGTCCGCCAAGAGCCGGCGTGTCATCGACTTTCCACCCTACCAAAGGGGGCACTGGATTGGCCAAACCGATGCCGGGGGCGGTCACCTTCCACGGCACAAAGGCTACGTCATTGCAGGCAAAGTCGATCTTGTACGGGATTTTGCCCTGGCCACAGCTGGTCGCCCCGGGTTTGAACGAGCATCCTTCGGCGGGGTCGCAGGCGTCGGTGGTACAGCCCCAACCGTCGTCGCACACCAGTGCCGGGCCTTTGCAGCCACCGCCCTTGCAGGCATCGGCGCCGGTGCAGGCGTTGCCATCGCTGCACGTGGCGTCATTGGGCAAGAACAGGCATCCAGTTTTCGCTTCGCACAAGTCGTTTGTGCAGTTGTTGTCGTCATTGCAACTGAGCGCGGCTCCGCCTTGGCAGGCGCCCTTGGTGCACGCTTCAGCTTGGGTGCAGGCGTCACTATCATTGCAGTCGCCTCCGTCGATGTCGCCGTGCGTGCAACCCTCTGTCTTGTCACAGGCGTCCGAAGTGCACGGGCTGGCGTCATCGCAACTGGAGCTGCTGCCGACGCATTTTCCATCGACGCAGTTGTCCGGGTCGGTGCACGCATCGGCGTCGCTGCACGAGGCGTCGGTCGGTAAATGGACGCAACCGCCCATGCCCGTGCAGGAATCGGCGGTGCAGCTGTTGTTGTCATCGCAAATTGGCGTGGCATCTGCTGGCTCATCTACTGGGCCGTCGCAGTCATCGTCGATGCCATTGCAGGTTTCAGGTAACGGCTTGGCTGCTGTGCACGGCTGCAGGCCAAGGTCGCTGCAGGTGCGCACGCCCTTGCAAATGCCAACGGCCACGCCCACGCGGGTACAATTGGTCTTGGCGGCCACAGTGACGGCCAATGGCGAGCAAATGCAGCCGCCATCGGTGGGAACGCAGTATTTTTGCGAGCCCCCACTGCGATTGGTCCGCGTTTGGCAACTGCGATTGGGCGGGCAGTCGGCGTCCTGAGCGCACGAGGGCGCGCAAAATGTGCCATCTTGCCCGGCGCCACCAGCCGGATCGACGCATGCAGCCTTAGAATCGGCGGCAATCGGGCAACTGGCGTCTTCAGTACACGGTACGCACTCACGCGCCCAACGTGGCAAACAAACGCCGTTTTTGGTTCGGGCCTGACCGGCTGCGCCAGCCACCGTCACCGCTCCGCAGCTAAAGCCAGCTGGACAGGCGCCCTCAATGCAAAAGGCGATGCATTTCTTGCCGCTAGAGGTTTCTAGACACACTCCCGATCCACATTCGCCGTGGTCTGCACAGGCGCACCCTACGCCACCCGGGCATTTGTCGCTGGCCCCGCCGTCGACGGTCGCCGCGTCGGCAAGGAGGACTTCCTGTTGGCTGTCGGCCGTTTCCGCAACGCGGCTGGCGTCTGGGTCGATCGCGGCGCCATCGCCAACCGCCGCCGCGTCGGCCGCTTCAAACTCAGATTCAAGGCAGCCCATGGTGACTAGCGCTAACCAAGCACCAACTAAAAACTTGGGGGCGCGCCGCCGCCAAACCCCGGCGGTGGTCCGCTGTTGCGGCCCACATTTCCCATGCCGCTCAATGAGCTTCATGTATCGAGGGCGCCGATTTGTCGGCATGCGGAACTCCCAACTGAACCGACCACGAGATTGGCCAAACGGTAACGCGGGCTTTGCAACGGAGTTCCAGTATGCGTGGACGGGCAAGTCGATGCCCATGCGGCGACGTAGGGTAACCAATTTCACACGGTTGCGGCAATGGTGGACACGTCGCACTGGCTGTTTCAGCGCGGATCAATTGCAAAGCAGGGGCTGCTAAGAGGCGACAGCGGTCATGCATTTGGCACCGGGAACTCGACGCTGACTCACGGACCTGCTAGTGTAGCGCGGTCTGGCTTTGCAATTTAGCAGTTTCGGCTCCTTGCCGCAGCAGCCGCTGGACATCGGAGTCCGCCGATGCTGGATCGTTTGCCGTCTGCGCCGCCGCTGTCAGCTGCTGGTCCACAGTTGAGCGCTCATCCCGTCGACGAACCCAAGGACGCGGCCCTTCGCTTGGTTCGATTCCTGATCCGGACGTTGACTGAAGAACCTGACCCACTGCACGCTCTTCAATTGGCAATTGCGGCGTTGACAGCGCATTTCAAGCCGATGAGTACCTACCTTGTTCGCGTCCGACCTCGCGAAAAAACGTGGTTGATTCAAGCGTTGCAGCCGCGACTCGGTGTTTGTCCACCGCTGCCGATTGGCGAACCGTTGCCTCTTGATGCCCGAATGGTCCGCGCTTTTAGCCAAATGCCGCGCGATGGCGGGATTCTGCACTGGAGTATCGAAAACCCGCCGGCCGACGCCGATTTTTGGCGCGATGCTTTGGGAATTGAAACAGCAATGGCTGCGCGCCTGCATGTGCCGCACCCGACCGATATCTGGGTGCTCGCGATGGATCGGCAAGCCGTGGAAGGCGACTGGAGCTCTGCTGATGGCACTCTGTTTGCCGATGTGGCGCTGGCTTTTGCCCAACGGCTGGAGGTCGAGCAGGCCCACGGTGCCCTGCAGCAACAAAATTCCGTCCTGCACGCGTTGGTGGACACCCAGAGCGATTTGGTGTGGACGGCGGGTCTAGATGGCAGTGTCGATTTTGTCAGCGCGGCGTGGACGCAAGTGACGTCGTTGGCAGCAATTTCTTGCCAAGGGTGGGGCTGGATGGCTGCGGTGCATCCCGACGACTTGCCCGATTGTGCGCATTCTTGGCAATCGGCCATCGATCGCGGCGTGGGCTGGCAGATGCGCGTCCGCATGCGCGACATTGCCAATGCCGGAGTGTGGCGCACTTTTGACCTGAAGACCGTGGCCCTTCGCGACGATAATGGATTAGTAATCAAGTGGTTAGGCCGGGGACAGGCCGGGGACATGAGCGACGCCGCATGGCGGACCCCACCGACTAGCGGCCACGAGGCTGCTGTCGGGCCAATCGACACCCGAAGTGCAACTGACACCGTGCGTATTCTGGTGGTCGACGATGTTCAGGACAACCGCTCGCTAGTAAAGGCTTTTTTGCGCAAAACGGCTTGGCAAGTCGACGAAGCGGATTCAGGCTTTGGGGCTATCGAAAAGTGCGCCAAGACGCACTATGACTGCATCATCATGGATGTGCATATGCCAGACATGACTGGACTGGCTGCGGCTCAAGCGATTCGACGGTTAGAGCATTCGCTGCAGCGGACGGCGGCGCCGATTGTGGCCATTACAGCGCACACCCTCGAAACCGATCGCGCCGCGAGCTTGGCGGCGGGCTGTCAGGCTTTTCTGAGCAAGCCGATCGGTCAGCGCGACTTACTGGGGACCATGAAACTGCTGATTCGTGGGCAGTCTACGGCGTCAACTTGAGTGCCGCTGTCCCCAAAAGAGCATAGGGATCAATTGCTTCTGCAACGCCTGTACTCAGCCAGGACGTCAAGAAGTGCAAGTCCTGCGCCATCGCCTCCAGCGATTTCGGCACACTACTATGGGACGAGGGCTCTGGCGGCTTGCCCTTGACTTTGGTTGCGCGGTCAAATTGAAATAAAACCGCGGTTTGACCGCCTGGTAAATTAGCCTTTGCCGGCAAAGCGTTGAGCTTGGGCACCAATCCAACCTCTTGAAAAAACGGCGGCGCGTGGGCCACTCCTAGCGCTCGCGCCAGCGCCCGATTGGCGACGTTGGGCACGATCTCGTCGTTGATCGCCATCTGCATCAGCAAGTGCGGCGGCGCGCCTGTCCCGGCAAGGCGGTCGGTGAGCACGTGCGGGGCATAGGCCGCAGAATCGCCGGCGTCCAGCAAGGTCTGTAGCATTGGAAAAAAGCGAATGACGTCACCTTCGCTAACGTTTTCAGGCTTCATCAGCTGAATGAGCGGACCAAACTCGGTGCTGTCCGAAATGATCGAGGCCACCCGCGCCCCTGGCACTGACAGCACGGCGGCCTTGATATGCGGCGACAGCGCCAACAGCTCAGGGCCCATGATGCCGCCAAGGGACACCCCCAAATACATCAGTTTTTGCATGTCGATGTCAGGTTTGCCATCGCCGTCGATATCGGCATCGGCCAGCAACATCTGAACCAGCTGCAGCTTGTCGTAACTGGCTTGCCGCCAGTGGTCGCGCAGTTTGAGACCATCGACGCTGAGCGTGCCCAGATCGAGCCCGAAGAAGCGAATGACAGTAGGCAAGGTGCCGGTCGCCACTGGATCGGACGTCGGATGGTCGCCGTGGGCTGGCGCGTCGATGCCGAGAGTAGCGAGGCCTTGCGGGGCGGCCAACTCCGCCAATGCGACTCCTTGGCTGCGACCGGAGCCCAGACCGTGGCCAAAGATGACCACCGGCGCCGCCGTCGTCGCGCCTTTGGGCAACCAGAGACTCAGTGTCAACGTCCACGGTTTTTGCGGCTTTCCATCGGCAACCAAGCGACCGTCGCGATAGTCAAATGCGCCAAACTTGCGGTCACATTTGCGAAACAATGGACCGTCTTGGCAGGTGGCCGGGCCGATCCACGAAAACTTGCGGCCAGCAATGTCTTTGGCGATGAGCACCGACTTTTCAACCGTACTTTGGGTGGTAAAAAGAGCCAGCGCCGATACCTGATCCGGTGCGATCTTCAGCGCTTGCAACGCCGAGGCCGCACGATAAGACATCCGGTTCAGCCGGGGATCAGTCGCCTGATTTTGCAAAACTTGCTGCAGGACTGGGCTTGGCGCCACGCATTGCCCATCCACCGCCAGTTGCGCCTGAGTCCAAATCAGCGCGTGGCGATGCTTGGGGCGCAGAGGACGCATCGGCCACAGCAGTGCTGTCTTGTTTTCGTCGGTGAGCTGAACCTCAAACGGCACCCGTTCTGGAGTCGCCAGCGGGGCCAGCTCGGTGCCTAAGTCCGCAAAGACAATGCCTTGTGCCAGAACCGTGGTTGGGCCACTGGGTAACGCCACCCCATTGCCGCTGATCGGCGCAGAAAATCGCAAAGTGACGGCTGCGGTAGTGCCAAAGCCATCGAGCTCATTGAGATCCCCGATCGCTCGACTCAGGATTTTGGGCCCGTTCTTGAGCCACGGTGCCTGCAAATCAAACGCCACGTGCACACCGCTAGCCGTTGCCGAGTCGACCTTTGTGTGAAAATCATCTGGAAATGTCGACACTTGCCCCGGACCGGCGGGGTCGTAAAGCAATTGCGTCGGTCCCGTGCAAAACTTCAGGGACAGGACTGGTAAAGGCGCTGGCGCGGCATCGGCGGCGTCGGCTGAGGAGCCATCGGTTGGCGAACCGCTGCTGTCGCCGCTGCTGTCACCGATTTGGACGTCGGCGGCAACGGGCCCACTGGACTCTGAGCAGCCGGCGATCATAGCGGCGCAACAGGCTATAATTATGCGATAGTTCGAGATTCTGCTCAGCATCACTGTCCTTATTACTGTGGCGGCCACTTCAGCAGCGTTGGCCGGTGACCGGTGTCTACACTCTCCACTTGGAGAGGCCACGCAGCGCCTAGACCCGCTGGAGCTTGAGCCCGCAGCGCGGGGATCATACCATGGTGCAGTTGGCGCAACAGCCTCAGCGAACACAGCGCGCAAGATAAGGTTTGGCAAGGACAATGACCACACTGCGCCCGCCTGGCCATCTGTGTAAAGTAGCTTCGATTCGAGGTCGTTCGAGTCGAGATCTGCGCCGCCTGCCGGTTTTCTTGTTTGCTTTGATTGCTTTAACCCAAGCGCAGTGTAGCGACGGCGCCACCAGCGGCGAAGATGTCGCGGCTAGCAGCACCAGCGATATCGGCGGTGGCGAACTCAAGTCGAGCTGCCCTGGAGGCTACGGCTGCGCCTGTGCTGGCGACGACCAGTGTCCCGCCGACAGTCAATGCGCCGACACCGTCGACGGTCAACGCTGTGCCGACCGTTGCATCAAGGGTGCCTGCCCCACGGGTTCGGTTTGCACTACAATTTTCAAGACAGATAGCGCGGGAAATCCAAAGAAAGCCAATGAGTTATGCATTGCCTTGTGGCCCAGCGTTTGCGATCCGTGCAGTAAATCCACCGCGTGCCTAGCAGGCGGCGATAAAGCCAGTCATTGCGTGGACATCGACTCCTCTGGCGGTGCCAACGGCTGGTATTGCGCGACCAGTTGTGCCGCGGACGGCGATTGCCCACCGGCCTATGGCTGCAAGTCGGTCGCGATCATCGAAGGCGGCACCGCCAAACAGTGCGTCCCGAACAGCCAACAATGCACCTGCAGCGCGGCGGCGGCGGCGGCCAAGCTCGGCACCAGTTGCTTGGCCCTCGTTGGCAGTGCCAGCGTGCCTACTTGCCAAGGAACTCGCCAGTGTACTGCGGCCGGGATCGGCAGTTGCCAACCGGGCGGCACAAGTGCTGAGATTTGCAATGGTTTGGATGATGACTGCGACGGAAAAATCGACAACGCCAAAGACGCCGATGGCAAAGCAACGGCTGCCGGCTGTGCCGACGAGGATCCATGCACCTCGGACACTTGCGACCCCAAGCTGGGCTGCTCGCATTTCCTGTCGGCCGACAATTGCGACGACAATGATGCCTGCACTAAGGGCGATGTTTGTGATATCAATGGACAATGCACCGGAAAGCCCACCGACTGTACCGATGCCAGCCCGTGCACCAACGATTCGTGCGACAAGAAATCGGGCTGTCAGTACACCGCTAACGCCTCGCCCTGTGACGACGGTAGCAACTGCACCGCCGATGACAGCTGTGCGGCCGGCAAATGCACGGGCAAATTTGTGGCTTGCAACGACAGCAATCCGTGCACTGTGGATACCTGCGACTCCGTCATCGGTTGTACAGTCACGCCGACCAAGGACGCCTGCGACGACGGCAATCAATGTACGACCAACGACGCTTGCGCCATTGCGGCGTGCGGCGGCATCGCGCTGGGCTGCGACGACGGCTTAGGCTGCACCAACGATGCGTGCGATCCCATCGCAGGGTGCGTGTATTCTGCGAGCGACAGTCCGTTGTGCAAGCCGGCAAAAGTGCCAGCTGCTGTTGGGTTTGGCTGTGGTGATCCGGCCCTTGTTCCTTGGACCTTTGGGGTCGAACAGGCCGCCGACCCGACAGCGGTGGACGTGACGAAATTCAAGGTCGACAAGACGCCGGTTGGGCTTGCTGCACCGCCGACCGCCTGTGCGTTAAACGTCAATAATGGCAAGGATATCTTGTGTGGCCCAGGTCAGACAGCGATCGTGACTTACGCGACGTCGCCGCAGTACGACTTGACCGACATCGCCGCCAATTCGCCACTAATTGTTCAGTTTGAGACCGCAGGAATCTGGACGGGTAGCGCAACAGCAGCGTTGCAGTGGAGCAGTGACGGCAAGATATGGACGCAACTGGCTAAAATTCCTTCGTCGACTGCGGCCTTCACCAAGGTCAAACTCAACGCCAACGCTTGGGCCGGCAAGATCGTGAAGTTGCGCTTTGCGTTTGTCGCGCAGTGTGGCACCGCTGGCTCGGGCTGGTTTGTGAAGAAACTTGGCATTTTTGTTGATAGTTGCCTGTGGGCAGCTGGTGGCGGGCCCGCCGTGTGTAACACCAACGCCCTATGCACGACGGGCGGAAACGGGGCACCGACATGCGCGTGCAACGACGGTTATTCGGGCGACGGCAACGTGTGCGTCGACAACGATGAATGTGCAACTGGAGCGGCAGGCTGTCACAAGAACGCGACCTGCACCAATGCTCCCGGTGGCTTTGATTGCGCGTGCAAGATGGGCTGGACCGGTAACGGCAAGGCGTGCGCGGACATCGATGAGTGCGCGAGTGGCGCTTCTGGCTGCAGCAAGAATGCCAAATGCATCAACGCGCTTGGCTCGTTTGTTTGCGAATGCTTGACCGGCTACTCGGGTGACGGTAAGGCGTGCGTCGATGAAGACGAATGTGGCTCAGGCTCAGCAAACTGCGACAAGAACGCGGTCTGTGCCAATGTCGCGGGCGGCTTCGACTGCAAATGCATATCGGGGTACAGCGGGAATGGCAAAATCTGCAGTGAAATCGACGAATGTGCAGCAGGCACAGCTGCTTGTGACTTAGCAGCGACTTGTGCCAACACCGCTGGTTCGTTCATTTGTGCCTGCAAAAAGGGCTATAGCGGCGACGGCAAGGCCTGCACGGACATCGACGAGTGCGCTGCGGGAACCGCAGGCTGCAGCAAGGACGCCAAGTGCACCAACTCGGCCGGCTCGGTCCTCTGTGCTTGCAATGCCGGGTTTGTCGGTGACGGCAAGCTGTGCACGGATATCGACGAGTGCGCCAACGGCAGCGCCGGCTGCGATAAGAACGCGGAGTGCAAGAACTCGGCCGGCAGCTTTCAGTGCACGTGCAAGACTGGTTTTAGTGGTAGCGGCAAGGTCTGTGCAGACATCGACGAATGTGCAACAGGAACAAGCAGTTGCGACAAGAATGCCACCTGTCAAAACTCGATTGGCGGTGTCGCCTGCGCCTGCAAAGCCGGATTTTCGGGCAATGGCAAATCGTGCGTGGACATCGACGAGTGCGTGACTGGCGCGGCCGGCTGTTCGGGCAACGCGATCTGCGTCAACAGCGCAGGTAGCTTTTCGTGTACCTGCAAACCGAATTACACGGGCAATGGCAAATCGTGCGTCACTTTGAAATCGGCGGTTTTCGGCTATATTGATGGAGTTGTGCAGCAATTTTCCGTACCAGCCGACGTTGCCCAGCTCGCTTCGGTCGAGGTTGCAGGAGCCGGTGGCGGCGGCGGCGGCAATGATTGTTTGGCCGGCGGTGCAAGCGGTGGCGGCGGCTATATGCTCGCCACAGCGGTTGCAGTGACCCCCAACGCGGTGCTGGCGGTAGTCGTCGGCGGCGGCGGCGCGGCGGGCACGGGCTGCCTTACGGCGGCCGGCGGAGGTGGCGGTGGTTGGCCCGGCGGGGCAGGCGGCGGCGTTTCCGGTAATTCTGGCTGTTCAGGCGGCGGCGGCGGCGGCGGTGGCTTGTCGGGCCTATTCAAGCCCGGCGGCATTGTGCCAGCCAATGCGTTAGTGATCGCAGGCGGTGGCGGAGGCGGCGGAGGCGCGGGCTGTGCAGCGGTCGGCGGCGCGGGTTCAGGCGGCTGTAGCGTCGGTGGCCTAGGGTTCATGAATGCCAGCGCTGGTGGCACCAAAGTCGGCACGGGAGCCAAGGAAAAAGACGGCGGCGGCGGCGGCGGCGGCGGCAGCGGCTACAGTTCAGGTGGCGGTGGCGGCATCAATGGCGGCTGTGATTGCGGGGCCGGTGGTGGCGGCGGCGGCAGTTGTTTCGCACCTTTGGGCACCTCAGCCACGCCAAAAATCGGCGTTGGAGGCGCGGCGGCAGGGGCCCAAGGCGGTGGTGGCCACGGCTTTGTCAAGATTACCTACTATGCCAACTAGAAGTTATACCTGATGTTTCGCCTAGTCTGCTCGGCCTTTGTGCCTTCTTGGCGGGCCTTGCCCTTGCCATTTGAGCTCACCGGCAGCCAGCGATTGCGACTGCATTTGCTGTTTGCCCTTGCCGACTTGGCTGCACTAAGGTACCACGCTCGCCTGTTTCGCATGCTGACAGCGGCCGAACGCGAGGCATTGCTAGTGCGCTTGCTCGCCCACCAGCGGCCATCGGTGCGCCACACCGCACGCCGCTGGAAAGAAATTGCGCTGCTGACGGCCTAGCTCCTCCTCAAAGTGGGGCTCGACCTGACTTGCGCCACTCCCATAAGGATCCCTTGGCACTCTCCGCTCGCCGTGACATCGCAGACAGCGCTGATTTTGTGGTGGTTGGTTCTGGTGCGGCCGGCGCCATGGCTGCCCGCTGGTTGGCCGCAGCGGGTCATCAAGTGGTGTTGGTCGAAGAGGGCGACCAGCCCGTAGCATGGCCTTTTGAGTCGCCGAACGCATTGCGAATGGTTCACGGCGGTGGTCGCTGGACGACAAGTGGTGGCGACGCCATCGCCTTGACCGCCGGCAACTGCGTTGGCGGGTCAACGGCGATCGGCTACGGTGTCCATGCGCAACTGCCTGAGGAAGTGTATGAAAGTTGGGTTCAATTGGACCCAAGTTTGCACAATAGGCTCGGCTATTCCGAAATTGACTTGGCGCGCACCCAGATCGAATCCGACATGGCCGTGGAGAAAGTGCCCCGCGAGCTGTGGGGCGCATCAGGCCAACTCTTGCTCAGCGCGTTTGCTGGTAGTGCGGAACCGGTGTGGCGCGGCGCTCCCGGTTGCCGCGGCACAGGTCGCTGCGTTGCCGGTTGCCCGACCCGCGGCATGAGCAGCGTCGATCGAGTGCTGTGGCCGATTGCCCAGCGCCTGGGCGCCCGCCTGCACAGCCAAGCCCGTATTGAGCGAATCCTGATTGAGGCGGGCCGCGCAGTTGGGGTAATCGGTCGCACAATTCAGGGCAGCAAGGTATCGATCACAGCGCGCCGTGCGGTCTTTTTATGCGCGGGAGCGCTCAACACGCCACTGCTGCTGCGCAGGTCATCAATTTCATGCCCAAGCTGGGGCTGGCAACTGCACGCCGATGCGCTGGTGACCGCAATGATGCCTGCGCCGCTGGATGATGAGCAGGCGGCCGGGCTGGCGATCGCGGGCCCCATTCCGGAGGTCGACACCGCCACAATCGCTGCAGTTTCGATTTTGCCGCGCCAACGCGCCATGCAACTGCCTGGTGCTGGTCTTGCACTCGAACAACGCATGGAACACCTAAACCATTTGGCGATCTGGCGAGTAACCGTGCCGTGCCAAGCGCGTGGTGGGCTGGAAAACGGCCTCCTAGGGCCGCGATTTAACCTGAAATTGGCGACAAGTGACCGCCTAAGGCTGTTGGCGGCCGTGTCGGTGGCTGCCGACGGAATGCTGCGCCAAGGGGCCATAGAGGTGTATCCGCAAGTTCACGGCGTCCCTGCGGTCGCTACGACCGTCGATGATGTGGCTCAGATCACCAGCGTGGCGCCGACTGCCGGAGCGATTGCCTTGCATGCCAACAGCTTCTTTGGCGGCCTGCGCGTCGATGAGCGCTATTGCGTGCCCGGTATCAAAGGTTTGGTCGTGGCCGATGCGGCGGCTTTGCCCGCGTGTACGGTGGTCCCGCCGATGGCGACGGTCATGGCGGTGGCCATGGCGGCTGTGCAGCGCTGGGTTTAGGGCAGGTGCAAAATCAAGTCGATTTTGCACCTCGGCCCATTGCTTGCTTGGTGGGTCGCGCTTTCGCGGCTTTTCAAGCCGACTCGCCGCTCCGTTTTGTTTGGGAATTCTTTGAGGTTCGGCGTTAATTGGGCGGGTCTCTAGGAGCCTGTCGGAAATCAATCGGTTGTGAAATGTCTATAAGCTTATACACAATGAATCTATTACGATCCAACAGGCTCCTAGCCAGTCAACTATTCTCAACTGTCCGAGAACTGCCCGGAGAACTGGCCCAATCAAATTCGTGTAATTTCGAACAGTTGCCGCCGTCTAGCCAGACGGCGCTAGGAGCGAGTCGGAATACTTCGACACGCTCCTAGGTTTCTGCCCCTCAAGCTGCTCTGAATCGCTAACGATCGTGGATGCTGGCAAGCCCCAGGCCCAACCGTTTGGATTCGCAGATTCCCGACCAAAATTCCCCGCGGCCCAAGATTTGCGATGCCAGTGCTCTGTCGCGCGTTGTCGCTCGACAAGGAGCAAGGGGCTTGGCGACGGAGGTGTACTTGGGTAGGCCATAGGGAGGAAAGCGCCGCAGTGACGCCCGAGGCTTGCGTTCAAGCAAGCCGACTTTATCAAGCCAGTTGCGCCCAAAGCGGGGGATCGCGGATTTCTGGTCGCTTGACCGCGGCATCCACCGGCGTACAATTGCCAAACTCCGCAGTCAGCGGAGCCCCGTGCAGCGGTCGCGAAACTGGCGCCGCGCCAATCGACAGAACACAGATGATCGCAATGTTACTAGCCACTTCTGGCTGGCTGGGCCATTGGCTGCGCGAAGGCAAGCAGGCAGCTGAGCCGGCGGCAGCGGCGCCAGCCAACACACCGATCTTGCGCAATGATCCCAACACGCCGGTCGTGGCGACGGCTATCGACCACCATCACAGTTCGCCGTGGTATGTGACACTGTGGCTCACCGGCGTCGATTACTTCAGCTCGCTGGGCTACGCCCCAGGTCTGGCTGTCATGGCCGCCGGCTACGTCGCGCCGTTGGCGACGCTGATTTTGGTCGCGGTGACCTTTTTCGCCGCCTTGCCGGTCTATGCCATGGTCGCCAAGCATTCACCTGAGGGCGAAGGCTCGATCAAGATGATTGAGCGCATGACCGCCGGATGGGGCAACTTGGGCTGGATTGGCAAGGCTCTCGTGCTGGCACTGCTCGGCTTTGCCATGACCGATTTTGTCATCACCATTACCCTTTCCGCCGCCGATGCGACCCACCACATCGTTCAGAATCCGTGGTTGGCACCGCATGTGCCGCACAGTCCCGTCGGAGTGACGGCACTGCTGATGACGGCGCTATGTCTGGTCTTTCTAAAAGGTTTTCGCGAGGCGATTGGCCTGTCGGTCTTTATCGCCCTGCCCTACATGGTGCTCAACTTGGTCATTATTTGGGCTGGGGTGGACTACATCAACGCCCATCCAGAGTTGTGGAGTGCTTGGTGGGCCAAAGTAGCGGCATTTGATACCGCGGTGTTGCGTCAAGAATTGGTCAATATGTCCAAAGAGGGGGCGGGACCGGTGGCGCATCTGCAGGGCGGCGGCACTTTGATGCTGGTCGCTGTGAGCCTATTGGTGTTCCCCAAACTCGCGTTGGGCATGTCGGGCTTTGAAACCGGAGTGTCGGTGATGCCCCACATCGGCGGAGCCAGCTTGGCGGCCCGCGTGCGCAACACTCGAAAAATGCTAGCGGCGGCCGCAGTCCTCATGTGCATCGAGCTGGTGGGCGCCAACTTTGTGGCAACCATTGTGGTACCTGAAAAAGAGTTTTGGGCAGCCACGGCGAGTCATCCGGCGGGCAAAGCGACCGGCCGCGCGCTTGCCTACTTGGCGCACGAACACTTGGGCGCCAGTTTTGGCTCAGTCTACGATTTGTTTACGGTTCTCATCCTGTGGTTTGCTGGCGCCAGCGCGATGGCCGGCATGTTGGGCATCCTGCCCCGCTATTTGCCACGCTTTGGGATGTCGCCAGCATGGTTGGAATTTCGCCGACCCTTGGTGCTGGTCGTTACGTCCGTTTGCCTCGTAGTCAGCTACCTATTTGACGCTGATGTGGAAAAGCAAGGCAGCGCCTACGCTACAGGGGTGTTGGTGTTGATGGCGTCAGGCGCATTTGCCGTGATGCTCGCAGAGCGCGGCCGTTCGGGGCGACCTTGGATTTTTGGCGTGATCTTGGTGCTTTTCGCCTATGTTCTGGTCGTTAATGTCATTGAGCGCCCCGATGGTTTGAAAATTGCTGGTCTTTTCATTGGAATGGTAGTCCTCGCCAGCTTGTTGAGTCGCTGGAATCGGGCGTCGGAACTGCGCGTGTGCAGCATACGCTTTCGCAACGAAGAGTCAGAGCGGCTGTGGAATGAACTTTCCGAAGTAGACGATGTCGCAGTCGTGCCTTTGCGGACTTGCACCCCCGAAAAACGCCGCAAGTCGTTGATGGGTTTGCCACAATTGGGCCCCAATACCTGCCACGCCTACCTGCATGTGGACGTCGTCGCCGACACTTCTCAGTTCGATTCGCCGATCGAGATCGCGGTCAGCCGCGATCAAGAGTTGTATGTTATCGAGGTGTTCAATGCAGTCGCCATCGCCAACGCGATTGCGTTTGTCGCACTGCGCCTCAATGCCCGTGACGTCATTATCGGCTTGCTCGACAAGGGCACGCCAGTCGGTAACTCGCTAAACTATTTGATGTTTGGCACAGGTGAAGTCGGCTACGCAGTGCGAGCGATCTTTGTGAGAATGCGCGAGGACAACCTGCAGTATCAATTCGCCGCCCGCGCTACTTTCGACCGCGAGCGCGACGCCACTGAGCGTGAATTGCTGCGCGATGTCCTGCTGTTGCCCGACGATGAGCGCCTGCAGCGTACCCAGGAAATGTTTGCCGACGAACTGCACCGATTCGAAGCGCAAGTCAGCAAGGCGCCGCACTTGCCGCGGTTGGTGTTGTTCGACG
This sequence comes from Myxococcales bacterium, assembly GCA_009692465.1. Lineage (GTDB taxonomy): Bacteria > Myxococcota_A > UBA9042 > UBA9042 > UBA9042 > SXRM01. The sequence goes on from SHZD01000064.1 coordinate 20,836, forward strand.
GCTAAACCGTGGGTCACGCTGCAAGATGGCTTTGGCTTGAACCGAAGGAGCAAGAAAGCCTGCGGAGTCACGCGCTTGCGAACGGCTAAACTGCCCAAGAATGAGTTCTCAATACCAGGATTCGCGATCGGCAGTCCGTGCCGGCAAACCTACGGCTAACCCTGCTGGGCAAAAGTGCGCAACGCATTGGCCACATAGGCAATTTGGTCGGCACTGTGGTGCGGACTCATCGGCAAACTGAGCACTTCGTCAGCCAGCATCTCGGCTGCGGGCAAGCGAACACCGGCGAACTGGCCTGCATAGGCTCCGCTCTTGTGGCAGGGCACCGGATAGTGAATTTGAGTAGTGATTCCAGCATCGGTCAAATACTGCTGTAATTTCGCGCGCTTCTTGCTGCGGACCACGAACAAATGCCAGACGTCGCAGCTTGCCGAGTCGCCTGGTGGCGACAAAATCTCAGATTGCCCTTGCAAAGCAGCGAGATATTGGGAAGCCAGCGCCTGCCGGCGGCGATTCCAAGCATCCAAGTGGCGCAAACGCACGCGCAAAAACGCCGCTTGCAACTCGTCAAGCCGCGAGTTAACCCCTTGCACTTCGTGATGATACTTCTCAAATGCGCCGTAGTTGCGAAGCTGCTTGACGCGCTGGATGAGGTGTTTGTCGTCACTGACTACTGCGCCACCATCGCCGTAACAGCCCAAGTTTTTGCCCGGGTAGAATGAGTAGGCCGCTGCATCGCCAAATAAGCCCCGATCGGTTCCGTCGACGGCCCGTGCCCCGTGCGCTTGCGCCGAATCGACAATCAACTTGATCGAGTTTTCCTTACAGAATGCTGTAAGTTGCCGGATCGGCGCCTTGCGTCCGTACAAATCTACCGCAATCAGCGCTTTGGTGCGCGGCGACACCGCCGCCTGCAGGCCCGATTCGCGCATCGTTGCCGGCCCCAAGCAAAACGTGCGCGGATCGACCTCAACCGGCACAGGCGTTGCCCCGGCCGAACTGACCGCCAACCACGTCGCGATAAACGTATGCGACGGCACAATTACCTCGTCGTCGGGACCTATGCCGTAAGCGCGCAGAATCAAATGCAGCGCGTCCAAACCATTGGCGACGCCAGCACAGTGTTTAGCGTGACAATAAGCGGCAAATTCGCTTTCAAATGCCTGCACTTCAGCGCCGTCAATAAACCAGCCACTGGCCATCACGCGCTGATAGGCGACATCGAGCTCGGGGCGCAGTTCTGCAACTGTGTTGGCCAAATCCAAAAATGGCACGGTTTGGACGGCCACAGTCACCTCAGGCTGCGCCAATGGCGCCAGCGACGGCCAAGTATGCGTCAAAATCGCGCAAGTAGTCATCCTCGGCGAAGTCTGCCGACGCCAAGACCAGCAACACCGCGTCCGACGAGATGTTTTCCACATGCCTCCAAGTCATAGGCGCCACATACAAGCCTTGATTCGGCGCCGCGAGCACGATTCGCCGCGTCTGGTGCGGATCGCGCAGCACGACTTCCAGCCGACCCGCTACCGCGACATACAGCTGACGCAAAGCCCGATGAGCGTGGGCACCGCGCAACTGATTGGGCTGGCTGGCAAACAACCAGTATGAGCGAGCGATGGCAAAGCCCAAATCGCGTTGGCCCTCGACAAAACACATGGCTCCGCGCTCGTCACTGTGCCCGCGCACGATTCGTTCAGCACAGGCCGCGACGCCCCACGATGGCAACGGTGCAACTCGAGGAGAGGCAAGCTGATTCATGCTGCGCGCAACCCCATGCGGCCGTGATCGACAAGTCCCGCAAGGGCAAAGCGTTCGCAGTACCATTGCACCGATTGCCGCAGACCGAGGTCAAAGGGCGTGGGCGGCAGCCAGCCAATTGCTTCCAACTTAGTGGCATCAATGGCATAACGGCGATCGTGACCTGGACGATCGGTCACAAAATGAATCAGATTGTGCAGTTCTGCCGGTTCGCAACCCGAAATTTCGGCGACTACTTGGCAAATCTGGCGGACCAGCGCCAGATTACTCCACTCGTTGTTGCCGCCAACGTTGTAGGTTTCGCCAGCGCAACCGTGTCGAACGATGTGCCAAATGGCGTCCGCGTGGTCGCTCACAAACAACCAGTCGCGGACATTGTCGCCCTTGCCGTACACGCCGATGGGTTTGCGCGCCAAACAGTTGCGAATCGCCGTCGGGATCAACTTTTCGCCATGCTGGCGCGGCCCGTAATTGTTGGAGCAATTCGACAGCGTCACCGGCAATCCATAGGTGCGAGCCCAAGCCCGAACTAGGTGATCTGACGCGGCTTTTGAGGCCGAATAGGGACTCGAGGGCTGATACGGCGTGTCCTCGCGAAAGGGCGGATCAGCCGGGCCTAGGTCGCCAAAAACCTCATCCGTGGACACGTGATGGAAGCGTACTGATTGGCCGGATCGCGCCAATTTCTCTTGCATTCCCCCACGTTGCCAGACTTGGCGCGCGGTGTCCAACAGGGTGTAGGTCCCGACAACATTGGTCTGAACGAAGGCAGCCGGGCCATCGATCGAGCGGTCGACGTGGGACTCGGCGGCCAAATGCAAGATAGTGTCTATCGTGTGGTCGACTAAGAGTTGCGCAACCAGCTGGGCATCACAGATGTCGCCGACGACCAACCGGTGCCGGCCGTTGTCCAAGCCATCCAACTGACTGGCATCGGCCGCATACGTCAGTTTGTCCAGCGTCGTAATTTGAACTTGCGCGTCGATGGCCAGCAACCGGAGCACTAGGTTGCTGCCAATAAAACCAGCGCCACCGGTGACAAGCACTCGGCGAGGACGGTGAATCAGGGCTGGCGGCGCGACACGGTCGGGCGCTGACATAGGGGCTAGTCCTGATTGAGGATGCGGTTTTGCGTTTCGCCCAAGATACGGTTGGCCTCAGCCAGCGAGTCAAAGGTGCCGGCGTCGGTCCAGCGACCGCGGCAGACGTCGTAGCGCAGTTGGTCGCGGGCAATGTATGCGTTGTTAACACTGGTGATTTCGTACTCGCCGCGGGCTGACGGCGCGATGCCACGGATAATGTCGAACACCGTCGCGTCGTACAAGTACAGACCGACGACAGCGAGACTGGACTTGGGCTTGGTCGGCTTTTCTTCAATTTCAATGACTTGATGCTCATCCAACGCAGCCACACCATAGCGTTCCGGATCGCCTACGTCCTTGAGAAGCACTCGGGCGCCGACGCCCTGTTGACGAAAATGGGCCACATACGGCGCGATGCTGTACTCGAAAATGTTGTCGCCCAAGATGACGCAAATCGGTTGCCCAGCCGAAAACGACTCGGCAAGCGCCAAAGCATGGGCGATACCACGAGGTTTTTCCTGCACTTTATACGACAGTGAACAGCCAAAATCCTCGCCAGAACCTAAGCAGCGCACGACGTCGCCCATATGGTCCGTGGAGGTAACCACCAAAATGTCGTCGATGTCGGCCAAACGCATTTGCCGAATCAAGTGGTACAGCATCGGCTCGCGGCCGACCGGCAGCAAGTGCTTGTTGGTGGCTTTGGTGAGCGGAAACAGTCGGGTGCCGAGGCCACCGGCCAAAATCACGCCCTTGATCGCTGTGTGCATGGTCATCCGTGAGAGCGTCAGTTTTGGCAGTGTTGCGCTGGCGCGCGAGATTAAGGAACTGTCCCAAAATAAGTCATTCTGGGACTGGTTCCGCTTGCTTGCTTTGTGGGTCGCCAGCGTGGGCCCGAGGCGTCACGCCGCTCCAGTTTTATTGGGGAATCCCTCCCCCAGGGCCTTAATTGGTCAAGTCTTTAGGTGCAAAATCGATTTGATTTTGCACAGGCCCTAAGTCCGTTGCCACAAGACCGGGTCAGGATCAACGGGCAGCGCAGGGTAGCGTGCCAGCCGCCGATTTGGCAACCTAAAGGTGCTACGTGTGACTACAAAGGGAAACAAAATCCGCGACAAGGGTAGAATTGTCGGTCCTACCGGCGGCTGCGGCGTTGAGTCTGGCTCGCTGTCGCTAGCGCCAAGTCCCGATTCCAGCCATAACTTTGACAAAGCGCGCCCCGCCTGTCTCGACGACTTCGCAGCCCAGGCCCCAGCGGCCGTCCTTGCCGCGGCTAAAAGTATAGAACCCACCTGCGCGAAACTGGTCGGCAAACGACGCGATTGCGCTGCCTTTGATGCGGTTGGGCTCGGTAAACTTGAGCCACACCGGCTCTACCCACACCATGACCCAGCCCGAGCCGACGCGAGTCGCCAGTTGAGCGCGAGCGACCACGTCCATGGCCGTCAACAAGGTACGACCAAAGCGTGATGCACCGGCGCCGGCGCCGAGCGCGAATTGGGCTGTGCTGCCGCCAAATTGGCGCATCATGAGCATGTCGAAGGTCAACGAATAACCGCCCCGAGAGACTCCGCCAAGCTCAAAACGCGTCAACTGCGACCATGCGCGGGCATCGGTGAGCACCGTGGCGCTGACGTTGGCGCCCCATTCGAATTTGGGCGGGCCGGCCACCGGCACGGAATCATAGCCAAAGCCCACGTAGCTGGTCACCGGGCGGCGACCGGCGTCGGTGTCTTCCGCTGGCCCAGGAGTCGGTGGGGTGTCGTCATCCTCTGGCTTAGGTTCAGCCGTGCTCGACGGCCGTCGCCGTGGCGCTGACGCTGGCGCTGGGCTGCTCCAAGCCATCGCACAACAAGCCTGAACATGGCCAACGACTTGCGGCGCAAATGCCGCTGGATTGGCGCATAACGCGGTTTTGTTGACGTTGCAGATGCGAAAGACTTTTTCGCGGACGCGGTCAAACGTCATCGGGTCGCCGGTATCGTAGATCTCTGCCCATCCGGCGGGCGGTGGTGGATATTCGCTAGCGGGCACGGTTGTGGCTGTCGATATGGCCAAGGCTAGCCAAGTCTCGCCGCCCGGGCCAGCGACGGCGACCACCCGACCGATCCAGTTGAAGGTGACCGGCACGGTACACCTAGGTCGCGCAGAACTGTGCCTTGCCAATGGCGGCGCGGACCATTTCCGGGTTGGCCGATGCGCAAACTATCGCCGTCGTCCACCGCCATCATGCCGTAGTCTTCTAGCGCTGCTGCACAATTCTGCCGAAACTGCGGTGAGGCAATGCCGCGCACTGGCCCCAACCAAGCCACGACGTTGGCCGCAGGTGGCGGCTTTTCTGGCGCTGGGGCCACAGTCTCGGCTGGAATCGGCGTGGCCGCAGGTGTTGCGGGAGCGACTGGTGGGGGAGCGGTTGGCGGCGGTGCCGCAGGCGCAGGCTTGGGCGCCGCAGGCTTGACATCGCCAGGTGCCGGAAGCGACCTCATCGAAGTATCTGCACTTGCGGACTTAGCTGCCAAGGCGCTGATTATGATCATCGCCAGACCAGCGACGGACCAGCGGAAAACTCGTTGATACCAAATACAAATCACCCCAGACGGGGCGATGGTTGGCAATGCTGGTTGTAAGGATGTGTGAATCAATTTCGGCTCCATTCGGGCTGCTGGCGCTTGCGATTTTTGGCGTCAGGGCGTCAAAACAGCTCCAACTGCCGTTTGCAGCGAGCGGGCACGGCAAACTGCTCCGTCGTCGGCGCTGGCCAGCCGGTGTCTAGGCCCAAACGGCGAACCATGAGCGAAAAGCGCTGCTGCAAGAGGTCAGCCACTGGACCAGTGCCGCGCATCCGCAGCCCGAATTCGACATTATTCAGCTGGCCTTCGCGACTTTGCCGCAGCAGGCTCAGTACACGCTGGGCGCGGTCTGGCGCGTGGTCGTGGAGCCAGTTTTCAAATAAGTCTTTAATTTCAAAAGGCAGACGCAGCAGAATGTAACCAGCACGCTGTGCCCCGGCCTCGCGAGCCGCGGTCAAGATGCCTTCAAGTTCATGGTCATTGAGCGCCGGAATCATCGGCGCGGCCATCACCCCGACGGGGATTGCCGCCGCAGCAAGCTCGGCAATGACCTCCAGTCGCCGATGCGGGGCAGCAGTGCGCGGCTCCAATTTGCGCGCTAATTCAGGCTGTAGCGTCGTAACCGTCACGTAACCGCGACACAGGCCAAGCCGGGCGGCCTCGCTCAGTAAGTCCAGATCGCGCAAAATCAGGGCCGACTTAGTAATAAAGCCGAACGGATGACGAAACTCCAGCAGGTTTTCAAGTAGTTGCCTAGTAATGCCGCGCTCTCGCTCGGCCGGTTGCCAAGCGTCGGTATTTGCGCCAATGAGCACCAGTGCTGGCTTATAGGCTGGTTTGCGCAGTTCGGCCTCCAACAGGGCCGGGGCGTCGGGCTTGGCAAAGATCCGGGTTTCGAAATCCAGACCGGCCGACAGGCCCAAAAAACCGTGTGAGGGCCGCGCATAGCAATAAATACAGCCATGTTCGCAACCGCGATAGGGATTGAGCGTTCGATCAAAATCGAGATCAGGTGATTGGTTATACGTCAATGCGGACTTACCGTGTTCATCGGTAACCACAGTTTGCGCAGCTGACCAACTTGGCTCTTGGCCCCAGCCGTCGTCAACGGCCACAGTGCTGCGCGGTTCAAAGCGCCCAACTGGATTACGAGTGGTCCCGCGTCCGCGAGTGGCGGTGGATAGCAAGGCGCCTGCGTCTGGTAAGCGCTGGTTCATGCGAGTAATTGGCCGATGGCACCAGCAGGATGGTGGCGCTGCGATGGTGCCGAATTGGCGGCAATCTGTCGAGGCTTAACCAGATCAGCGGTTCGCAGGACGGTGACACCAAATACCAAGTCGCGGCCTTGCCAAAACGCGGCCAACTAGGACCCAACTTGGGCAGTTGAGCCAGTCGGCGCGGCAAGTCTTGACTTGCGATTTGCGCGCCGCAATGTCAAAATTTTCGTCTAGGCGCATTCGAGCGCGGGCAGCGTCCATGGTATCCTCCGGAAAAGGCAAGCGACCACTACCAACCGCCCCAATCGCGGCGGCCACGCTGCCACCGTCGATGCACGGGCTTGGCGCTGAGGTCCAGACCGAGCCTATGGCAACGGCGACCGTGCGCAATGGTCTTGCGGCCATAAACGCCGCTGGCGGCTTGGCTACTGATCATGGCACCGCTGGTGGCGAAATCGTTGCGACCGCAGCCGATGCTGATGGAGCCATTGCTGCTGTTGTCAGTGCTGCTGTTGTCAGTGCTGCTGTTGTCAGTGCTGCTGTTGTCAGTGCTGCTGTTGTCA
>SHZD01000065.1 GCA_009692465.1 Myxococcales bacterium
TCAAACAGGAATTCTCCGTTGATGACCCGCCGAGAGACTTCGAAAATCAAATCTGGGTGGTAAAATCGGATCTGGTGCACGGCGACTCCAGCCCGCGCGAAATTGGCGGGTGTGGAGAAGATGTTCGAAATGGCGAGGGAAAAACCGCGCCCGACGCGAAAAAAACGTCTCGTTTCACTGCAGTTTCGACATGCTCCAGTTTTGTTTACAAATGATTATAGTATGTTGTCAATTGGGTGCATCCCGATCAACTCTGATCTATGCTGGTCACTCTTGGAGGTTGCAGTGGCCAAGTCTTGCTGGATCCTGATTTCGGTGGTGGCAGTCGCCTGTACAAGCGGTTCTACCATGACAACAAATAGCACTCTCAACGACTCGGGATTCAGCGATGGCAGCGCGGAAAATATCGGCGGTGCAGACGCCGATATTGGGCCTGATGGAAGCCCAGCCAAAATCTTGGCCGATGCCAGCAAATCCGATTCTGCCGTCGTCGACGGCCCGGTAGATGCCGGATCGGTAGAAATTACGGCAAGCGATTCAGCAACCATCGATAACGTCGCCAAAGATGCCAGCGTCATCGACGGCCAAGGCAAAGACGTGAGCACCGTCGACGCCACCACGGCCGATTTCGACTCGGGTGCCAATGACGCCAGCGGAGTCGATACTGCGACGACCGACGCAGCCAAGGATTCAGCGCCATCCGGTATCGGCGGGCCGTGCAGCGCTGAACAACAATGCCTGAATTTTCCGTGCATTGCTCCCGGTCAGTTTGTCGGCTGCGGAATGTGCCAAAAAGTTCAGGACGTCTGCACAAGCGACGCCGAATGTGTGACTGCCGGCGATAAATTCATTTGCAAACCAGTCATCTGCGCCTGCAGTGGCGAGTCCGCTTGTACGCTGGGTTGCACCAAAAATGACGACTGCAAGACCGGCGAATTCTGCGCCCCTACAGGAAAATGCGTGGCGCTGGTTTGCAAAAAGATCGGCGACGATGACGCGAGTTGCCCCGCAAACTTCACCTGCGCCGACCCTGGCAATCCAAAATGTGGGCGCAAACCCTGTGTCGCGACAACAGATTGCGCCAAATGGCTGGGCACGTGTGTCAATGGCCATTGCCACAGCAAGCCGGGCCAGTGCCTACCTCCGCCGCCGTAGCGTTGAGGTCGCCAACTCTATAGAATATCATAGAATTACTGGTGATTTTGCCTTGATCAGGTCTGCTAACGACCCCGTCGCACAGTGTGGTGCCAATGGCGAGCCAGTTTGATGTCATCGTGCTTGGCCTAGGCGGCATGGGGTCGGCTGCGCTGTATCACCTTGCGCGGCGCGGCGCGCGGGTTGTGGGTATCGAACAGTTCGGCATCGGCCACGACCGGGGCAGTTCTCACGGTCAAACTCGGCTGATTCGTCAGGCCTATTTTGAGCACCCGGACTATGTACCGCTGCTGCGCCGGGCCTACGAGTTGTGGAGCGAGCTGGGACAGCAATCGGGACAGCTGCTGCTGGATCCGACCGGGTTGGTGATTTGGGGACCGGAAGCGGGCGGCAGGGTGCTTCCGAGCCTGATTGCCAGCGCACAAGTCCATAATGTAACTATTGAAATCTTTGAGGACGCTGCGGCGCGGCGGCGGTTTCCCGTACACCAGCCGCCCGAAGGCTACCGTGCCGTTTGGGAGCCCAACGCAGGCTTTCTTCACGTGGAAGCCTGTGTTTTAGCTCATGTTCATGCTGCCGTATCTGCCGGAGCGGCGGTCAAGGCTGGTACCAGGGCGATCAGTTGGCGCCCAGACGGCGAAGGCGTGGGTGTCGAATTGGCCGGCGAGACCGTCCGCGCAAAAAGTCTGGTGCTGACCCAAGGAGCGTGGAGCGGCCCAATGTTGCACGACCTCGGAGTCGAGCTAAAAGTTCATCGTAATTCCCTAGTTTGGTTGCAGGCGTCAGTGAACCACGCGAGAACGAATGGAACACCTTGCTTTGCCTTCGACCTACCAACCGGATTTTTTTATGGTTTTCCGTCGCTGGACGAACGTGGGGTCAAAGCTGCTCTGCACTTGCCAGGTGATCCCGTAATCGACGTTGATGCGCGAGACGCCCCGCCAACAGCGCAAGACGCTGCTCCGGTTGTGGAATTTGCCCAAAGTTGCCTAAAGGGCGTAGGACCACAAGTGACTCAAATGGCGACTTGTCGCTACGAAATGAGCCCAGACGACCATTTCGTAGTCGATACGCACCCGAATTGGCCGCAAGTTGTGGTTGCCGGTGGTTTTTCGGGCCACGGCTTCAAATTTGCGAGCGTAATGGGCGAGGTTTTGGCCGACTTGGCGCTCTTTGGGCGCACCGCCATGCCCGTGGAGTTTTTGTCTGCACGACGGTTCTCGCGCCGGCCTTCGGCAACGAGTCTTGTTTGACTCCGCCACAGTTACCTAATAGTTTCGGTATGTTGTTCAATCCCCCCCTCCTGATCACTGACATTGCGTACGCTATGCCAGTCGCTAATCTCCCGAACTTGGAGGAACTTGCAGTGAAGTCAATTCAATCAGCGCGAGATCCCCTCAAGGTCGCTGAGCGAACCCGATGGGCTCTCAATTCGTTATCGCTCCAGAGTCGACCACGGCCTAGCGAATCGGGGTCGATGGTGCCAACTCAGCTGGTCCTCGTGTTGGGCGCGGTTGCCTTGCCTTTCCTCAGTGGTTGTCCGCAATTGCCCACGGGAATTCAAAGCAGCCACACCAGCCCACTTGAGGTTGCTGGCGCTATCGTCTTTCACAACGCGCCTGCCAAGCGCCTCGATATCGTGACTGCGAGTGGATCGCAATTGTCGATTGCTCATCCGGATTATTCACATACCCCAGAATTGCGGCATGTTACCGCTAACGGCAAACTCGCGCTTCTGCTCGACACCGACGGCCGCTCTTTGGCTGTTGTCGACGGCAAAACGGTGCGCGAGATTGCCCTGCCCTCCGAGTTTGCCGGCATCAACGACAGCGAGGACAGCAGCGCCGTTGTGCTGTGGCATCCTCCAAGTGGTGTCGCGACGACATCCATTGTCAACACCGACGAAATTGCGCTCGTCGATCTCAGCCCAGCGGCGGGCAAGACCGCTGTGCGAGTGGCCAATTTGGCGGGTTTGGGCAAAGCACCGCTGATGGCCAAGGCAACCAAGGAACTGGCAACAGTCGATGGCAACCATCGCTTGGTTTGGGTCGAAGCTGCCGGTCGGCTGGGGCTCATCGATTTCGCGCCCGCAGGCAAGGTGCGCACGCGCGTGGTCCCGCTGGCCGCCGATACGCAGTCAGCGATTGCGCCGATTCGCAGTGAAGTTCGGACCTCGGCCACTGCGGTTGATTTGTACCTGTTGGCGGCAACGCTGAACGATTTAGTGCATGTTCACATTGACTTGGCTGGCGCCGAGCTAACGGCTACGGTGGATCAAGTCGCCGCTGGAGCAGTGCCTCTCGACTTTCACCTTTTCGACAGCAAAGAGGGGCTGCGGGTGCTCACGGCCAATTTTGCGGGTAAGTCTTTGGCATTGCTCGATCCGGCGACCGGCAGTGGCTTGGAAATTCCACTTGATACGGCGGTCACGCGTTTCTTGCCGGTGCAAGGTGCAGACGGTCGGCCGCGTTTGCTGGCTTGGAATCACCTGCAGGGGTCGGCGCGAGCCTACACCATCGACGTCGACGACTTGATCAAGAAAAAGGGCAAAGCGATTACCAAATTGACCTTCAATGCCGCGATCGGCGCGATTCGCACGGTTGCAAGCTATGCGGTAGTTCAGTTGCAGTCGTCCAGTGCGAGCTTGGCGCTTCTGGAAGTCGTATCGGGGAAAGTGACAGAGTTTCAAGGGGCTGGTGCGTTAGTTGATCTGCGAGTGGTGGTTTCCGCTGGCTCAGTAGCGTTGTGGCTGCTGGGCACCGCCAACTCCACCTCACGGCTTTCGCGCATCGATTTGGTCACGCTTCACGCGGAATCATTGTCGTTGACCGCCACCAATCCGGCGTTGCTGGTTCGTTTGGGCGATGCTGGCGTCGCCGCTCTGGGCTCAGGCCTGGGCGGCTTCTACGTAGCAGCGTTTCCAACGGGTGAACTGGCCGCCAGTAAAGGTCAATGGTTAGATGGGTTTGCCTTGGAAGGCTACGCTCAGTGGGGCGCAAAATGAGTCGCTTGCAGTCCAGCTATCTCGGCCGAACGATGCTGTTTAACTTGATCTCATGCGCCTTTTTCTGCGTGTTTTCAGTACACCATGCGTTCGGCCAGTCCAACGACATGGGCCTCGACGTTGGGATGGCGTCGCACACTTTTGCGACCAAGTCGGCGGTACGTCTGGCCAATAGTTCGATCATGTCCGGTGCTCTTGTTCATGTTTACCGAGAGGTATCGCCGGGTTTCGCGCTCGGCGCCGCTTGGTGGCGACCCAGCACCAACAAGACTGGTGACCGCGAGTTCAACGGCCATGCCGCCATTATCGACGCGCGCACCCGGTATTCCATCTGGCCCTGGCTTGAGCCTTTTGCCCGCGGCGGTCTCGGCGTTCTGCGCCAAGAAGTAGCATGGAGCAATAGTTTTAGTGAGTTGCAAAGCGTCAATTGGCTGCCTTTGGGCATGCTGGCCGTGGGTGTCGATGTATTGATGCCACGCGCGAGTTGGAGCAGAGAAAAGTCACCATCGCGATTTGCCGCCGGTATGACAGCCGAAATTGGCTGGCTGCACACACTGGGCCGCAATTGGGTGCTCGATGGCAAGCGCGACGACAGCGCTGGTTTGCCGCAGCAAAGCGTTGATTTAGGTGCGGCGACGGTGGCTGGCCTGTGGGCCAAGTTGTCATTTTTGGTGCGGTGGTAGCCTTGCAAGCTGCTCCACGCAGGTCAAGACTACGTTTTTCCAAAACTCTTGGACACTTACGCTTGGATATCATCTGAAGAAAGGCAACGCGTCGAGCAGGGATACCGGGCGTCAGGATGTGGCAGGCAATTCGACGCTGACTTGTGAAGCACGCCCGAGGGCCAGCCAGAATCGTAGTGATTTTGGTACGGTCCCCACAGTGAGGCCGCAGTGAAACGTTCAGGTGCCGTAATAATTACAGCTATTTGCCCGTGGTGGCTGGGCCTATACTTTGGGTGGACGATAGCGGGCGTTTTTGCTGGGTGTGATTCCTCCGCGCCCACCAGCTCTAGCAACGAGTCGGCTGGAACCTCTTGCGTAGGCTGCAAACTTGAAACTGCCCCCGACGGATCGCGTTTTTTCAGCAAAAGCGACGCGACGACTGCTGGCAAAGACACCGCAGGCGGTGGAGCTCGCATTTTGCCCCCGGAAAAGGAACCCGAAGCCGACTTTGGCGCGCCGGAAGGTTCACCCAATTTCGTCTACATTGTGGCCCCTGAGTCGGACCAGCTGGTACGCATCGCCGGCGCGTCCTTGCAAGTGTCGCTCATCGAAGTCAGCTCGCAACCGAGCATCGTGCAAGTCGTTCCCAATCAAGACGCGGCGATTGTGTTGCACCGAGGTGCTGACGAAGTCGCAATTGTGCGGTCGACGGCCAAAGGCGATACAGTGACCAGCTTGCCCGTTCTGGCCTATTGCAACACCTTGGCGATTGACCCTGGTGGTAAGTACGCGATTGTATGGTACGACCACGCCCGCGCGAAAACCGGCGATGCCGTTGGCAGTTTTCAGGCTTTGACCCTAGTGCGTTTGAGCGACGGCAAGGACGAGTCGGTCAGTATCTCGACCGGATTTCGACCGAGCCGTGTCCGCTTTACCTCGGATGGCAGCGCTGCACTGGTTGTCACTGACGACGGCATCAACATCATTCAGTTGGCATCGGCAAAGGCCGGGGATATTGCTGCGCAAGTATTTGTATCTCTGAAGCCTTTGGCAAAAATCGAGCGCGAGGTTCTCACCACCGACGATGGCACGTGGGCAATTGTGCGCGAAACGGGCAAGGCGGCCCTAATTGTCGTGCATTTGGCGAGTAAGAAAATCGTCGAAGTGCCTCTGGGGGCAACGCCTACCGATCTCGACTTGGTGCCCAAAAGCAATGCGGCGCTGGCCGTCCTGCGCGACGCCGGCGTGGTAGCGTTGTTGAATCTGCCGTCGGTCCCGACCGACACGTTCGCCGTGCAACTGACGTCCATGGGCGACCTGACGGCCGGTTTGGCGCGGGTGACTGATGATGGCAAGTCAGCGCTATTGTACACTTCCGTCGCCGGCATTGAGCAAGTCGCGACGCTGGATTTGGCCTCCGGTACGGTGGTTGCAATGCCAATCAAGAAAACGGTGGACAACGTGCTTATGGTGCCGAACGCGCGCAAGGCTCTGCTAGTCCATCGGCCAGAGAAGGGACCGAACTACGACGACCCGACCGAGAAGTTCGTTGACGATTCACATGGCTACACGCTATTAGACCTCGAGACCGGGTATACGAAGTTGGTGCTAACGCCGGTCAAGCCCGCCGAAATCGCGTTTGCCGCCGAGCCACTCAAAGCCTGGCTGTTGTTGCCCGACCCTGGCAATATAAGCCATATTGTTCAAGAAGCCGCGCTAAAGTCGTTTCAGACTGTGGATAGATCGTTGGGTTCGTCGCCGCTTCATGCGCGGTTTTTGACCACCGCTGGCGTACTTGCGGTCACCCAAAAGCATCCGTCCGGGCGCATCACTTTTTTAGACGCCAAAACCGGCATCGCTAAAACTGTGACTGGCTACGAGCTTAACGGCAAAGTGAAGTAGCAAACCGGCCTACAGGTTAGCCACAGCGCGGGCAATGGCGGAGTTCAGTTCGCTTCGATTGTTTTTGGCCTAGCGGGTGCCCGTCTGGCGGTTCCGACTGCGGTCAGGGGAGTGCTGATATTTTCAGCAAATATTCCAGTATGTTGTCTAATCCCCCCCACCTGATCAGCTAGCCAAAGCCACCACGGATGCCATCGCCTTGCGGATGCCTTCGAACACCTCGTGCAGCGAGGCGTCGTCGTGCATGTAGGCCGGAGTTGTGACGACCTTGTTCTCGCGGTCCACCAGTGCTTGATCGGCGCGGGTCACGGTGTGGCGGTGCCCCAAGGCCACCACGGCATCAGCCGCGCTGCCGGCAGCCCCAAGCGTCAAGTCAAAGCCTTTGTGCCGAAAAGCGAGCGCTATCAGGGCCGGCGCGATGCACACTGCTCCGATCGGCTTGTGTCGGGCATGGAATGCTTCCAAAATGCCTTGCAAGTCGGCACGAACACTGCCATTTGCCCCATTGACGGCAAAATCACATAGATTCTTGGCCGCGCCAAAGCCACCAGGCAGGATAATCGCATCAAAATCAGCGACTTTAAGTTGGTCAAGCGCGAGAATCTGGCCGCGAGCGATCCGCGCCGCCTCAATGAGCATATTCCGCTTCTCCATGGGCGCGACGTGGCCGGTCAGGCAGTTGACGACGTTTGCCTGCGGCGCATCGGGCGCAAAGCACTGAACTTGCACTGGATGCTGGCTGAGTGCCCACAGGACCGCCACAGATTCGTGGATTTCGCTGCCGTCCTTGAAGCCGCTGCCACACAGAACCACCGCGATTTGTTTTAGCTTTTCCACGTTGACCTCGACCGCTCGGATCGCTGAGCGATGCAGGCGAGATTAACGCGAAAGCTGCGCCTTGGCGACCTACGGTCCAAGCAGACTGGCGCTCACTAAGTCGCTTCGATCTGGGTGCTGCGCTACCTCATCGGTCCTTGTTGGACTCAATCATCCTAGCAATCTCAGTAGCAAACATACGGTTAGCCGCTGCAGTCGGATGGCCGTCGCCAGCGATGTGCAATGCGGGGTCAGCATCCCAACCGCCGTTTGTCGGCCACGTGAACTTCCACCCCAACCGCGTTCCCGGGTCCTCAAACAGTGTTGTTGGACCGTAGTAGGAAAACACCGCAATCCGAAAGCCAAGTTCGCGCTGCAGCTCGGCCAACTGCGCTACCGATTTCGCAAATTCGGCGCGCACTGCCGGGGCAATGTTGCGCTCGTCCATCCAGGCCAAATCTTCGCGCTGCTCAATCGGATAGAGGTCCAACTCGATCAGCAGAAGCGCCGACAACAAATAAGCAAAATCGCCTAGCGCCCGCTGGCGCTCCCAGCTGTCCACCAATCCAACGTCGTTGCCCTTGTTGAAGCCGACCACGACCCAATCGGGCCGAAACCGCTGAGCGACTGCGCGCAACTGCCGAATATACGATGAAAATCCGAGGCCGGGCATGGCGAAGTTGCCAATCTGAAGCTCAGGCCCCAGTTGGCCCAGCGCATTCGCCAACGTATCCGCATCCGCAACGCCGGAGCCAAATACAAAGGAATCACCGACCAAAAGCACCCGGCTCTTGCGCAGGTCGGTCTCGTTGACGGCCGGCGAACGACCCGGCATCGCCCGCATCCCGAGTGAATCTGTACACATGAGCGCATGCACCGGCGGGCGCCCACGGTTCTCGCCGTAACAAAAATTGGGCGCCAGAGCAAAGGTGTGGTCCGCATTTTCAAACGGCGCCACGATGCCAACTCGCGCCAACGTCTGCGAACCCAGCGCCGCGATGCCACAGACCACAACTGGAACCAGAATCAGCGTCGCTTGCATGGCGCGGCGCTTGCCGGCTGACCATGCCGTCCAGCCCTGATTGCGCGGGGCAAGCACAGGCACCGCTAACGCCGCGGCCAGGCACAGGACGGTCACCGGCGAACCCAACGTCACCCGCAGCAAGTCAGCGACAGTGTGAACACGCACAATCGCAATCGGCACCCGAACCACCAACGACAGCGCGCCAAAGGCAGCGACTGCGGCGAGCAGGATCTGGGCTACGAAACGCAGGGCTTCAATGGTTGCAAGCAGTTGTGTCCGCCGACCGAGTGTAACCAATGGCGCACTGCCAGCGTGAGGGGTCATCGGCAGTGGGTCCATAGGATTGTGACCTGACCAATTATGGCCGTAGCGGCGAGAATTGCCGAACAAAAATGGAGCTGCGATACGACCACGGCCATCGCTCGCGACCCTCGAAACAAGCAATGAGGCCCCGAGCAAACGCTACCCGACTGGCTATGTAGAAACTCGCGCCAATCGCTTGAAAAGACACAGCCCGTCGATGCAGTTTCATCCATCGAGGGTGCCGGTCGCAGCGGCGCGCTGGAACTAACTAGAAACTTGGGGGCGCGCCTCCCCCAGACCCCGGCGGTGGGCCGCTGCTGCGGACCACATTCCACATGCCGCACAATGAGTTTGCTGTATCGAGGGTGCCGATCTTGCGGCATGCGGAACTCTCTAAGCCACGGTGACTTTGGGCCATGTTTTGAAAACTTTGTCGCCAACTGTAACTTTAATGAATGCGATTTCGGACTTGGCCGCGATAAATGCCTGGCTACACACCCCTTTGGCATCGCATTCCATCACGCCAGCAGCAGCGACAGCGCCGGCGGGGACTACTTGGATTTTTACTGGCAAAACGACCGGTTTTCCTGTGCTGTCATGAGGTTGGACCACAACTTCGATGGATTTGCCGACGGTAGCGTAGCGCGGCGCAACTTGGACCAGTGGTGGTTCCTGAATCGTAACTATTTGACCAGATTGGACATTGACGACGGTTTGCGCGTAACCACTGGGCCACTACACAACTACGGTGCCAGCCGGGATGTCAGCCATGCCGAAGTCGGCGACCGGTGGATGGTGGGTGGTAAATGTTGCATCGCCTCCGATTGCGCGAATTTGGGTCACTGCACCGGTTTGCATCAGAACGGTAGCGCCGCGCCCAGTCGGGTTCGACAACGAACCGGCAGGCGCTACTCGCAGGCCTTTGAATGTAGTTTGAATTTGGTTGCGCAAGACCAGCGGCGGCCCCTCGAGTTGGCCAAGCACGGCGTCATCGTCGAAATCGCCGTCTAAGTCACCTAGGGCCAAAACTGGGGCGTTGTGAGCGGTGGGTATTCCGACTTGGCCACTGACCTCCGCAAACGTGCCGTCGCCCTTGTTTCGCATGACCACCGGACGCATGGGTCCATAAGCTGGATCTGAAAACGCGTCTTGTTCCGAGGCATTGGCTAGCCACATATCCAACCAGCCATCGCGATCGAAATCCAGCCCACCAACGCCCCAAGCCGTCATGTCGTGGCCCTTGGTTGCGTCCACCAGCGATTTGAGCCCCGCGGCTTGCCCAACATCGACAAAATTGCCGTCAGCGAGACCGCGCAGCAGGTTGTTTTGGGCAATGGCTGGAACCGTGGGATCCTCTGTCAGCAGATACTTCATGGCCGTTTCGAGCGGAAAACCGAGGCCAACATTGGCGATGGCCATGTCGAGTTTGCCATCGCCATCCCAATCGGCGCTGTCGAGGCCCATCGGCGAAGCGAACGGCATCTTAGCTTTGGGAAACTCGAATAGGACGTTGGGCGCTTGCCGTTGAAAAAGCGGAAAGCCGTCAATCCCTCGACCCAAGTTGCGGTAAAAAGCCTGAGTCGTGGCCGCGTCGGCACAGCCATCATGCAACCAGGTTAGATCGAGGTCGCCGTCTGAGTCCCAATCTGCGCCGGCCACGCCCCATTGCCCGCCTTTGGCCGTCAATCCAAGACTCTCGCCCGAGGCCAGCATCTTACCATCGCCGCGATCGAGCCACACCTGATGCCTGGGAGCTTTGCAGTCCAGTTGGGCAACTAAGACATCAAGAAGACCGTCGTTGTCAACGTCCGCGACGGTCAGGCCGCGCCGCTCGACTGTGGCAGGCAAGGCGGAGATGCCCAATTTGCTGCCCTCGTCGAGCCACTGGGAGCCCGAAAAACGCAGGGCGCGCATGGCGGCGATGCCACCCACAAGCAGCCATTTGTGCCCGCCGTTGCGCTCAAGCACCGCCACCGAATGAATCCTCGGGTCGGCCACCACCGCCGCGGCTATCGTCCATATTTTGGCGGAGCTGGCAACGGGACCTTGCACGATGCGCAGTTCGCCGCCCTGAGCCCACAACACCAGATCGGCAATGCCGTCGCCGGTGAGGTCGTCGATAAGCGCGCTGGAGCTATGAGGATATTGTGCAGAACCGGGGATGACTTGCGGCTTGCCCAATGGCAAGTCAAAGCCAGTTGGCAGTGCTTGCGGCCACAGCGCCCAGCCACCCAAATACTGCGCAGGAGACTTGCCAGTGGTGGAAATGCCTTTGCCGTCAAAAGGCGGTGCGGCGTCAGTGCTTACTTCAGCGCTGGCTCCATCAACGTCGGCCGCATCCTCGATTTTGCCGGCATCGACCTCAGCAGGAGCTGCGTCATCCGCCATGTCACTGACGACCACGGTGTCCGCCGCTTGGGCAAACTCATCAATAGTATCAACACTGTCGATCGCAGACGCGTCTGCACCGAGTGAACCAATGTCGGCAGCCTCTGGTCCGTTAGTTTCTTGATCTGGCAGTGACCCGCCGTCGTTGGCGGCCTGCGGTTCGTCAACTGATTCCGCAGCGTCTTGAATGGGCAGGTCAAGTGAAGTGTCTGTTTCAGCTGGAATATCGGCAATCTCTGCTGCTGCCGCTGGTTCGTCCGAGAGTGCATCGCTCGCGGTTGACGATCCGGCGTCGGCCACTGCTTGAGCCGTCGCCGAGATCCCGGTCGGTGGCGGGGCCGGACTGGCAGTTCCGCAGGCCATCAAGAATGCCCAAATAGCAGACATCCAAGGGTTTAGGCGGCGAAATGGCGGTGGCGCATTCATCACGGCCAGTGTACGCGACTGGGCCGATGCGTGCCAGCAAGCGCACGTTCGCCGCGCCGTTTCGATGCTTGGCCTCGCTGGCCATTGGCCGCATAATGGGGCCAGCGCTTGCAGTCAACCTGCAAGGCAGAGGTCATTGATGAACTTTTTTCGCTGGCAAAATCTGGCGCTCTTCGCTGCAGCCTGCAGTGACCCAACGCCGACGGGCCCAGTGGGAGGCGGCAATAGCGCAGTCGGTCAATTCGATGCAGCCGTCGTAGCCGACACCCAGCCAGACAGCAAGACCGACGTCCACTTCGACTTCGAAGCAACCGCCATGACCTGCACGGATGGCGAACGAGCCTGTTTCAATGAAACTGTTGCCAAAGTTTGCGTCAACAGCCAATGGCAAGCCGCCGACAAGTGCGACGTAGGCCTACTGTGCAAGGACGGCCACTGTGCCACCCCGGCCGCGTGCCAGCCTGGCCAAATCAAGGGCTGCGCCGGGCCGGCAATTCAGACCCAGTGCAGCAGTGACGGCCAGGCTTGGGTCGACAAGAAATGCCCCGGCAAACAGCAATGCGCCGTCGGCAAATGCCAGGACGTGGTCTGCACGCCCAGCGTGCCAGAGTGTACCGGCACCAACAGCTTGCATACCTGCAAAGACGATGGATCCGGTTGGTCGGCGCCCAGCGACTGCAAGCTGACATCGGTGTGCCTTGGTGGCAAATGCGTCAGTTTGTGCGAATCGAACCTCAAAATCGCTAACAACGTCGGCTGCGAGTACTGGAGCGTCGATTTGGACAACGATCCGGGCAAGAATCCGGCCGCTCCAAACCAGCCGACACCGGAGTTTTTTCCGCACAGCGTGGTCTTGACCAATCCAGGCGTTTACGACGCCGTCGTCAAGTTTTCCGTGGCAGTGGGTTGCGCCAGTGGCGTCGCTTGCCAAGTTGGGGTGCAAACCTGTGATAATAAACCGAATACTGTGTGTACGATACCGAAAGTACCCTATGAATTGACCCTGGCCAACGCCGTGGTCCCAGCAGGTCAGAGCACCGAGTTCAAGTTGCCGGTGATGAACGTGGCTGGTTCGGTCATTGCGCCCAAAGCCGTGCATATTCAGAGTGATCAGCCGGTGGTCGCCTTTCAGTTCAATCCGTTCAACAGCGAGAACGCCGCCAGCAATGATGGCAGCCTGTTGTTGCCACAGAATACACTTGGTAAGGAATATTATGGAGTTTCGTTACCCTCGCGGCCAGCGCTCATGGGTTTTCCGGCCAACTATGGCTATGTCACCGTGGTGGCGACGCTGACCGGTACGACCGTGGTTCAAGTGCGCCCAACTTTTGCCGTGATTGCCAATCCAAATGGCGGAGTGCCCCAAGATGGCAGCAAACCCGCGCAGTTGACCGCTGGTCAGACATATTCGTTTGAACTCAAGCAGTACGATGTGCTCAATCTAGCTTCTGTGGGAGCGATGGCACCCAGCGGCAAGCAGGATCTGACGGGTACGCACATAAAAGCCGACAAGGTGGTTGCGGTGTTTGCCGGACATCAAGCAACTGGGATCACGGATTCTTTCAAGAAAGGCGACGAAAACTGGGACACCTGTTGCACAGAACACCTCGAAGAGCAGTTGATGCCGCTGCAAGCGTGGGGAAATCAAGCATTTTGTGTCAAAAGCAAGCCCCGCGGCTACGATGTCGATCATTGGATTGTGGTGGCCGGCGAAGACAATGTGGCGCTGACTACTCAACCGGCGGTCAAGGGCTTGAACGGCGTGACTTTGGCCAAGGCTGGCGATTCGGTGCAGGTTCAAAGCAGTGAGTCGTTCATGTTGACGGCGACCGGCAAGATTGAGGCGGTGCAACTGCTTGTCAGCCAAGGCCAAACTCAGGACAAGATCGGTGACCCGTCGATGATGTTGGTGCCGCCAGCCAAGCAATACCGCGACGAATACGTGATTCGGACCGCAGATGGCTACAGCACCAACTGGTTGACCATCGTTCGACCCAAAGGCGTTGCCGTCAGCGTCGACGGTGCTGTGGTCGGTGCCAGCCAGTTCGACGATTTTGGCGACGGCAGCTGGCAGTTCGCCTACATCAAGGTCGCCAAAGGGACCCACACGGTCAAAGCCGACAAGCCCGTTGGCCTGATGGTCTATGGTTATGGCAACGTGACCGCCTACGGCTACCCAGGCGGCATGAACTTGGCTTTTTAGGCTCAGTGGCACACTTGAGGCGATTTTGCCCGTCCAACTCGCGGTTATTCCACGGGCCGCAGGTGCGAGCGCGGCCAACCGAGCCACCGTTCCAGCGCCGGCAACAGCGGTTGAGTACTCTAAGGATGCCCAAGCAAAACTGACCGATTCAGGCAGCGACTCCGGTTTCGTTCCCTCATCCCAAGGCTAAGCCTATGACACCGCCGCCGCCGATCCCGACGCTGTATAACCTGCTGGATTTATTTCGTCTATTCCTGTCGATGCGGGCACCGCTGGTGGCAGAAGTGTGGGCCGTGACGGAGCGCATCGGTATTTTGGACCGCGCCGCGTCGCTGACGTTTTTCGCCATTCTAGCCGCGGTACCCTCTTTGTTTGCCGCGTTTTCCGCGTTGGGTTTCGTGCTTTCGGCCGTTGACACTGCCAGTACGGCATCGGGCGTTGACATTCAAGTGCGCGTCAAGGCATTGCAACAAATCACAGTTTGGCTGCGGCAGTCACTGCCGGGCGTGACCTGGAATCCTGCCGACTTTGCCACGGCCATGGTCAAGCATCGCACTGCCCACGGAATTATTGGCTTTCTTGCGGCTATTTGGCTGGGTTTAGGTGTTTTTGGCCGGATCGACGACGCGATTCGCGACATCTTCGACCGCAAACGTCGACTGACGGTGCAAGCGACCGGGGTGATGGCGTTGTTGGTGGCGGTGGCGATGATTCTGGCTCTGTTGCTCAACCTGCTGGGACCCTTGCTACTTTGGAGTGTCCACGTCGCCAATCGTGCGGTGAAAACGCTGTCGTTTGGCTGGCTTAACGTGATGGACGCCGTGGCAGCGCTTTCGCAGGCCTTGCCTGTGGCGTTGGTGTTCTACCTCATGGTGCGCTGGTCGGCGCGCCTGCATAAGCGGCGGGTGGCGGCCTTGGTCGCGCTCGGATTTGGCTTGGTATGGGCCGGTGGTCAACGGCTGTTCACCCTTTACGTCACGTCTGTGGTCAAAATGGACGCCGTGTATGGCGCGCTGAGCGGCGTTTTGGCGCTGATGTTGTGGCTGTTTTACGCCAATATCTTGTTCTTGTCGGCGGTGTCGCTACTGGCTGTTCTTGACAGCCGGTCACGAAACTCGCTGTCGTAATCAAATGTTATTGATCACAGGCGCGGCAAATTCGCGACCTTTGCGGCTGTTCGGCTACACTGTGAGAGACGGCGCCGGTTCGGTGCAAGCTTTGAGTTTGACATGGCACTGCTGCGCGGCATCGAGACCACAGCGATTGGCAAGACCAAAACTGTCGAGGTCGATTACGAGCGCGGCGGCTACGTCGACCGCCAAGGCCACAAAGTCGAAATCATTGATATGTCATGCTATTCGTGCCTGCATGGCTACTATTTGTTGGCAGCGGACCCGGTGGATTATTGCCCGCACTGCGGTCGCCGCGAAGGCACGCCATGGCCGACGTATGAGGAAGCGCGCCAGTGGGCGCAACTGCACGAGTGGAAATACATGAAAAAGCTTGGACTTCTGCCGTTCGGCACCCGCCGTTTTGATGGAAGCTGGGTGCTGGGCTTTGCCCGTACGGCGCAAGCAATTCAATCCACTGGCAAATTCGCAGACGTGCGCTGCCTGCTGCCGGGCGAGGGCTAGATGCAGGCCGACCCACCCCGTGCAGAGCCGACTGCGGTTGGGAGTCGCACGACGGCTGGCGTGGTGGTGATCGGCAACGAAGTGCTGTCGGCGAAAGTAGCGGACGCGAACGGCCCGCAAATTCTAAATAGTTTGGCAAATTTAGGTGTTCGTGTTGGCGAACTGGCCGTAGTTGCCGATGACGTTGATCGCATCGCCAGCGTAGTTGCCGATTTTTCGCGAAGATTTTCGTTTGTAATTACCACCGGTGGCGTCGGTCCCACCCATGACGATTGTACGTGGAAAGCGGTCAGTCAGGCCTTTGCCGCTCCGATGGTATTTCGCGCCGAACTGGCTGAACAACTGCGCGAATTTGTGGGCGCGGACCTCACGCCCGAGCAGCAGCGGTTGGCCCATTTGCCGCTGGACGCGCAGATTGTTCCTGTCATCGGGCGTTGGCCATTGTTTCGGATGCGCAACGTGTACGTGCTACCGGGTGTGCCAGCGCTTGTAGCGAAGAATCTTAAACAAATTGAGATCTTATGCCGCGAACAAGGAGTATGCGGACCGACTCTGGCTACGGCCTATTTTACAGTCGATGAATGGCTCGCGGTCGCCCACATCGACGCGGTCGTTGCCGCGCATAGTGACGTGGAAATAGGCAGTTATCCGGTATTTGATGCGCCCGATTACCGTTTGCGCCTGACTTTTGAGCACTTAGATGCCCAGCGCGTGCAGGCCGCCGTCGACGCCATTGTCCAAGCCATCGGTATTGCTCAATGGGTGCGCACCCAATGGGGGCGATCGCCATGAAGGCAGTCTGCTCATCATTTGGTCACAGATGGTCTGGCGTGGCCCGATTGGAACTCAAATCCACAGTCGCTTGCCGCGACTTGTGGCGGCTGGATCCTTGCAGCGCGGGGCGCCGATGGCCACGTTGATTTCAGCCGACCTGCGTGGTCGCTTGGTTATTCAACCGCGCTGCTACCAATTCTCGCACGCTGACAACTTGTATGACCTCAATTGGGTGCTGGTGATGGCACGACTGGTTTCGCCGGGGGCTCCGGGCCGCGTCGTCAAGACCCGTTTGGCGACCTGGGAATTGCTGGGAATGGCTGCGCACTTAGAGCAACTGGCCACCGGACAACGGGCGCTATGGCAACCCCGCTTCTTCGACTCTGGCCTGCACTTGTGGTTGCGGCGCGCCAATGACCGCGCTGATTTGTTTCACGTTACCGTGCTATTGTCGCCGATCACTGGACCGCCGCCCCACGACGTGTTGGAGTTTTGGCGCGGCGACCGCATGACCCATCCCGACGGTTTTGAAGGCCTTCGTTTTATGTGCAGACGCAGTGCTTTGGCTGTATTTGCTGAGGAATTGCGTATTATCATGAGTGCCTATCCGACCCGGCCGCTTAGGCAGGTCGGTTGAACTGGGCTAAAATTCAAAACTACACATAGATTTCAGTGGTTTATGCTGACCCCAAAGTCCGCTCGCTGGGCAATTGAGCGATTGGACGTGAATCCAGCAATTCAAACCACGGCCACTGCTTGCGAACCCTAACCAACAACAAGTCTCGAACAATCTCAATTTTTCTGCCCTCAAGGACCGTGCCGTGCGTCACAATCGCTTCGACTTGAATCAACTGCCGCCGCCGCCAGCGGAGCAGACCATTTGCGGCTATCACGCCGTTCACGCCGCACTGCAGGCCCGACCCGAGCATCTGCGGCGACTGCTGTTTGCGACGGAGCATTTCGACGACTTGCGGCAATTGCTGGCCAAACTGGCGAGCCGCCGCGTGCCGTATCGCGAAGTCGGAGCAGACGAACTGGAACGCGCGAGTGGTTCGCGGGCCCATCAGGGACTGGTCGCTGTGTTTGCTGCCCCGCAGATCGTGCCAATTACCGCTGTGGAATTAGCGAGTTGGGCCGGCGAACGCAAAGCTCTGATCGCTCTGGACGGTGTTGCGAATCCGCACAATTTGGGCGCGATTGCAAGGACGGCGGCGTTTTTGGGTGCCCACGCCATCGTGCTGCAGGCCGGCGATGCACCTGCCGCGCGGTCTACTGCCGCCTATCGGACTGCTGAAGGGGCGCTTGAGCGACTGCGAATTGGCCAGACGCCGGACCTGCCCGCGGCATTAGCGACGCTGCGCGCAACCGGGGCAACGGTGCTCGCTTTGGCTGCTGATGGCGCTGAGCCACTGCACAAGGTGCGCATGCCCAAAACCGGCGCGCTTGTTCTCGTGGCCGGTGCGGAAGAGGCTGGCCTGCGACCGGAAGTGCGGGCGGCCTGCACTCACGTCGTGCGGATCGAGGGTAGCGGTCTGGTCGAGTCGCTCAATGTCGGCGTCGCGCTAGGGGTGGCGCTGGCCCAGCTTTGGCGACCTTCTGACGGAGGCAGGACCGCGCTCAGATAGGCGCTGTTGCTTGCCTACGGCGCGACGCACACGTCTTTATTGGCATTGGTGCAAGTCGCCAGGGCTTCCGCTAGTTTGGCCGCGTTGCCCTTGGCTTCGGCAATGCATTTCGATTGGCACGCCTGATCATTGCACAAGCCAACACAACCTTGTAACGTTTGGCAATCTTTGTCGCCGCCGCATGCTTCTTGTTCTTTTTCGCATTTAGCACTGGCACCACACTGCTGTTTGCACAGATTGGCTAGGTCGCCGGCAAGGAGCCCGCAATCCAAGCATTTGCCGATGACACACTGGTTCATACCGAACAGGCCAGCGGTCGCCATTGGCCCGGCCTTGGTCAGGCACACGCGCGTGCAGTAGGTCGCCTTCGATTCATCGGGCAGCTGGGCGATAGGGGTGGCATCCTGAGCCGGCATCACCGGGGGCTGTTTCTGGCAGCCACCTACGCATTCATAGGCCGTGTTGCAGGCAGGACTGCCGAGGCAGGCTTGAATGGCGGAAAGGCACACGGCTTGGGCACAGCCCGAGACACACTGGTTGTCGGTTTGCTTGCAGTCACCCCAAGTTGGGGCCGGCGCGGCAACGTCTTTGGGCACGTCGGCTTTGACATCGGTGGTCTTGATATCGGTAGTAGCCGGGCCAGTATCGGCGGTTGCGCCACCGTCTGCCGTTGCCGCGCCATCGGCGCCGGCGGCTGCAGAATCCGCGGAGCCAGCTGCTGCGGTGTCCGTCGTCCCGGTGCCAGCGGCAGCGCCGCCAGCTGGTGCCGAGGCACAACCAGCCAAAAGGGAACTCACCGCGGCCACAGTAATCAAAAAGCGCTTCATTATCATATCCTTATCCGCTAGGTGCTGCGAGATCGCTGTGGACCGCGCAAGCCGTTGAAAGTTTTACGTTACTCGAAATGATTCGCCATGCAACTGGAATTGCGGGCGCGGTAAAATACAGCACCTCAGCGATTCATGCAATCCCAATTGATAACGATGTATTAATTCAATGTGATAGCATCCGGCTGCTCATGCGCCCGCGCTGACAAACTGGGCGATGTGGGGATACAACTCACGCGTGGCCTTGCCGCCAATCACGGCGCCGACGTGACCACCTGCAACTTGTAGCGCGACCTTTCGGCTTGCTCCGCAGTAGTCCAGCAGCGCCGTCGCGGCAGCTGGCGGGCAGATCGTATCCCGGCTCGCTGTCACGACCAGCGTCGGGCAGGTGATCGCTTTCAGATCGACAGCACTACCACCTACTCGATGCATGCCAGCAATCAGGCGATTGTCCTGATACAATTCAGTAATATAAGTCCGATACGCCGCCGCAGGGAAAGCGACGTTGTCGTTGGCCCACGTTTCCAACGCCGCAAAAGCCTCGACCGACAGGTCGTCAAAGCGGTCGGCGACTCCTACCCATTTGGCCACCTGCAGTGTTGGCCGCATAGCCGTGAAACCACTCTGCATCTGCGTTGGAGTGACGTTACCTGCCGCCGCGATCGCCTCCACATCGAACCAGCGCGGGTCGGTCAAATGCCGCAACACACCTGCACTGGCAAAGTCGATCGGCCCAGCCAAATTAATGAGCGAAGTCACAGAGTCAGGATGCAGCGCTGCATGGATAGTCGCTAAGGTCGCACCCATGCAATAGCCGAGCAACCCAACGCGGTTTTGACCACTGTGGCGCCGCGTTGCCCGGACCATGCGCGCAAGGCGGGCCAAAACTGCGTCCCAGGTCAAGTAGCGGTCCTCGTCGCGCGCGTCGCCCCAATCGACACAGTAGACGTCCAGACCGCTGGCGACCAAATAGCCAATCAAACTGGCACCCAGGCGCAAGTCGAGCACGTACCAGCGATTGATCATGGACGGAACCAAAAGTACCACCGGTTTACCCTGCCCTGAGCCAGCCTGACCGTCAAAAAATCGAAGCAATTTAGCGCCATTATCGGCAAACACCGTGCTACGCGGGGTCGGCATTAGTGCGACAGACTGAGGGCTGCCTAGGAAATCGGCGCCGCTTGCCACCGCGAGTTTGGTCAGCTTGTTGGCCAAGGACCAAGGACTCTGTGAGGCAGAATCGAAAAATGTGGCGTGGGGCATGATATCCATCGTTAGCGCAGATATTGTGCGTCTGCTCATGTGGAGGCTAGTATTCGGCAACGAAGCTGTCAAGTAAGGCATTGTGCGCTGCACAATAAAACCAGCGAATCGGCCCTAGAGAGCCGATCAAATAAGATTTGCTCGGCGTCTCAGTGCTTGCTTTGTGGGTCGCGAGCGTGCGGCACTTTTTCAGTGGCCTGCGGGTTGGCGTCAGCCCGCTCCGTTTTGTTCGGGAATTCTTTGAAGTTCGGCGTTAATTGGTCGGGTCTCTAGTCACTCGCGCCGCCGGTCGCAGGCTTCTTCTTCGGCCCACGCTTACGCCCGATCAAGCCCGCGCGCAACTCGTCTAATTGTTTGCGCAAACGTTCAACTTCGTCGTGCTGACCACCATCGATAGGCGGCTGGCGTTGGGGCTGTTGCTGTTGGTGCTGTGGTGACTGAGCTTGCGCTTGCGGCTGACGTTGCGCCTGATACTGGGGTTGTTGCGGCTGCTGCCCGCGATGCTGTTCGAAAAATGATGCCAAAGCCCCTAACGGCGAGTTCATCGGCCATTGTGGCACCCATTGACTGGGAGAAAACTGACCTGGAGAAAACTGGCTCGGCGAAAACCCGCCCCCGCCGAATTGATTGGCCAAGAACTGAGCCGGTGAAAAGGGAGCCGGCGCGGGTGGCGTCTGGGAAGGCTGACTCGCAGTCGGTGCCCCTACTGGAGGCGGCGAGCTGTGACCGGCGGTGATCATCGGCGCAAGTTGCTGTAACCACTGCATACCTTGGCGACCGTGGACGTAGGATTCAAGCGCCCATTGCACCCAGCGGCTAAAAAACTCAGCTAAGCCGTCGTCACCCAGACGCACCAATTGAGTGAGCAACGGCACGGGCAGTAATTTTGCTGCGCCGCGATTCTCCAAGATCAGCTGGGTCAGCGTGGCCTGGGTCAAATCGGCGCCGGTTGCGGCGTCGAGCACCATGACATCTTCGCCAGCGCGAATGCGTTCAGTAACCTCATCAAGGGTCACATAGCGACTGTGGCCGGTGTCGTACAAGCGTCGATTGGCGTACTTTTTGAGAACCATGGGTGGACTCCGTGGCACGCTGGGCGCGCCGTGTTTCCGCAGGTGCAGCAGAAATCGGCCTAACTTTAGCCTACGCTGGATTCAGCGGCAACTGCAATTTTGCGAGTCGGCTGCAATTGAACGACAAGCTGCGATTGCAACGACGCTTGACAGTTTTGTGCGGGTGCGTAATAATCTTTCTTCGGCGGCCGCTGGTCGCAATTTAGCCCTCCGGTTCGGCAACCATTCATGAGCAGAACACCACGCATGCAGCACACCGCGACAAAGCTGAACCCTATGAATGTCCAAAGTACTTGGATTGCTCGCCTTTCGTCTTGGAATCGTCTGTTTTCAGCTTCTGCATTGCGGCCGGCGTTGGGCTTTGTGGCTGGTTTTAGTGTTAGCACTGCCGGCTGTGCGATTTCTGCTGCGCCCGCCTGTCGTTCCGATTCTGAATGTGCGTCTGGGACTTGTTTGCCTTCGGGCGCCTGTGCAGCTATGGCGGCCGATGCTTCGGCCCGCTTTGGTCAGGACGGGGGCCAATTGGTTGGTGGCGACGGCACTTCAGCCGGAGATTCCTCCATAGAAACCTCGTCATCCGACACCGGTAAGGCAGCGGACAGCGCGAGCATCGATTTGCAAGCGAACGAAGTCGCCAAAGATGCGCCGGCAACGCCTGCGGATGCCGTTGAGACGCAGGCGATCGATTCGCAGACTTCGGACGCAGCGCCGACTTTGTGTGTTCCCAATCACGATGGGGTCGTGGCGTGGTCCGAATTGCCGTTGGCGGCGGGCTTGAGCGTGCCCTACCATGTCGCCCATAATGTCACCGTTGATCTGGTACCGAAAACCGTTGACGGCATACCGACTTGGGATTTCACCACGTTGACCAACGACAAGGTGATTCAACTGACGACGCTGGATCCGAAAACTCTTTGGTTTTCTAAATATTATCCGACCGCAACCTACGCGGTGCAGGTCACCGAGAGTAGCCCGCTGTTAGGGATTTTTCGCTTGACGGACAAAGCCTTGGAGCTGCTCGCTGTGGCCTCTCCGGTCGACAGCCTATTTGCAACCCGGATCACTTACGATCCACCTGCAGTCATGCTGCAACTGCCCCTGACCGGCACGGCCAAGTGGACCACAAAGTCGTCTGTTTCTGGCCAGTTGGACGGTGTGATTGCCCTGTGGAGCGAGACCACTGAACTGACCGTTATCGGCGCCGGGCAGGTGGTGACGCCGCTAGGGGCCTTCCCTGTCCTAGCGATTCAGGGCCGCGTCGACAAGCAAATTGGCTTGATGATAACGACTTACCGCAGCTATGCCTTCGTCACGGAATGCTACGGAGTGGTGGCAAAGGTCGATTCCAAGGCCAACGAGACTCAGCCCGTGTTTTCTCAAGCCGCCGAAGCGCGACGAATTGGCCCGTAATTGCATATGACTACGAAGCTCCGCACCCTCGCAAGTTTGGCGCTGGTCGTCTTCGCCAACGGCTGCCTGTCTTGGCATCAAGGGCCGATGACGGGCGAACCCAAAGGCGCTGAGTTTGTTACCGTTGCCCCCGATGGCTTGGCGGTACGGGTGCGGGTGGAGGACGCCGGTCCGCGCGAGGCGCCGGTCGTGGTACTGCTGCATGGCTTTGCCTCGGCCTTGGAGACGTGGGCAACCGTCGCGCCGCGCTTGGTGGGCACATATCGAGTGATCCGCATGGATCTCAAAGGCTTCGGCTGGACTGATCGGCCGGCCGGCGACTACTCGCCGCAAGCCCAAGCGCGCTTGGTTCTGGCTGTGCTCGACGCCCGCGGTGTTGGCAATTTTGCTGTCGTTGGCCATTCGTGGGGCAGTTCGGTGGCTCTGGCGACAGCTTTGGCCGCACCACACCGGGTGAACAAGATTGCCTTGTACGACGCGTGGGTGTTTGACGACCAACTTCCCGCGTTCTTTCGCTGGGCTCAAGTCGACGGCGTCGGCGAGGCGCTGTTTGGGCTGTTTTACAAGGAGCGCGCCGACGAGCGACTGGTGCGGGCTTTTTTCGACCCTGCGTTGATCAATCAGGCCTTTGTCGAAGAAGTCGAGCGCGCCCTGCAGCGTCCAGGCACGGTTGCTGCAGCGCTAGCCACCGCGCGAGGCCAGCACTTTGCTGAACTGGAAACGAAGTGGCCCAGAGTGGCGCAACCAACGCTTTTGCTGTGGGGCGCGCAAGATGCTGTAAGTTGGCTGGAATTTGGCGAGCGACTGGCCTCCATGCTGCCCAACGCTCGCTTGCAAGTTTTTCAACGCTGCGGCCATTTTCCGATGCTGGAGGCCAGCGAGGCCTCGTTCGCGGCGCTGTCGGCTTTTCTGCGGCAGGCCGCGCCATGATCTTGCGCCCTCGCTGGACCGCGTTGGTCGCCTTTGTGTGCGGTGCAGCAATTGTGCGCGCCGTGCCCGCAATCGCCGCTGATGCAGCGCCGCCAGTCCAACTGGTGCCGTTGCCGCAAGCTGGGCTAGTTGACATGACGCAGGGCTTGGACGGAACGCCCACCAAGGCACTCAACTGGCAGGCTTCTTTCCGTACACGCTCAGAACTGCTGCACAATCTCGATCTTGACCGCGGCTTGGATCCCACTGGCGAGCCGCTCTATCCGGTGCCGCCCGCGACGGCCACTGGTCAAATGCTGACCCACGCCGATCTGCGTTTGCGCACGGACTTTACGCTGCAAACAGCCAAAGGCGGCGGCGCGGTGCACATGCGCCTCGACTGGTTTGACAATCTGGCGTTGGGCAGTCGGCCGGCGGGCCCGCCGGCAGCGGCGACTGGTCAACAATCTCCGACCAATTTGGCGACGTTGCGGCGAGCCTACGGCGTAATTGCCCTGCCCTTTGGTGCACTTGCGCTGGGGCGAATGAACGCTCATTGGGGCTTGGGCATGGTTGCCCACGGCGGCGATGGCTTGGACACCGACCGCGGCGATGCCTCTGACCGCGTGGCCTTTGCTACGCCGCTCGCGGGCCACATCTGGGCAGTCAGTTACGATTGGTCGGCCAGTGGTCCGCAGGCTTTGCGACCGGATCGAACACGGACTGTCGATCTCGAACCCTCCGACGATGTGAAATCGCTGACCATTGCTGTACTCAATGTGCGCTTGCCACTGGCCCGCGAGCGGCAATTGCGCGCCGAAAAAACCACGGTTGAATACGGTGCCTATGCGGCGACAAGGTGGCAAAACCGCGATGTTCCAAGTAGTTGGGCTTCTGCGCAACCACCATTGACACTAACAAGCGCTGACTGGGTGACCCGCGGCATGCAGGTGTACGCCGGCGATGTGTGGGCGCGGGCCGCGGGACCGTGGGGGCACATCGAAGTGGAAGGGCTGTATCTGACTGGCCGTTTTGAGCAGATTTCGCTGCTGGCCGGCGTGCAAGTCACCGCCCCTGTTGACGTTCGCCAGTGGAGTGCTGTCATGCAGTCGCGCTTTGGTGCTGCTGGTGACGGTTGGTCGTTTGGCGTCGATGGCGGCGCGGCCAGTGGCGACTCGGCCGCCGGAGTCGCTTCGCAAGATGCCGCGGCCAAATTCGCAAAACCAGGCACAATTGCTGGTGCTCAGGTCGATCCACCGCGTGACACGCTGCTGAGCGAGTTTCGCATGCACCCTGATTTTCGCGTCGATCGCATCCTGTTTCGTGAATTGTATGGCGCGGTGGCCGATGCCGCCTACTTTCGCCCGCATCTGCGCAGGACTTGGGCTCAATTTGGCGCAGGTTCGCTCTATTTCGAGTTGGCGGCGGTGCAATCGTGGGCTTTGGCGCAAGCCAGTGCACCCGGCGGTCAACGTTCGCTCGGCTTGGAACTGGACCCCACGCTGACCTACGCCAGTAGGGATGGCATTGTCGCGCAGGTGCAATACGCTGCACTGCTGCCTCAAGCGGGCCTAGACAATCCGGCTCAAGGTCTGACGGCGCGGGCGGCGCAGCTGGTGCGCCTGTTGCTGCGGTGGGAGTTCTAAATGGCCCGTATTTTCATTGTTTGGTTGGCGGTATTGGCGTCGTGCGTCGACAACGCGACCTATCCGGAAGCACAGCCCTATTTGCCGCAGGCGGCACTGCGCAATGGCTTGGGCTGCGTACCCAACCTCGACGGCCAAATCGAAGCGAACGAATTGCGGCCGTATGTTGGCGTCGGCGCTAGATATCGGGTGGCCACCGATCGCAAGGTCGATCAGGCTGGCACCGTGGCAGCCAATGGCGTGCGCGTTTGGGATTGGGGCTGGAGCGCCGACGCCGAGCAGGTTCTACAGGTCTCTGCAGCCGTCGTTGTCGATCAGTGGTATGCAGCCCATTTTGTGCAAAGCCCGACCGGTGGTCCGCGTTTTGCAGTCCCATTTGACGCCGATAGCACGCTTGATGCCGTGTACAGCCATGATCCCCAAGGACTGTGGTTGCATGGCATTGCTTCGCGCGATCAGGCGCCCAAGTCTGGCCAAACGCTTTTGGTCTACGCCAAGCCGGTGCAAACCGCCGCTTTTCCCCTCAAAGCCGGTACCGCGTGGCAGGCTGTGGGCAAAATCAGCAATGGCAAGTTGAAAGGTTTGCCCTATGGCGGCCAAGATATCTATGACTTTACAGCGGATCTGGGTGGAAAGTTGCTGCTGCCTGACATCACCGTCGACCAGGCGCTGCGTGTCCGGGCTAAGGTAACTGCCACGTCGATGCTGGGAGGCAGTCTAACTCGGGTGCAAACATCTTTCTTTTTCGAATGTTTGGGCGAAGTCGCGCGGGCGACCGCTGGTCAAAATGTCACCGATCCAGACTTTTCGCTGGCGACCGAAGTGCGGCGCTTGGCTCTATGACCCCCTGAGCAGAGTCTATTTCAAGGAGATCAACAATGAACGCATGGGCTAACTGGAAAAGTGGCTTTGACGCCTGGGAAAACGCCACCGCGACGCTGGTGGAAACGTGGATGAAAAGCCCGCTGGTGCTGGTGCCTGGTGGCCACGCGCTGGCGATGGCGATGCGGGCCAAAGCCAAAAACGATGACAGGCTGGCGAAATTCTGGTCGACCATGGGCTTGCCGACCCGGCGCGACCAAGAGCGTTTGCTCCATGCAGTCGGCCAACTCAATTCGAAGATCATTGACTTAGAAGACCAATTGGCCGATGCCGGGACGCGCGCCCGTCAGGCGAACCACCCACCTGCCAAGCCAAGCCGTCGCGCGGTCGCCGGCGCCTGATTTTTGCTGCAGAAGAGGCCGAACATGGATCCAACGCCTTACTTAGAACTGAAGCCTGCCGCACGGGTGCTTTTCGACTCCGCCGCGCAGCATGTTGATAACGCTCGCTTTATGCTGCAAGTGGCCGGCGACTGGCAGCCGGTGACCTGGCGTCAGCACGCCCAAGCGGTGCGCGAGGTCGCCTGTGGTCTGCGGGCGTTGGGTTTACAGCCCGGTGAGCGCGGGGCAGTGTTTGCCCCCAATCGAGTGGCGTGGATGGAGGCCGCGTTGGGCCTGGGGGCGGCGCAAGCAGTGATGGTGCCGGTCTATCCCAGCAATACCGCGGAACAACTCGCTTATGTCGTTGACCACGCCGATGCGGCAGTGGTGTTCGTCGACACGGCGGCGCTGGTCATCAAGCTGCGTGCCACCTGGTCGGCCATTGCGCATACGGTGCGCCATGTCGTTGTGTTTGATTCGATTGTCGCGAGTGCAACCCAAGATTTCGCAGATGAGATGGCGCAGCGGACCCTGAGTCTGGCCCAATTGCGGCAACTGGGCAGCCAATGGGATACCGCTAATCCGCAGTTATTTGAACATGGTCTGGACTCGATCGCGTTGGATGACATTGGGATCATGTTGTACACGAGTGGAACTTCAGGCAATCCCAAAGGCGTACCCCTCACCCATCGCAATGTCGGCACCAATGGCCGCGACTGGCTGTTGTGCAATGGACCCCAAGTCGAAGTGGGCGACGTCGACTTGTTGTGGTTGCCCATGAGCCATATCTTCGGCTTTGGCGAGGCTTGCTTAGGTAACACATTAGGTTTCACCAGTTATCTATGTGAACCACAAGAGGTATTGGTGCGATTGCCAGAGGTCAAACCGCAGGTGCTGATGTCGGTACCGCTGATTTGGGAGAAGCTGGCCCAGTTTGCCGCCAACACTGCTGATCCCCGGGCTGGACTGCGCGAGATCACCGGCGGTCGGTTGCGATTTTGCCTGTCGGGCGGCGCTGGTCTGAAACGCGAAGTCAAAGAGTTTTTTGCGGACGCGGGGTTGTTGATTCTTGAAGGCTATGGCCTGACCGAAGCCTCGCCGACCTTGACCTTGAACCGCCCCGATGCCTACCGCTTTGATTCCGTCGGTAAACCACTGCCCAGCGTCGATCTCAAGCTGGCAGCGGACGGCGAAATTTTGGCGCGCGGGCCGAGCATTTTTGGTGGCTACCACAAGGATCCGGCGGCTACCGAAGCGATTTTCGACGCCGAAGGCTGGCTGCTGACCGGCGACGTTGGCCGCTGGACGGCGGATGGTTTCTTGCAAATCATTGATCGCAAAAAGGATATCTTGGTCACCTCGGGGGGCAAAAACGTGCCGCCGGCCAATATTGAGCAGCAGTTCGCCGACGAGCCTCTGATCGCGCAGGCCGTCGTCTACGGCGATGGAAAGTCATTTCTTGTCGTGGGGTTATGGCCAAATGCTCTGATGATCCCGATCTTGTTGGCCGAGTTCGCCCCGTCCGACCGTCCTGCCGAAGTTCATCGACGTCTGGCCGCCAAAGTCGCCGAAGTCAACACGATGCTGGCCAAGCACGAAACTATCAAGCGTTTCGCGGTAATGCCCCGATCGCTGTCGGTGGAAGGCGGTCAGCTGACGCCGACGCTCAAGGTCAAGCGCAAGCGAGTGTGTGAGGAGTTTCGCAGTGAATTTGAAGCACTCTACCTCCAG
>SHZD01000066.1 GCA_009692465.1 Myxococcales bacterium
CCGACAGTCTCCTAGCCATTCAGATATTCTCAACTGTCCAAGAACTGCCCGGAGAACTGGCCCAATCAAATTCGTGCAGTTTCGGACAGTTGCCGCCGTCTAGCCAGACGGCGCTAGGAGCGAGTCGGAATACTCCGACACGCTCCTAGCATTGCCCCTTCACCTTCACAGGCAAGCGAGCTGACATGGCATTTTGGATCATGAAAACCGAGCCGAACGTCTTTAGTTACGCTGATTTAGAGCGCCTTGGCCTCGGCATGTGGGACGGCGTTCGCAGCTATGCCGCCCGCAATCATCTGCGGGCGATGCAGGTCGGCGACCAAGTCTTGGTGTATCACAGCAACCTCGACAAGGCCGCGGTCGGCATTGCCAAGGTGGTGCGAGCGCACTACCCAGATCCGACAACCGCTGATGATCGCTGGAGTGCCATCGACTTGGTGCCGGTGTGCAAGCTGAACTCGCCGGTCACTCTGGCTGCGATCAAGGCGGACGTTGCGGCCGGCGGTCCTTTGGTCAACATTCGAATGATCAAGGAAAATCGCTTGTCGGTGGCCCCAGTTTCGGCTGACGAATGGGCCGCTCTGCTAACAATGGCGCAAACCGCAGCCCCAGCCGGTTGATGCCACCTACCCTATTGGTCGACACTGGCGTGCTCGCCGGCACCGCCAACGCGTTTCCGTCCCATTGGTTGGACGGCTTTGACCTGCTGCCTTATCCACCTCGGCAGCTTTTGGCGGCAGATCCCCAGAACTTGCAGCAAGCGGACGCGGTGCTCCTGCGGTCGATTACCCAGCTTGGGGACTCGCAGTTGCCGCACATGCCGGCTCTGTCGGCGGTGGCCACCTTATCCTCTGGGACCGACCACATCGACAGCGCAGCCTTGCAACAACGCCAAGTTACGCTGCATACCGGCCATGGCGGCAATGCCCGCGCGGTGGTCGATTGGGTGCAGTGGGTGCTGGAGCGTGTTTTGCCTGGTTCTGGGCCATTGCGGGTCTTGATCGTCGGTGTCGGTGCCGTCGGTGGCTTGTTGGCGCGGCGATTGCTCGACGACGGTGTGCACGTTGTGGTCTGCGATCCTCCGCGGGCGGAGCGCGAAGAACAAGCCGTGGCTGGCCTTGCCTTTGTCGATCTGGACGCCGCCCTGGCCCAACCGCTCGATGCGATCACGCTGCATGTTCCGCTCGAGCGCTCTGGGCGGAACCCGACTGCGAACCTGTTGAGCGGCGAGCGTCTGCGTCAGCTTGCTGAGCTGGGCGCTCCAGTAGTCCTCAATGCAGCGCGCGGCGGCATTTTAGACGAGGGTGCCGCCGCCAAACTGGTACTGGCGGGGCGACTGCGCGGTCTGGTGCTCGACACTTTCGCCGGGGAGCCACGCCCAGATCCGCAAGTGGTGGCGGCTTGCGCGCTCGCCACACCGCATATCGCTGGCCACAGTATCGAAGGCAAGCTGGATGTCTCGCACCGCGCGCTGCAAGGCTTGCGCGAGCGGTTTGGGCTGCCGCCAGTGGAGTCGCTGCTGTCCGCTGTAGAGCGCGAGTTGGCCAAACAAGGCCGTGGCGAGGTCCCGACTGCTTTTGCCGGCTTGGACGAATGCGCCCGCTCATTTTCCAGTTATGTGGACGACCAGAGTATTTTCGACCACTTGCGTCATGGGCACCTTCGCCGCGAGCGATTGCCAATTAGCGCTTATAAATGAGTAACATTGACGCACTCGGCCCTTTTGCTCGCTGAATTGGTCGCAAGCTCGCGTCTTTGCAGCCGACTCGCCGCTCGGTTGCAAAGCCAATGGATCGACTGGTCACTTTGCAAGGCACAGGGTCAGGTCTTGCCGATTGCTCAGGCGGGGTTGCCGCACCCCAAGGTTTTAGCGGTTCTGCATTGAGTGCTGGGTCCGCCTTCGCTATTCTATGCAGTCGGTGCGCGGTACTATCCGCCCCGTTGGTGA
The DNA here is from genome assembly GCA_009692465.1 of Myxococcales bacterium. GTDB lineage: Bacteria > Myxococcota_A > UBA9042 > UBA9042 > UBA9042 > SXRM01. Next base: position 1,949 of record SHZD01000066.1, read on the forward strand.
ACAATGATCTTGAAAATTCAAGGGATATTGCCGGCCGGCCTTGTCCGCGCGGTCGAATTGCCATGGCCAAGGTTGACGACTTTCGCTGCGTGGAGTGCTTGCATGGCCGTTGCGGCGCTGGGCGTGGCTTGTACGGCCGCGCCAGCCGATAACGGTGGCGGTGGCAACGGTAACAATCTCAACGGCGGCAACGTGCTGCCGCAACCGGACGTCAAGACCACTCCCAAGGATGCTGCGTCCGCCGGCGACGGCGATGCGGGTGCCACGGGCGATGGTGGGGCCGCCGTCGACTCTGCCGCCAGCACCGAAGACTGTACCGACGACTGCGGCAACGCTGGCGAAGACGCCACGACGGACACCGCGACGGGCGGCTCCGATACTTACACGGGCCCCGTTTGCCAAAACACCGGCGCGTGCAAGAGTCTGACGCAAACCCCGTTTTGCGCGATCGGCGTCAACCAGTGCGTCGAGTGCCTGACCGACTTCAATTGTGGCGATGGCAAAGTCTGCACCAACTTTGTGTGCATGAATATCGCCTGCGATCCTGGCAAGACTTGGTGCGACGGCGCGTTCTTGGCGACGTGCAATGAAACGGGCGACGCGGTGGCTTTGGGCAAATGCCCACAAGAAACGCCGACGTGTGTTGAAGGCGCCTGTACACTCTGCCCGCCCGGCAAGACGTTTTGCGCGCCCCATGCGCCAGGTGACTCGTTTTCCAAGGCTGTCCTCAAATGCACCGACGATGGCAGCGCGGCGGACGTGGTTAAATCGTGCAATGGCTTGGAAAAATGCACGCCTTCCAAAGACCTCAAGCCTTACTGCAATACCTGCGTGCCCGGCGACAAGACCTGCCAAGGCGACAATGCCATGGTCTGCGCCGATGACGGTAGCGGATTTGAAATTTTCGAAAAATGCGCGAACGGCGGCCTCGCCTGCCAAGGCGGATTGTGCGTCGACCCGTGCGCCGAGGACATGAAGTCCAATACCAACGTCGGCTGTGATTATTGGGCAGTCGACCTCGATAACGCCAAAGTTCCCAATGGTTCTGGCGGTTACTACGACGCTCAGAACTCGCAGTTTTCGGTCATCGTCTCCAACACCAACGACAAAGCGATCTCGGTCACAGTCGAAGCGGGGACTGGCCAAAAGGGCACGTATACCGTGATGGCCAACGGGCTAAAGACCATCGATCTGCCCGATCCGCTGTGGAAGGTCCCGCCGCTCAACCAAGACAACACCAATATCAACAAGAACGTCTATCGCATCAAGGCCGATATGCCGATTGTTGCCTATCAATTCAATCCATTGCAGAATTTTGACGTGTTCTCCAACGACGCCTCGCTGCTGCTGCCCAGCAACGTGGCCGGCACCGAGTATTGGGTCGTTTCGCGGACCCAAGCGCACGAAACCCTGCGTTCTTATTATACAATTGTCGCAGTTAAACCAGGGAATACCCATGTGACGGTGTTTTCGACCTGTAAGACCCAGCCCGGTCCAGGGATCCCGGCGATGAACCCGGGTAGCAAAGGCGATTTTACGTTGATGCAAGGTCAGGTGCTCAATATAGAAACCAACGGCACCGGCCAAGATCCGACAGGAACGTACATCAAGGCTGACGCTGCGGTCGCGGTATTTGCCGGCTCAGAGGCCTCGAATTCGCCAGACACCGACAAGTGCTTGAACGGCAAATGCCAGTTTCAAGGCTGGTCGTGTACCACTAACGCCGATTGCCCCAAGACCTGCTGCGCCGACCACATGGAGGAGCAACTTTTCCCAGTGAATGCGTGGGGTAAGGTGTACTATGCCACCAAACTCAAGAAGCGCGGCAAAGAGAAAGACGCTTGGCGCTTTGTCGCCGCCGAAAACGACACCGTAGTGAGCACTTCGCCCGCGCAAGCGCCGATTCCCAAGCTCGCGAAAGGTCAGTGGTTTGAGATCGAGTCGGATCAGGACTTTGTGATCAACTCCAACCATCCGGTGCAGGTGACCCAGTTCATGGCGTCGTCCAATGCGCCCAATCCCAATAACGACGAGTGTTCTGGGTCTTATTTGGGCCAGAAAGTCTGCGCCTACAACTGGAACACCCAGCAAACGCCGATTTCGTGCACCAAGCACGCCGATTGTCCCAACATCCCAGAGGTGACCGACGCCAAAATCGGCGATCCTGACATGATCAACGCGCTGTCGGTCGATCAATACCTTCCCAAATATCGGTTCTTGGTACCCAATAAGTATAAAGAAAACTATGTCAACGTGGTTGCGCCGGTCGACGCGGTGGTCAAGATCGACGGCGCCGTGGTGCCCGCGGCTCAGTGGACGGTATTTGCGCCCAAATGGCACGTTGCGCGCCTGCCAGTCAACCCGGGCAACCACTTGCTGGATTCGACCTCGCCGGTCGGCCTAATCGTGTACGGCTGGGCGGACTACGTGTCGTACGGCTACCCCGGTGGTGCTAAGGTCGGCGGCCCGTAGGGACCCCTATTTCGTCAAATCGATTTCGTTTGAACCGTCTGGCGAGTTTCTGAGTTTGCACAGCCTGAGCGAGCTGAGGGACGCTCCAATTCGTGCAGGCTCAAAATCGATCAGTTTTTGGCTGGCCTGCCATCGAGCAACACCGCGACTGCAATCGCACATCGACAAAAGATCGCACAATTGCAAGGGGCGGCGATGGACCTAGGCTTAAGCGGCAAGCGCGCGCTGGTGTTTGGTGCATCGCGCGGACTGGGTTTTGCGATCGCTGCGGAGTTGGCGGCCGAAGGTTGTCGAGTCGCCGTCGTCTCGCGCGATCTGAATCGAATTACCCGTGCGGCTGCCGAGTTGTCCGCCATTGGCATCGCTGCCGATCTGCAACTTGCCGGCGAAGCGCGGCGCGCAACCCAAGCTGCAATTGCCGCTTTGGGTGGCTTGGAGATCTTGGTGTGCAATAGCGGCGGTCCGCCGAAGGCCACGTTTGCTCAAGTGGACTCTGCAGGCTGGCAAAGCGGTTTTCAGAACCTGTGGCTGAGCACGACGGACGCCATCGTCGAGGCGCTGCCGTCGATGCAAGCCGTTGGATTTGGTCGCATTCTGTTGGTGACTTCGGTCGCGGCGAAAGAACCGATGGCCGGTCTGACCGTGAGCAATGGCCTGCGCGCTGGGTTGCTGGGACTGGTCAAGAGTATTGCGCCCGAAGTTGCCTCAAAAGGCATCACGATCAACGCACTGCTGCCCGGATTTACCCGCACTGAACGCATGACGGAACTGGGCGTGACGGACGAGCAGATCGCCTTGCAAGTCCCAGCCGGCCGGATGGGCGAGCCCCACGAGTTTGCGGCGATGGCGGCCTTTCTCGCTTCGGCGCGGGCAGGTTATATTACCGGCCAAGCGGTCGCCGTCGACGGCGGCTGGTTGCGCGGACTTTGATGTTTTCCAATGCCTTAGGGCTAGTGCCTGCTTGGCGCGTCGCGAACTCGCGGCCTTTCAAACCGACTCGCCGCTTCGTTCCTTTCGCGGATCGATCGGGTTAGTGGTGCTCACGCTCCTAGGAGCGTGTCGGAGCATTCCGATTCGCTCCTAGCGCCGTCTGGCTAGACGGCGGCAACTGTCCGAAACTGAACGAATTTGATTGGGCCAGTTCTCCGGGCAGTTCTTGGACAGTTGAGAATATTTGACTGGCTAGGAGCCTGCCGGATCGTAATAGATTCATTGTGTGTAACCTGATAGACATTTCACAACCGATTGATTTGCGACAGGCTCCTAGCGCGAAAAGGACTCTTGATGTTTGAGCAACCGGACCGAACCCACCGCACTGTGATTGCCAGAATTGTCAGGCTCGCTGCGCCAATCCTTGTCGCAGTGCCACTGCTCATGCCAAGTGCGGCCTGTGACACCAATCTAGAACCTTCCAGGCTGTCGCTTAGCCTGACCGTAGCTGCAGCAAAAGGTGTTGAGACGGCGACGCTTTTTGTGTCGCGGCTTGAAGTGCATGTGGATGACGTCAGCCATATCGACAGCGCCGATCCCAAGAAAGAGCTTATCGACAACGACGACAAATGGCATAAACTTGAGTTAAATCAGGCGATTGAATTGGCGGGCTTGCAGTCGGAAACCAACGCTCTGGCTTTGGGTGAGGTGCTGATTCCCGACGGTCGCATCGACCAAATTCGGCTGTTTCTCAATAGCGGCAAGCCCAATACGGCAACAGTGGCGGGCAAAGTCTGCGATTTGGTTTTGGCCAAAGTGCCCAAGGCTGGGATCAAGATCAGTCAACCGTTCAAGGCGTTTCGCAGCGGTCGCAATCTGGAGCACACCATGATTTTGCACCTGCCGTTGGACAAAGCGCTTCATGTTGTGGGCACTTGTTTTGAGCTACAGCCCGTGTTTGCGGTACGCAAATTTCAAACCGGTGGCAAAAACGTGGTGATTGATTAGCCATTTCAGCGTGCTGGACAGCCCGGCATGGATTCAGGACCTGCCTGTTTTTCTTCAAGGCAAGTCCGGACTTGCCATAGTTCTGGAAAAAACGAGTGTTCCACCGCGAGCTTGAGGTAACTCACGCCGCTGGTGCCTCCAGTGCCGCGTTTGTGGCCGATTACGCGCTGCACGACTTTGACATGGCGAAATCGCCACAGCGCGAACTGCTCGTCAACGTCGACCAGTTTTTCGGCCATTTCGTAGGCATCCCACTGGCCGTCCGGATCGGAATAAATGCGCCGAAACACTTCGACAATCGCGTCATTGGGCACATAGGGTTGGGCGACATCGCGCTGCAGAACCTCAGCCGGCACCTCATGGCCATGGCGAGCCAGATAACGCAAGAACTCGTCGTAAATACTTGGGCTTTGCAGCGCAGCACCAAGAGCGGCGCTATCCTCCGGTCGGTGTTTGTGCACAGCCAGCATGCGCTCGTCCTTGTTGCCTAACACAAACTCGACAAGCCGATATTGGGGCGACTGAAATCCGGAGGCTGGCCCCAGAACATAGCGAAACTGCATATATTCCGTCGGTGTGAGCGTCGCCAGCACTGCCCATTGCGACACCAACTGGGCCTGGATGTGTTTGACGCGCGCCAGAATCTTGAAACACGGCGACAGGCGATCAGCGCGAATGTGCTCAATGGCAGCGCGCAGTTCGTGCAGCACCAGCTTGAACCATAATTCGGTGGTCTGGTGCTGGATGATAAACAGCATTTCGTCGTGATGTTGCGGAGATGACAGCGGGTTTTGCGCCGACAACAGCCGATCGAGTTGCAAATAGCCGGTGTAAGTCATGCGATCGGTGAGATCGGGAATCAGGCCGGGGTCGAGCGTTTTGGGGTCCAGTGATGTCATCTTGAGCTCCGCGCGCAAGGCGCTTGGGCAAGGCTAGCGCGAATCCGGCGTCAGGTCAGCCAGCGTGAGGTTTTGAGCCCGAGTTGCAGGGCCTTACGCGCGAGCATTAACGGGACCGCGTTTCGGTTGGGGTTGCGACCAGCGGGCACCAGCAAGTCGGCGGCGCACACCGCATCCAACATGCCCCGGCGCAAGCAGCCTTCCAGCGAGAACACATACAGTTCACGAGAACTACGGGCAGCGGTGCGCAATTCTGCAAGCAATGCAGGCAAGTCCAATTCGCGGCGGGCAAAATGGGGCTGCAGGCTGGCAACGCCACCACCGGTAATGCCGACCGCAATCGCCTGCGCGTCTGGCCCATAGGCCGCCACCAGACCCCGGCCCCACAACACTGGCAGGGCGCTACGGTAGAGCATGAGCACTTCGCGATCGACGGCAATGTCCACAAGCCCCAACGCCCGGCGCAGCAATTGGGACTTGGCACGGCGTTCGTCCAGAATCAGAGGCACATGATAGGCCTCAACTCTGTCGATCGATTGGGCTATTTCGGCAACCAGCGCGCGGTACTGGGCATGGGCCGCCGCCAAGGCCACTTTCGGTCGCAGGCGCGGCGCCAGCGCAATTGCAGCTCGAAATGGGCGGGTCACCAAGCCGACCGTGTCAGCGTGGGGCGGTTCGATGTCCAGACCGACGGCGGAAAAGTGCAGATTTTCAAGGCGCGACCACGCAAGCACCTGTCGCCATTGGTCAACTGCGGCGGTGGCATTGTCGGCGCTCAGCCAGTACCCGTCGGCTGCCGGCACCACTAGCCACGCCGTCACGGCAATGCCCGCAGCATTCAACCTGCGGATGAGCGTGGCGCGCTCAACCGAGCAATCCACGATCGCCATGGACACTTGCGCTTGGCGTTGAGCCAACACCGCGAGCGTGGTCGGGCTAGCCACTTCAGCCAGCGCGGTGCCAGCAAGTTCGACAAAAAAAGTTAGATTTGGCTGCAATTAGGGCTCGTGAAAAAATGACTCGATCGATCCGCGATTGGAGCGGAGCCTCGAGTCGGCTTGAAAATCAGCGAGTTAGCGACCTACTAGGCAAGCAATGGCCCGGGGGCAAAATCGACTTGATTTTGCATGGGCTAACTAGAAACTTGGGGGCGCGCCGCCCCCAACCCCCCCGCGGTGGTCCGCATTTGCGGCCCACATTCCACATGCCGCTCAAGGAGTTTCATGCATCGTCGGTGCCGATTTGGCGGCATGCGGAACTCTTACGGCCCGTGGACGGAGGAGTCGATCGACCCGCGATGGCGACAGGGCGGCGTTTCGGCTTGAGAAGCAACGAGTTTGCGATGAACTGCACGGTCTACAGACCGAGTTGCGCAATTGACCAGTTTTTGCAAGGACTTTGACGAGGACTAGGCCTTGGCAGCCGGGATTGCGGCGGTGGGCTGCCTCGCGGCCGCATCCATCGAAGGCGGCGGACCCAAGTCCACCATGGTGTCCCTGGTCGATGCGCGGTCAAGCGCAGTGACGTCCACGGCCTCCCAGATGGACGACTGAAAAATGCCGGAAAGGCCGGCAGCCATCCGCCGCACGTCCATAATTCGGGCGAGGACGTCCGGAGAAAATCCTTCTTGAGCAATGGTTTGCGACAACCGCGCCGCGCGCAGAGGCTGTGCGGTAAGGGATTGCAGCTCTTCCTGCATCTTTTTGTTGACATGCCGAATCCGGCGCTCGACGGCCTGTACCCACAATTCCAGTTCGTGATCCGGCGGGGTGACGATGATGCAAGTGCCATCAAGTTTCGTAGTAAATCCAGGAGGCTCGCCGCCGGTTCCCACAAAAGTATTGAAGGCCTCAGCCCAACGGCGCGGCGGCTCAGGCTCGACCGAAATCTCAACGACCAGCAGGCGCGTGTACAGGCGATGGACGCCCAACACTTCAACGTGGACAAGCCGGATATCGGGCATGGTGACCTCGCACTGGTCGCAAAGGACGGGCAACGGACGGCTGAACGGACCGCGATGCTGATAGTGGCCACCGTGGGGGAGGCGGCAGGCACTGTCTGGGTGGGCTGTAGGCACTGCTAATGGCGGCGCGGTCATGGCGGCAATTGTTCGCGAACTACCGAAAAAATTGCGTCCAAGCGCAATTGTCCCGACTCGCTGAGTACATGCGGCTGGGCGCAATGTCAAACGGCGTTCAGGCAAAGTGACTCTGAGCGCCGTTTGCCCCGCGCAAAATCGTGTCGATTTTGCACTTCGGGCCATTGCTTGCTTGGTGGGTCGCTAACTGGCGGCTTTGTAAGCGGACTCGATGCTCCGTTTCTACCCCGGATCGATCACGCGATTCTTGCCCGGACCCTTACTTGGCGTCTTTGATGGCGCTGGTGACGTCCGAGCACTGCTTGCCAGCGGGCAAAGCGCCGACCGAAGTGTCGGCTTCGCAGTCAGCTGGAATGAGAATCTTGCCAAGTTTGCCAATTGTTTCCTGCAGTAAGCAGCGGGCGGCCGGCTCTAGCGTACCTTGCGACTGCACTTTCAGCTCAGCCAGACTTTTTACTTTGGCGTCGGCGCTTAGCACGGGGTTGTCGGTGATTTTTTTCTTGCCGATTTGGTACTGGTCGATGATCAGCGTGACTTTGGGCGTCATGGGCGGGCAAATGTCGACGACCAGCCCTTTGGTTTCGGCGCGGGCGGAAAGATTGGCGCAACACGTGAGCATCTTTGAGGTGTTGGGCAACTCCAACTCCTTAAGGGGCGCGGCTTTGCCATCCAGCTTTTTTTCGGCGCTGTCGATGATCGATTGGCAGCCGCTAGCGATGGTGGTGGCGAGCGACAGGACGAGCACAAGCGGAACGGAAAACCGCCGCGTAAGCGAATTCACCATGGCAACCTCAAGGGGAAATAGGGGCAAGTGCAGCGCGATCGGCGACGAGAAAGCCGACAGCAAAGGTCGGCCGCCTCTTGCTGCTGCCGCCAGTGTAAGGTCCGATGGCAGTGGCGTCAACGCCGAAACAAACCCGCGGTCCCCCGCTTTGGGCGCAACTCGGCGTCACTGCGTCACTTTTCTGTCAGGGACGTATGAGAGTACGCCCCTGACAGAAAAGCTCCTTGCTCCTTGTCGAGCGACAGCGAGCGACAGCGAGCGACAGGGCACTGGCATCCCAAATCGGGGGCCGCGGGCAATTTTGGTGGTGAATTTGGGAAACGCAACCGGACGGCACTCAGCAGAAAACTGATTGGTTGCAACGGGCTGCTGGTGAACGGCCCTCACACGCTGCTTACTTGCAGATGTGGGTTCACCCGAAAAACGCCCAAAAGCCTGACGAACGCCGATTGCAGTGTATGCTCCGCGCGGGGTCTGCCGCCCTTGGGGGTCAATTTGGGCGGCTGACTGCCGGAGTTTGCTCGTGGTAACAACTAGTTCCGCTCACAGCCCGACGCCAAGACCGCCGCGACCGGCAGTTACCGCGCCCAAGCGCAAACGCACGGCGCTGTGGACCATCACGGTGTTGCTGCTCGTCGTGGTCGGCGGCATTACCGGCAGCACGTTCATTATGGCGGGGCTTATTCGTTCCAAGCTGGAAGCGATCGCCACCGACGCTGGCCTCAGCCTGGCGGTGGAAAGCCTGTCCGTGTCGCCTTTTGGCCGGATCAACGTCACCAATCTGGCCCTAAAGCGCAAAGATGGCACTGCGGTGGCTTCGGTCCAGCAAGCGTCAGCCGAGCTGTCGGTGTGGAAGGCTTTGATGGGGCGCCGCCGACCGCAGCGGGCAGAAGTCAATGTGTTTGTAGTGGATTTGCTGCTCCAAGACGGCAAGCCAAAAGAACTTCTGGAGTTGTACAAGGCGGCCCGCAAGCACTTTCCGCCGCGGCAAAAAATCGAGGACAGCGAAGACAAGGCCACCAAAGGCTCGACTGCTCTGTTTTTGGAGCAAGGCAGCGTTGGCATTCGCGTCGCGGGCAAGGGCAGTCAGTATCTGCCCCAGGGCTTGCGGGTTCGCGACATCGCCATGCACGTGGATTTAACCCATGGTATCGGTGACTTGACCGCGGTAGTTGATGGCACTGTGGCCTCACGGCTGGCGGCGAATCTGGAAACGCAGGCGGACGGGCCGCCGCGCCTCAATGCCCGTTTTCAGCCAGAATTTCGCGTCAAAATGCCCGCCAGTGCGCCGTTGCCCCTAGGCGTGGATTCGGTGGCGATCGCCGGACTGCGCTTTGATGCGGTTGCCGGCGGCTCGTTGGAGGACCTGATTTTGCGCAAAGGCAATCAGGTAGTGCTGTCCGTCAAGCACATTCGGCCGCAGGCGGCGCGATTGGGCGCTAGTGCCGAGCACATTGCCTTTGCTGTTGCTCAAGCGGCCAAGCCCAAAGAGGCGAACACGGATGAGGCGGTCAAGGATAAATCCAAGAAATCCAAGGATAAGCTTGCTGTCGATGCAGAGAAAGAGCCGGCAAGAGAGCCAGACAAGGAACCGAGTCCCGTGCCGACCAAGGCGTCTAACGGCGCACCCCAAGCGCCTGCCGGGACCGCGCAAGCGACTGGTGACAAGATGTGGAATGGCACGGCCGAGCGCCTGAGCATTGGTCTAGAAGGCGCAGAGGGCGCCGAAATTGGCCTGTTGGCGCGACTGGAAGGGCTCAAGGTGACGGTGCCTGGCAATGCTGCGGTGGCGACCGTCGATTCCGTTCAATTGCGGACGGCCGGAATGCCGGGTGAAAATGCGCTGGATTCGTTGACCGAGGTGATCATCGATCACCCGGCGGTGGACTTGCCGTGGCGTCAAGACGCGCTGGGTCATTTTCCGGGCGGCAGTCAATTGTGGAAGGCGGTCAACGCCGCTGAAATTGCCAAGCTTAAGAAGGAGATCGAGGACGAAGCCGAAGAAGAACTGGCGGAGTCCGACCTGCGTCCCGACCAAAAAGCCGACATCGTCGCCAAGAAAGTGGACGAAAAGCTCAAAGCTGCCGGCAAGGCAGGTGCGGCGATCAACGGCGACGGCGGCAAGGCTGGGCTCAAAGTTGCCGGCAAGCCGGGTTCTGGCGCGACCGATCCGGAAGGGCGTAAAGCAGTGGCGCCGGCGCGTAAATCTTGGACTTCCAAACAGATTGCCCCGTTGCGCGAGCTGTATGGCCAGCTGCTTAGCTCTGGCGATTTTGCCGATGGTCTGGTGGAAAAATTAGCCAAGGCCCCGCGCTGCAAAGTCGAACTCAAGGCGGGCCGCTTAGGTCTGGTCAAGGAAGGTGCGGGCAAACCCTTTGGTGGTATTCAAGAATTTGAAGTGACTGCCACGGCGCTGCAAGGGGACGGCAGCCGCGGAATTGCGGCGTCGTTGCGGCCTTTTGACGACGAACGGGTGTGGGGCGAAGCCAAGCTCGACTTGCTGGCTGGCCCCGGTCCGCGCATGAGTCGGGCCAAAATCCAAATCAAGGGCGGCCACTTTGCGCAAGCCTTGCGCATCGTTTCGGCGGCGGTGGCGGTGGCGCCGGACGCGGACATTGTTGCCAGCATCGAGCTCAAGCGGCCCACGGAAACCCCACAAGTGATGCAAGCGACCGGCGAAGTGGCGGTTAAGAAAGTCGGCTTTGACTGGTGGCGGCTGGCGCCCAAGACCATCGATGTGGCTTCGATGAACGCCAAGTTCGTGGCGACGGTGAGCGCCGCGGCCAAGAGTCTCAAATTCGAATTTACCGATTTGCAGATTGGTGACGCGCACCTGCATGTTCTTGCTGAAGCGACCGAGATCGACAGCAAGCCAGCGGTGCATGTGGTGGCGGAGATGGCGAAACAGGACTGCGGGGCGGCGCTGCGGGCGATTCCTGCGGGCATGCTGACCTCGGTGGGCGCAGTCGAAGCGACTGGCGAGATGGCATTTTCAGTGGATATCAAGGTGCCGCTGCACGACCCCTACGGCAGCAAATTGGAAGTGACCTTGGACGACGCCGCTTGCGAACTCAAGAGTCTGGCCAACATCGACTTGCAGCAAATCGCGGGAGAGTTTTCGTGGCCCGTCAATGAGAACGGCGTGCGCTTGGACGATGTGCAAGTGGGGCCCAAATCGGGCTCGTGGGTGCCGCTTGCGGAGATTCCCAAGTGGACGTGGTGGGCGATGATTGCCACCGAGGACGGCAATTTCTACAAGCACCGCGGCATTGCTGTGGGTCTGGTGCTGCGGGCGATCAAGCTTGACTTGGACTACGGGCGCTTTGTGTACGGCGGTTCGTCGATTACGCAACAGTTGGTCAAAAATGTGTACCTGACCCGCGACAAGACGTTATCGCGTAAATTCGAGGAGTTGTTGATTGTATGGCACTTGGAGCGCAACTTGGCTGCCGTGTTGCCGCCGGTGGAAGGCAAAGAGCCGCCGAACAAGCGGGCCAAGGACAAACTCTTGGAACTCTATATTAATATGATTGAATTTGGCGGAGATGGCAAAGAGACCAAGGTGTACGGCATTGCGCGGGCGGCCAAGTCCTATTTCGATTTGGATGCGCGCGCCTTGGGACCAACGGAATCGGCGTTTTTGGCCGCAATTAAGCCTTTTCCCAAATACGGTTGGCGGATATTTATGCGCAAGTATTGGGAAAAGCCCGGCGGTCACGAGCCATTGGCGGCCCGGGTACCGGCGGTGGTGGAAAAGATGCGCAAGGAAGGCTACATCACCGAGGAGCAGTACATCAGCGCACGGCCGTTTGTGCCGCGGTTTATGGGCTGGGAAGCGATTGCCAAACCGGCCTCTGAAGTGCCGACCGGTGGAACGGAAGAGTAGCCCGACGTTGCTGGTTTGGGCGGCATTGGCCGCGAATTGGCTGTTGAATTGAGGCGCTTGCCGAATATCGGCCCAAAGTGGCACACTGCGCCGATGGACCTTGGTGGCCCGCGCAAGCAGCTTGGAATGCGTCTCAATCGAAAACGTCGCAACTACGACCAAATGGCGTTGTTTGCCGCACTTGGGCTGCACCTCGCCTGTGCCAATAGCCCGCCGCCCATTCCCCACCAATTGGCGACCGCGAGTATGGCTGCGGCCTTGCAGACCCCCGATCTTGAACTCAATACTGGGCAACTCGTGCGGGTACGCAAGGCGATCGACGATTCCGCCGCCGGGCGGCATCCGGCGTTGACCGTCGCGCTGAACCCGGTCCAATTGCGCATCCTGCGCCGCGCCGAGCTGCCGGTGCTGCTGCCTGCTGAAGCGGCGGTGCTGAACGCGGGCCTCGCTACTGCCGAACGCGATTGGTACAGCCTGTCCAGCAACCAGGACGGCCTGACCATCGTGGTCCAGGGGGACAGGGTAGCCACCGTTGATCCAGGCATGATTCCAGCGGGTTGGGTGGCGCCGACTTGGCAATCGCCGTTGGTGACCCGCAACGAAGGCATCGCCGAGGCGACGTTTTTGGCGTTTGGCGCTTCGTACTTGGTTGCGGTGGAATGTGCGCAACCGGATCGGGACATTCGGTGTACTGAGGACGATTTTGTTGTGCACGCGATTGCCTCTTTGCGATTGGCGCAGGTGCGGCCATGAGCGCGCGCTTGTCCGTTGCTTTGGTTTTGCTCAGTGTCGGTTGTTCATGGGCAGCAACTGCCAGTGGTGCGCCTTTTACCTACGAACCAGCTGGCGAGTTGGTGGCGGGTTCGGGCAAAGGCCTCAAAACCACCAAGATTTACGCGCCTTCGATGCGCTACCCGATTATGAACGCGCCGTCGTATCCCAATTCGCAAGTCTGGGGCGTCGGCGGCTCGCAAGGGCCCACAGGCGGCCAATGCGACGTCAAAAACTTCAGCTACCCATGGCACGACAACTATTGCGAAACACGAACTTGGTCGATGCCGCTGTGCCCGGCCGGCAAAGGTCACCAAGGCCAAGACATTCGCCCTGCCACCTGCGAGAACAAAAAGCACCCGACCGCAGCCACCGAGGACGGCACCATCACCAGCATCGGCACCTATTCGGTCTACCTTAAAGGCGCTAGCGGCACCACCTACCGGTATTTGCACATGGATCCGGCGACACTGACCGTCAAGACCGGCCAAAAAGTCAGCAAGGGCCAAAAACTGGGCTTGGTGTCCAATGCCTTTGGCGGCACGCCGACGACGGTGCATCTTCATTTTGATATTGAACAGTTCGTGGCTGGGGTTGGCACCGTGTTCGTGTCGCCTTACAACTCGTTGGTGCAGTCGTACACCAACCTCATCGGCGTCACCGACCCATGCGCCGGCAAGGACTGCGACGACAGCAACGTGTGCACCAAAGACTCTTGCAGCGCGGGCACTTGCAGCCACACACCCGTTTCCAGTCCGTGCGACGATGGCAACGCCTGTACCCTGAACGACGCCTGCCAAAACGGTAAATGCGCGGCTGGCGGCGAAAAACCGTGCGATGACGGTAAGCTGTGCACCACCGACAGTTGCAATGCCGGCAAGTGCGTGTTTGCCGCCAACACTAAAGTGTGCGATGACACCAACTTGTGCACCGGCGGCGACGCCTGCGCCAACGGCGCCTGCCAGTCTGGCAAAGCCAAGGCTTGCAGTGACGGCGTGGCCTGCACACAGGACCTGTGCGAAAAGGGAATCTGCAAAAACCCACCGCTGGCCGGCACTTGTGACGACAAGGACCCGTGCACTGCCGACACCTGCACCGCCAGCGGCTGCCAGCACCAGGCCCAAGGGTGCGATGATGCCAACCCGTGCACCCAAGACGCCTGCAGCGGCGCGGTCTGCACCCACAAAGACATCAGCGGCCTGTGCGACGACGGCAATGCCTGCACTTCGGGCGATACTTGCGTCAAAGCGAGCTGCGTCGGCATCTCCAGTAATTGCGACGACGACAACGCCTGCACCGCTGACGCTTGCCAAAATGGCGCGTGCAGCAACGATCCGACGGCAGGTGCCTGCGATGACGGCGATGCGTGCAGTGAAGGCGATTATTGCGCGCTGGGCTTGTGCCTTTCAGGTGTCGCCAAGGACTGCGACGATGGTTTGGACTGCACGGTCGACACCTGCGGCGACGGCCAATGTGTGCATGCCGGGGACATTCAACCTGTCGAAAAAGTTTGTCAAAGCAAGGAGTTGCTCGAGGTGTACGACGAGTGTGGCGCTGGACCCACTTTGCAAGAGTGCCCGCCTGACAAGCCCTGCGGCAGTGGTCAATGTGGCGGCAAGCCGGATCCGCTGGCCAAGGCGGACGCGGCCGGCTCCAGTGCAGACGACACCAAAGGCACAATCGGCGATGGCGGGGCGAGTGCCGATACCTTGAGCGCTAGCGATGGCCAAGGCGGCGCGACAACTGATCTGGATGCAGCAAGCGGGTTAAGTGCGGATAGCATCGGCAATTCGACTTCTGTTGGCGCTTCTGGGGCGGCCGGACCAGCATCGTCTGGATGCAGTTCGCGGCGGGCTGCTGCGCCTGACTGGTTGACGGTTGCGGCGCTGGTTGCGATTTTGGCTTGCCAGCGTTGGCGCCATCGACGCAACAACGTTGAGACACTGACGATTTAGGGCGCAAGGCCGGGCTGCGCGCGCTCAATTACTTTGTGAACAATTGTTAGGTTATGCGGTCGTTTGCCAGTCCGTGCATAGTGGCGCGCTGCAGGCTCAGCTACCCTGTTGATTCGCAAGCGGGCCGCCGCCTACCACGATTTTAGGCTGACCGCACCGGAGGAACCCATGATTGTCAAACGCATTTGTCGCTTTGATCTGATGCTGGCCTGTATCGCCGCTGCTGGTTTGTTGGCAACGGCTTGTGGCGACGATACGAGCGTTACGGCGAATCCGGTAGCGGCGGCAGACAGCACGACCGATGGCGCGGTAGCAGAGGGCGTCGGCACCGGCGATGCGAGCGCAGGCGACGTCAATTCGCCCAGTGACAGTGCGGATAGCGGTTCAGGTGCAGACGCGGCGACAGTGCCAGATACACCAGGCCCGGATGCAACGGTCACCGACATTGCGGTCGCGGATGGCGGGCCCGAGCAAGATGCTGCCCTCGAAGATTTGCTGACCCTGCAAGACATCGACACCTTTGTCGATTTGGGCCCAAACAGCGAAGACCTTACGCCCGACGAAGTGGCGGTTGGCACCGATGCGACAACGCCAGACGATGGTGCGGTGGGCACCGACGCTGCTGGCCCCGACGATGCGCCAGTTGGCACCGATGCGGTCAGCCCGGATGATGCCACTGTCGGTACTGACGCCGTTGCGACGGACGACATTGCCCCCAACGACGCTGGTGGCGATGCTGTGGTCAGTGGCGATGCTGTGGTCAGTGGCGATGCTGTGGTCAGTGGCGATGCTGTGGTCAGTGGCGATGCTGTGGTCAGTGGCGATGCCGTGGTCAGTGGCGATGCTGTGGTCAATGGCAAGCCGAGCGCCCAACTGTGCAATCCGTGCAGCGCTTCGGCGGAATGTGGCGACGGCGGTGCCTGTGTCAGCCATGGCGACGGTGGCAGCTTTTGCGGTCAGACGTGCAAGGCGGACGCGGACTGTCCAGTGGCGTTTGTGTGCAAGGCTGTGACCACTATCGATAAGCAAGCGGCTCAACAGTGCGTCCCCGCCGGCGCGGTGGGTGGCGCTGCCAACGAAATCGGTGCGTGTACCTGCTCAGACGACGCTGTGGCCAAAGGGCTCAAGACGGCGTGCGTGTATTCTGCGGACGGCAAATGCAAGCTCAATTCAACCGCCAATTGTGTCAAAGCGGGCGATAAGCCGACGGCATGTGCAGCGGTACAACCTTCGGCGGAAGTGTGCAATGGCTTGGACGACAACTGCGACGGCGCCATCGACGAACCGCTCGCCTGCGACGACCTAAATGCCTGCACCACCGACAAGTGCGACCCTGTTGCCAGCAAGTGCGTCAACAGCCCAAGTTCAGGCGGTTGTGACGCCGACGGTAACGAGTGCACCGAGGGCGATGCCTGTGGCGACGGCGTCTGCGCGGCCGGCAAAGCCAAAGTGTGTGCCGACGACAACAATCCATGTACCAACGATGTGTGCGTCAAGGGCAAGGGCTGTGTTAACGAAAGCGTGGAGGGCAAGCCGTGTATCGCTGCCGACGGCGTGTGCGCGACGGGCGGCTGTCAGGCGGGTAAGTGCGTAGTGGCCAGCGGCGCCACTTGCAACGACAAGAACCCGTGCACCAACGACACCTGCAACGCCAAGACCGGCAGCTGCGTGTACACCGCCGATGTCGATGGGGCAGCGTGCGATGATGGTTCAGCGTGCAGCGAAGGCGATGCGTGTGGCGGCGGCAAGTGCGCGGGCAAGGCCGCCGCCTGCGACGACGGCAATCCGTGTACCAAAGACAGTTGCGACGAGGCCAAGGGCTGTGGGTCGGTCAACGCTGACGGCAATGCGTGTGAGGACGGCGACTTGTGCACCAGCGCCAACGCCTGCAAAGACGGCAAATGCGGCGCGGGCTTGCCGGTCGCTTGTACCAGCACCGACAGCTGCAGTCCGGTTGCCTGTGACAAAAGCAGTGGGCAGTGCGTCACGTCCAAGGCCGCCGACGGCGGTGCTTGCGACGACTTCAACGCCTGCACCCAAGGCGACAGTTGCGGCGCTGGCACCTGTGGCGGCAAGGCCGTGAACTGCGACGACGGCAATTCGTGCACCGACGACCAGTGCAACCCGGCCAAGGGCTGCGCCCAAGCGCCCAACAGCGACGCCTGCGAGGACGGCAACGCCTGCACCGTCGGCGATGCGTGCGTGGCTGGGGTGTGCAAATCAGCCAAGGTCAAGAGCTGCGACGACAGCAATGTGTGCACCGCCGACACCTGCGACAGCAAGAGTGGCGACTGTGCCAATGCCAACCTGAGCGGCGTCTGCGACGACGGCAAAGTGTGCTCCACTGGCGATGCGTGCGTCGATGGCGTGTGCGCTGGCACTCCCGATGCTTGCAACGACGGCAACCCGTGTACGACCGACAGCTGCGACTCCAAACTGGGCTGCCAGCACGCAGCCGGCGCTGGTGTGTGTGACGATGGCGACGCCTGCACCGTCGCCGACACCTGCACCACCGGCAAGTGCGGAGGCACCGCTGGCAAAATCGACTGCGACGACAAGAATCTGTGCACCAGCGACGGCTGCGACTCCAAAGCCGGCTGTGTCCACGCCAACAACGCCCAAGACTGCGATGACGGCAACATCTGCACCGCCAAGGACTTTTGCAAGGACGGCGCCTGTCAGGCCGGCATTGCCCTATGCTCATGCAAAACGACCACCGATTGCGCAAAACTGGAGGACGGCAACCTGTGCAACGGCACTTTGGTCTGCGACACCGGCACCTGCAAGGTCAACCTCAAGACCATCGTCAGCTGTGGCACCACCGGCAACACCGAGTGCCAACAACAGCAATGCGAGGCGGTCAGCGGCAAATGCGGGCTCAAAGCCGTCAGCGACGGCAGCCAATGCAACGCCGACAGCAGCGTGTGCACAGTTGGCGATGCGTGTGCGGCGGGCATTTGCGCGGCAGGCAAGGCGCCCACTTGTGATGACAAGAATGCGTGCACCAAAGACGGGTGTGACGCAGTCAAGGGTTGCGTGTTTGCGCTGTTGACCGGCCCAGTGTGCGACGACGGTTCGCAATGCACGGCGACGGACACCTGCAAAGACGGCAAGTGCTCTGGCGTGCTTAAGGTCTGCGACGACACCAATGTGTGCACCACCAACGGCTGCGATCCGGCGAGCGGGTGTACATTTGGCGCCAACACCCTGCCCTGTTCGGATCTAGACGCCTGCACGCTGGCGGACACTTGCAAAGGCAAAGTCTGTGCGGCGGGTTCGGCCAAAACCTGCAGCGACAACAATGTCTGCACCAGCGACAGTTGCGCCAAGGCCACCGGAGCCTGCTCGTACGCCTTGGCTGACGGCACCACCTGCACCGACGGCAACGCCTGCACCAACGGCGACAAGTGCTTCGCGGCCAAGTGCGTGGCTGGTGTCGCCAAGGTGTGCAATGACAATCAGGGCTGCACTGCGGACTCCTGCAACACCAGCACCGGCGCTTGCGTGGTGGTGCCCATCATCGGCTGTGGCGGCAATTGCGGCAAGAACAGCGACTGTCCTGGCGACGGCAACTCATGCACCAACGAGATTTGCGACGGCGTGACCTTGAAGTGCGCGCAGACGCTGGCCGCCGATGGCACCCCATGCACCGACAACAGCGCGTGCACCACCTTGGAAAGCTGTAGCAAAGGCAAGTGCATCGGCGGCAAAATCACCAACTGCGACGACACAAACTCGTGCACCGCCGACTTGTGCTTGGTTCAGACCGGTGCGTGCGTTCACAACAACCAAGCTGGGCTGTGTCAGGACGGCAATCCGTGTACAGCCAACGATTCTTGTGCGCAAGGCAGCTGCCAAGCGGGCGCCGCCGTCCCCTGCAACGACAACAACCCCTGCACCGCCGACGCGTGCGACAAAACCACCGGCAAATGCACCAACCCGGCGATCATCGGCTGCACCACCACTTGCGCGGTGGATGCGGATTGCCCAAAGTCGAGCGACCCGTGCGTGCTCAACTTCTGCGATGGCGCCACCAAGAAGTGTGCCAGCAAGGCCGCCGCCAACTTGACCGCCTGCGACGATGGCAGCTCGTGCACCGGCGTGGACTTGTGCGTGACCGGCAAGTGCGTGGGCCAAAATGCCAAGAATTGCAACGATAGCAAGGTGTGCACCGACGACTTGTGCGACGCCAAGACTGGGCAGTGCGCCACCACAGCCAATGCTGCGCAATGTTCCGACGGCAACGCCTGCACCGGGCCCGACACCTGCGCAGTGGGCAAATGCGCGGCTGGACCGCCAAAGGTCTGCGACGACAAGAATGTCTGCACCACCGACAGCTGCACCGCGGCCAGCGGCGCCTGCGTGTTCACTCCCATTGCCGGCTGCGGCAACTACTGTTTCAAGGACGCCGATTGCAAAGAGGACACCAACCCGTGCACCACGGTCACCTGCAACGTCACGATCAAGTGGTGCACCTTTAAGAGTGTCGCCAATGACAGCCAGTGCGACGACGGCAATGGCTGCAGCGCGGTGAGCTTTTGCAAGAATACCGTGTGCTTAGGCGGCAACTTCAAGGTGTGCAACGACAGTGACGTCTGCACTTCGGACACGTGTGATACCAAGACCGGCAATTGCTTGTTCACGCCGCTGTCGAGCGGGGCCTGCACCGACAATGTCCCGTGCACCGTCGGCGATGTGTGCAGCGGCGGCAAGTGCGCAGCCGGCGCGGCCAAGGTGTGCAACGACGCCAACGCCTGTACGACCGACGCCTGCGACAAAGTGTCGGGGGCCTGCACCTTTACCGCCGTCGGCGGCTGCGGCAACTACTGCTACAAAGACGCCGAGTGCAAAGACGACGGCAACGTGTGTACCAGCGAGATTTGCAACATCAAGAGCAAGCAGTGCACCCATCCAGCGGTTAGCGTGCCGACCAACTGCACCGACAACAAACCGTGCACTACCGGCGATGCTTGCAAGGGCGGCCTGTGCCAACCCACCGCGGCCAAAGTGTGCACCGACAACAACGCCTGCACCGCGGACTTGTGCGAACCCAATACCGGCGACTGCATGTTTCTCAATCAGGACGGCAAGGCTTGCGATGACGGCGTGCCATGCACCGTGGCCGAAACCTGCCAGAGCGGCAAGTGTGGGGGCGTCAATAAGAACTGCAACGACGGCAAGGCTTGCACTGCAGATTCATGCGATGCCAAGAGCGGCGTGTGTTTGAACGCGGCGATCGTGAGCTGCGGCGGCAACTGCACGGTCGACAGCCACTGCAAAGACGACGGCAGTGCGTGTACCGTCGAGTTCTGCAATGCCACCAAGAAGTGCGACATCAAGAGCGCGGTCGATGGCGCCAGTTGCAACGATGGCTTGGTGTGCACTGGGACCGATGTTTGCACAGGCGGAGCGTGCGCTGGCACCGTCAAGGACTGCAGCGACAAGAATGTGTGCACCGATGATAAGTGCGAGCCGAGTAAGGGCATGTGTTTTTGGGTCAACAATACCGTGGGTTGCGAAGATGGCAATCCGTGTACTAGCAATGACCAGTGCAGTGGCGGCAAGTGCTTGACTGGATTGGTGAAGAACTGCGATGATGGCAAGAAGTGCACGGCGGATAGTTGTGATGCTCAGACTGGCAAGTGTGTGAATGCGGTGATTCCCAATTGCCTTTGAGTGGGGGCAGGAGCCCAGGGCGCTCGCAAGGCCGCCAACTTCAGCTCAGCTCGACCATTTTGTGGCGCTGCGATCACGCCGGTCGGGCAACAGGCTGAGCGAATGCCGGCGCGGCGCCGTCACCGGGCCCCAACTTTTGGGCGAAGCGCCCAAAAGCCGCATCGGACCCACGGGATGCGGATCGGAATTTCCTTCCAATTTCAACGGCAAAAAGTCCATGTCATCGGCCACGCTGTATCCCCCACCTGGGGCCACAGCTCAGTCCAGTCCAAGCCGCTGTGATTCCGCCGAAAGCTCATCCAACAGCTTGCGCCTTCGGACACGGTCCTTTGCCTTCCAAATCCGTCGACCGTCGTCGTGTGCCCCAATGCCGAAGACACCGATTGCACCAAGAACAGTTGCGAGATTGCCACTGGCGCTTGCGTGAAAACGCCGGTAACTAATGGAATCTTATGCGATGCCGACGGCAGCAAATGCACGCCAAACGACGTCTGTGGCGCCGGAGACTGCAAACTCGGCAACAACACCTGCAAGTGCAGCGAAGACGTGGACTGCATCGACTATGAAGACGGCGATCTGTGCAATGCCACCATGTTCTGCGACAAGGCGACCAACGTGTGCGCGGTCAATGCCAAAACCGTGATCGGCTGCCCCAGCGTCGGCAATACCCAGTGCAGCCACAACTTGTGCGATCCAAAACTGGGCAAGTGTGCAATGACATTTGTTAATCAAGGCAAGGTCTGTGACGACGGCGCGCCCTGCACCCAGGGCGATGTCTGCGACGGAGGCAGCTGCAAGGCCGGCACGGACCTATGCAAGTGCAAAGTCGATCCCGACTGCCTGACCCAGGGACGGCAATCAGTGCAATGGCACGCTCTAGTGCGACAAGTCAGCAATTCCTTGGAATTGCAAGATTAATCCAGCTACGCCGGTGACCTGCGCTTCGGTTGACGACGGATTCTGCCAGAAAAACACCTGTGTAGTCGCAACTGGCCTGTGCAAGGTTGCCTATTTGCACAACGATGAGCCTTGTGACGACGGAACTCCATGTACTAAAGGAGAAAACTGTAAAGCTGGCGTATGCGCCATGCTAGGCCTGAATATAGGCAAACCGTGCGACGACAGCAACGGTGCACCAATGACAGCTGCGATGCCAAATTCGGCTGCATCAACGCCCCTAACACCGCGACCTGCACCGACAATGACGCCTGCACTTCTGGCGACGGCTGCAGCAAGGGCACTTGCACCGGAAGTACAGCCGTCAATTGCGACGACAAGAATCCCTGCACGACCGAAGCCTGTGATGCGACCAAGGGCGTCTACACCGCATCGGCGGGCCTGTGCGATGACAACGTGGCGTGCACGACAGACTCTTGCGACGGCGCCAGCGGCTGCATCCACTTGGCAGATGCCAGCAAGTGCAGCGACAACAAAGTCTGCACCATCGACGCCTGTGGGACTACCGGCTGCGGCAACAAGCCAATCTTTGACGGGGCCGCATGTTCGGACAGCGACCCCTGCACTTCCGGCGACGCCTGCAAAGTAGGCAATTGCCAAGCTGGTGTTAAGATTGCCAATTGCGGCAGCACTGTGTGTAAGGGCAAGGCCAACGGCACCGTCTGCGACGACGCCGATGCGTGCACCAAAGCCACGGTCTGTCAGGGCGAGGTCTGCACCGCGGCGACCACAACCGCGTGGGTCAGCACGCTGGCGGGCAGCAAACCGATCAATGATCTCATGGATGGCAAAGGCAGTTTTGCCCAGTTGAACTCGCCCAATGGCATCGTGGTCGATAGCGTCGGCAACATTTACTTCAGCGAGGTCAATGTCCACGTGATTCGCAAAATCACGCCAGATGGCGTGGTCCGGTCGTTTGCCGGCATGCCCGGTGCAGTTGGCTTGGTCAATGGACAGGGGAGCGCTGCACGCTTCTCCTCTCCGGAACAATTGGCTACCGATGGAGTCAACGTGTTCGTGGCGGACCGAGAGAACAACGTGATCCGCAAGATCACTAGCGATGGCGTTGTCACGACTTACGCTGGCAATGGCGTGGTCGGTAGTGTTGATGGTGCCGCCTCCGTGGCCAAGTTTTACAATCCGCGCGGCGTGGCCATGGACAAGAGCGGGGTGTTGTTTGTCGCCGACCACTACAACAACCGGATTCGCAAGGTTGCCTTGGATGGCAGCGTGTCGACTGTTGCGGGACAAAGCGCCTATGGCAAGAAAGACGGCACTGGGACCGCCGCCCAATTTTATTACCCCTATGGTCTGGCGTTTTCAACTACCGGCGATCTATTTATCGCCGATTCAAACAATCATTTGATTCGTAAGATGACGGTCGGCGCTGTGGTTTCGACCGTCGCTGGCACCGGCACTGCTGGCCTTGCCGATGGACCGGCGCTGTCCGCGCAATTTTCCGACCCAGTTGCAGTCGCGTTTGATGGCACGGACGCTCTATTCATTGCCGACCGCAAGAACACGCGAGTGCGCAAACTTGGCCTAGATGGCAAGGTGACAACCATAAACAACATCACGACTTGCGCACATCACCCGTGCCTGACCGGTAAGAGTTTGGCCTCAGCGTGCGATCCTTGCGTGGCCAAGATTTGCGTCGCCGAACCCGCTTGCTGCAACTCGTCGTGGACTGTCAGTTGCGCCGACAAAGTGGCGACCCTGTGCGGATTCCCAGCCTGTAGCGCGACCTTGCCCAATGATGGCCCGGCTGGGAACGCTGTGTTTTCCGAACTGAACGGCCTAGCGGTCGATCCCGCTGGCCGCTTACTGGTCGCGGACACAGCGCACGGACGCATTCGGGTGATTGAGTTTCGTGGCCACGTTTGCGACGACGGCGACGCCGGTACCGCCGACACCTGCGACGCGGCAACCGGCAAGTGCTTGGCTGCACTCAAACCGCAATGCGACGACAACAATCCGTGCACCGAACCGGGATGTACCCCCCAAACAGGCGCGTGTACCTACGTCGCCACCGCTGACGGGACGGCGTGCGCGACCGACGATGGCTGCGCAATTGCCTTGCAGTGCAGCGCTGGTCAGTGCCAGCCTGCAGTCCAAGTCAGCACCTATGCGGGCAAGGACGCAGGCAAACTCGATGGGCCGGCTGTTGATTCCCGCTTCAACTTCCCAAAGCGCGCCGTACGCGATGCCGCTGGCGTTCTGTACATTGCTGATGCCAGTAACTTTTGTATTCGCAAGGTCAGTTCTGCCGGCGTCGTCAGTACTTTCTCGGGCGCGCCTTGGCTAGCAGCCGGATATGTGGACGGCCCGGCCACAGTTGCGCGCTTTAGCGAGCCTTCCGGAATTGCCATCGCTGCCAACGGCGAACTGTACGTCGCTGATGCTGGAAATCATTGCATTCGCAAGGTGGCGACCGATGGCACGGTGACGACGTTTGCTGGCAGCAACAGTACAGGGTTCGTCAACGCCGTTGGCAAGGCGGCACGATTTTATGAACCGACGGATGTGGTGATCGACAAGCTCGGCAACGTTTACGTTGCTGACAAATACAACAACGCGATTCGTAAGGTCGCACCCAATGGCACGGTGACGACCTTTGCGGGCCAATCCGGAGTTGGCTGGATCGACGGCGTTGGCACTGCCGCTAGGTTCTACTCCCCGCACGGGCTGGCCATCGACGGCTCAGCAAACTTGTACGTCGCCGACACCAACAACGCCACGATTCGCCGCATTACCCCACACGGTTTGGTAATCACCATAGCGGGTTACAATGTTGTCGGTAGCGCAGACGGCGTTTTGCCATTTGGCGCGCGGTTTCACACACCGGTGGGTGTCGGCGTTGACGGCAGTGGCATCGTCTACGTCACAGAAGCAGGTGGCGCAAGCAACCGGGTGCGCGCACTGATTCCGGGTGGCCGCAGCTTTACGGTGGCCGGTTCCGCTGTCTTTGGGGTGGTGGACGGAATTGGCGCTGTTGCCCAGTTTTCCAAGCCTTACGGGGTTCTGGCCCTGCCTGGTGGCGAGTTGCTGGTCGCTGGCGGCGTTGACCATCGTTTGCGAAAGATCAAGCCAGTGGCAAAAACCTGTGACGACGCAAACGCTTGCACCGCAGATGCTTGCGCCGCCAAGCTTGGGTGCCAAAACGTGCCAGTTGCTGACAAGACGGGATGTAACGACGGCAATCTGTGTACAACAACCGATAATTGTCAAAGCGGCGTGTGCAAAGCGGGCCAACTGGCCACCAACTGCGTATGCAAGGCCGGACCGACGGGTGGCTGTGACGACAACAATCCGTGCACCTCGCACCGCGCTTCTTGGCGCAACAGGCTCGCGACCCACAAAGCAAGCACTGAGACGCCGAGCAAATCTTATTTGATCGGCTCTCTAGGTGGTGTCAGCGTGCGGTGGCGCTTAGCGATGGCCGCGAAGCGCGCGTGCCATCACACTGGCCTTGGCCTTGAGCCGTTCGCGCTCAACGGGGTCGGCCCACCGTGCAGCAACCCGGGGCTCAAGCGCCTCAATCGGGTCGAAAAAGAAAAACTGCTTCTCCGCATCGACATTCGGGCTTGAAAACACCGCGATGCCCGAATCGCGGTCGTAGAAGTCGTAACTGTGCGCATCGCGCTTGCCGCCGCCGCCAAGGGTGTCGACCACAAAAGTTGGCGTGTTAAAACCGGCGGTCAACCCGCGCACGGCCTTTTCCAAGTCGATGGCGCACTGCAGCGTTGTACGCAAGTCTTCGACACCTTTGACCAAATCGTGAACATACACATAATACGGATGCACGCCGACATGGCCCAGTCGCTTGCACAGCAACTTGCAAGTTTCAACATCGTCATTGACGCCACGCTGCAACACCGACTGGTTGCGAATGAAGACCCCAAACTCCGCCAGCCGACCCAGTGCCTCAGCGGTAATCCAAGTAATCTCGCGCGGATGATTGAAGTGGGTGTGCAACACCACGTCTTTGCGCAGCTTGCGCCCCAACAGCACCACATCGCACAGTGCGCGCGTCCACTCGCTGTCCGTGATCAGCTTTTGCGGCATCACCGCTGGACCTTTGGTGGCGAAACGAATCCGTCGAATATTAGGCAAGTTGAGCAGGCGCTCGCCCAGCGTACGAATGTGCTTGGCCGGCAAGTTGTAGACATCGCCACCCGACAGTACGATGTCCTCCAGCTCAGGACGAGTCGCGATATAGGCGAAAATCTGCTCCCAGCGCTGGGCGTCGATCGACATGTGGACTTTGTCGACTAACTCCGTATCCAAACCCACTGCGTAACTGCGCGTGCAGAAACGGCAATAAACCGGGCAAGTGTCCAGCGCCAAGAAAAGCGCCTTGTCCGGATAGCGGTGGGTCAGTCCTGCAACCGGTGCGTCCTCCTGTTCGTGCAGCGAATCCAGCGTCAATTCTGGATGGTCCGGCTGTAGTTGCGAGCCCAGCGGGATAAACTGCCGGCGCAACGGATCGCGGTAGGGGTCAGTCCAGTCGATTAGACTCAAAAGGTAAGGGCTGACGCGGACGGACATCGG
>SHZD01000067.1 GCA_009692465.1 Myxococcales bacterium
AGACGGCGGCAACTGTCCGAAACTGCACGGATTCACTCCGGGCAGTTCTTGGACAGTTGAGAATATCTGTGAAGCTAGGAGACTGTCGGATCGCAATAGATTCATTGTGTATAACCGCAAAGATATTTCATAACCGATTGATTTCCGACGGGCTCCTAGCCGCAGCGACAGCGTCTCGGTCAGCGGCTGACTGGCTTTACCGGCGGCCTGCGCAGACAGATCGATCGGCGTACTGCGGGCAATAATCAGCTGCAGACCCGAATCGCCCAACGGCACGATAAAGTCCTCAGGCATGCTCACATCGAGGCTGGGCGAAGGGGCACTCAGCTTGGCCGCCATGGCGCCGGCATCACCCGCCGCGCCACTGGCACCTGCCCCAGTAAACGCGAACGTCTTTTGCATTTTCGCAATGGTCCCCGTGATATCGGGGTCACGATTGGGACTGTAGCCCGCTTGTTGCACGGCTTGGGGCAGCAAGGGTTTGAGCTTTTGATCTAAGACCTTTTCGACCTTCCACCGGCCGATGCGCCCACTAACCCCTAGCAAATCAAAACCGTTCGCCGCGACGTCGGCGGTACACTTGCCTTGACCAAAGTCCCAGCCCTGCGGGTGGGTGGCGGCAAGAAGCGAAGGCCAGTTGTTGGGCCCGCGGGTCAATCTAGAAAACGCCCGACCACCTGACTAAACCGCGCCGGCTCTTGAAACATCAGGCCGTGACCACTCTTGGCAAACCATTCCAGTTGCGAACCCGGCAAGTGGGCGTGCATCCACCGGCCCGCATCGGGATACATCGAGCGGCCGCCGTAGCACAGCAACGCCGGACGGTCGATGTGCGGGACTACTTCGCGCCAGTCTTGATCCAGCATGTCGTGGGCCAGCCGCAGCGTATCGGCGCGGGTGCCGGGCAGTCCAGCCAGAAACTGCGGGGTCAGCGCCAACCGCACGGGCAGCGACTCGCCCGAACGCCACACCCCGCGCAGCCACGCCCGCCCCAACGCCCTCGGCTGATGGGCAATGGTTTCCAAGGCCTGCGCGACCTCGGTGTCGTCCATACCGCCAAACAAGGCGTGCGGCCAGCCCGGCGCGGCGCGCAGCCGCGGGCCTTGGTCGACTAATACTATCTTGCCCAAGCGCGCTGTACCGTGCCGTCTTACGTACTCAAACACCGTCTGGGCGCCCATCGACAGGCCGACCACATCGACGGCATTACTGCTGAGCGTCGCCAACACCTCGCTCAAGTCGTCAGCGAGTCTGGCCATGGTCGGCTTGCCCACAAACGAGGTCGAAGCCCCGTGGCCGCGTGCATCGATCAGAACGAGTCGCCGCTGGCCACCAATCGCCCGCGCCGCCACCAGCATTTGGCGCCAAGTCCCACAAAAACCGTGCAGCAGTACCACAGGTCGTCCATGAGCAGGCCCCAGCTGCCGCGCGTGCAACTGCCCGCCGTCGCCCAAGGGCAAGTTCAGGGGCCGCAGATCGCGACCGCGGTCGCCCAGCAGACGCAGTTGGGCTAAGAGTTCTAAAGTCATGCAGGTGTGGGTGTCCTTGGCCGGCAGGTAGAGCTAGGGCGGCCCTGGAACTAGTGCAGCCGGACAATTATCGGTGCTGTAGCACGAATGCATCTCAAACGCCTTGCCGCCATTGGCCAAATACGCCGCAATCGTGTGCCGCAGCAGCGACCCGTTGTCAAAATAGGCGTTGTTCTTGGCCGCACACTTGTCGCTGTCGCCGCCCAGCTTCTTGCACTGCGCGACCTGTTTGTCGGTGTGGACCCCCGGATCGTTCAAATCGTGGCGCCCTTCTGGAATGACCATCGGAAAAAGCGCTCCCGACACTCCGTCATGATTATCCTTACCGATCAAGAATTTATGCAGCCCTGTCCGCAGTCGCGGCAAAAAGTAACCATCTTTGCCCGACGGATACGGCGGCGCTGTCAGCCACGCGGTTCCCGCCGTCAGTGCCGCCGATCCCGACAAGTCCTCTGGATCGACCAGCACCGGCTCGCCCGTTGGCGTCTTGTAGCGACCATAGCGATGCACACCCTCCAAAACATGAGCATCAATCAGCACTTGGTTGGCGGTGCGCTGGTCCCACTCGGCTCTTTTGGTGGTGTAGTCCAGCAGACCGCCCGACCGCGCAATCGCCGCCCCAGTCGCCACCGGCACCGCCAAGTCGCCAATCGTGGTCAGCACTACCATGTGAGCATTGGGCTTTTCGCCAGTAGCATACTTGAGCGAGCCATACTTCCAACTGGCGGCAATCACAGCTGGATCGGCGGGATCTAGGACCGTCTGAGCGATACCCATGAAGCGCCGCAGCTCGGGTCGCGCCCGATGCAGCGCCAGCCCTTCGGCCAACGGGGCCAAGGCGTCGCCACTCTTAAACAGCAACGGCTTGGACTGAAAGTGAAATTTGACGTCGGTATCAAAAGAATCGACCACTTGAACTGGCTTGGCGCCCGCCTTGACCGAGCACGCCTTGCCTTTCACTGGATCACGAACGCCAACCAGAAACGGATTACCTTGAAAAATCGAGATCTTGTGCGCTTGTGGCTTGGCCATCACGACATCGGACGCCACCGCAACCTGAAAGCGCCCGTCCGCAGTCACCAGCGCGCAGTCGTACTCGCCGTTATCCAGATTCTGCACCAGCACGCCGTCGCCGGCCTTGACCAGCTTGGCGTGGCTGACGGTAATGGTCTCCGTCTTGTTCATGCGCGGCACCACGGTCTGAATCGCCAGTTTGCCGTCCTTGGGGGTGCCGACATACAGCGGGCCCATAATGCGCAGGATCACGGCCTCGCGGACCCCGCCTTGCTCGCTGCGAACGCCGACGTCGCCCAGCCCGCCTCCAGCGCACATGGGCACAGTCGCGGCGATGTGGGGTTCCAAACCGGTCATCATGGCCGCGGTGATGCCGCCGAGCGAGCTGCCGGTCATGCCAATCGTGGCGTCGGCGCCGCCAATGTCAACGATGCCATCACCGTCAAAATCGCCTGCTAGATCGCCGCCTTTTCCATCGCCATTGCAATCGTTGTCCCAGCTTCGTTTGCCGTCAAAACTGCGCAACACTCGCGCCAACTGCATATAATCCACAGCGGTTTGCCGCAGTACATCGCGGGTGTGAAAGGTGTAGGCCGTCCAAAAATCGGCGCCCGAATCGGGGTTGCCGTCCAAGTCCTGATCCCACGCCCGGGTGTCGGCCAAGGCCGCAACGACCCCGCGCGCGCCCAAGCTGCCGGCTACATCGCCGTAATCTGTGGCAAACTCGGCGAGTTCCTTGGGGCCCAACGGCAAGCCGTGGCTGACATTGTCGATCGAAAACGCCGCCAACCCGTGCTGAGCCATGTAGCCGCCAAACAGCGCTGCATCGATGCGCGACGACATGTAGCCATGGCCGATAATGGCCACGCTCGCTGGTTTGCCGTCCTTGCGGGCGCTGACTGACTTCTTGGGCACAGTCAGCCAAAACGGCACCAGCTCGACTTCGGCTGCGGTAGGGGTGGTGGCCAAGTCCACCGGCCACGTCATTTCGTTGTAGTCCAAGTAGCCGTTGGGTCCTTTGCGCGGAAACAAGCGCGGCGAGGGCATCAGGCCAAAAACGTGAAAATCCACGTATTTTTGCGCCTTCATCAACCGCGACGCCTCCTCGCTGCCGTCCTTGAAATTGAAAAACGTGCCATTGAGCAACTGCAACATGGCCGAAAACGTCGCCCCCGACAGCACATACATGCCGGCATGGGGTTTATTGTCTTGCTCCAGATCCATCTTGCGCAGCTGCAGCGTCGGCGCAAAGGCGGTCGCCAGGTGTTTTTGGGCGCCAAAACCGTACAGCCCATCGCGTACAACCTTGTAATCATTCATCATTGACCCAGTGCTGAAGGTCCAAGCGAAGGCGACGTCGGCACGACTGAGGCCACCCAGCGCCGCTGGTTGGGTATCGAGCAATTCGGCCAAAGGTTGCAGCGCCTGTCGCTGATCCAAGTGGTGCGCGCCCGGAAATGGCGACCCCACCGGCTGACCTTTGGCATCGAGCAAGCGCCGCGTCACCACCACCGCGTAGGTCGTGCGCTCGCGCAGCGGCACCAACGGGCGCAACAGCAGGGTGTGGGTCTGCCGTTCGTAAAACGTCATCAGCGCATCGGCCCGCCCCGCCAAATCGGTCGCAGTCGGCGTTTGACCGGGCAAATAGTTGGGTTGGTCGAGCAGACCGTCGAGATCGGTATCCTCGCCTGGGTCCAATAGCCCATTTTTATTCGTGTCTTCGTCGACTTCATCGAAAAGCACACTCAGCGAATCACCGCGCGCATCGCTGCTGGAATGTCCATTCAAATCGCGCTCGCCGAGCACGATGGGAAAATTGCCCGCGCCCAAATCCATCGGCATCGGCTTGCGAAAATCCGGTGAATTTGGCGTAACATCAATCACATAAACCACATCGTTGGCGGTCGCATAATCGTCGCCAACGTGGGCCTTGCGCACCACCAGCGGGTCGATCGGCCCATCAAACGGAATCGAAATCGGCATGTACACGCCCCAGCCGTCCAACTCGTCGATCTTGCCGCGCACCAGCCGTTC
The DNA here is from genome assembly GCA_009692465.1 of Myxococcales bacterium. Taxonomy (GTDB): domain Bacteria; phylum Myxococcota_A; class UBA9042; order UBA9042; family UBA9042; genus SXRM01. The sequence goes on from SHZD01000067.1 coordinate 4,578, forward strand.
AAAGTGGGTACTGGCCACCAAAGAGGCATTGATGCGGCGACCAGTCGGCGAGGCCGGGGTCAAACGGGTGGCGAGGTCCGACGGCAGTGGCAGCTCGGGCAGCGGGCGATGCAGCAAGTCCACTTTGACTTTGACCCGCGCCGAGTTTGTCGGAAACAAACCCGTTTCGCTGTCCGCGCAGGCACTGCACAGAACTAGGGCGAGGATTGAGGCGGCAAAAGCGGAAAAACGTGGCGTATTCATGGCGCTGACCCTAGCGCAAAACCGGCGCGGCCGGCAACTCGCAACTGCCGTAAAGCAATCGCGAGCACCGGCCGGCGGAATCACCACCGCGACAAGGGCGACGGGCTGGCATTTACACTTGGTCCGATTTAGCCCAGCTGAGTCACCGCAACCTTGCGGGCCTGAGATTCGGCTTTCTTGGGCAATTCCAACCGCAACACCCCATCTTTAGCCGCTGCGGCAATGCTGTCGGCATCGACGTTGTTCGGCAGGGTAAAACTGCGGGAAAACTTGCCGTAATTGCGCTCCAGCCGCTGCCAGCCACTTTTGGTCTCGGGCGCTTCCGACTTACGCTCGCCCTTGACGGTCAAGATCTGGTTTTCAATCGAGATATCCACATCGGCGGCCTGGATTTCTGGCAGGTCGAACTTGAGAATGAACTTGTCGGCTTGCTCGACAATGTCCACCGCCGGCGCGAAATTTTGGGTCCGCGGCTGGTGGCGCGGTCCCTGTTCGCCGGCCGTGCCATTGAAAACACGGTTGATTTCGGCGTGAAGGCTGAAAGCGTCCACCCAAGGATTCCATCGTAACACAGTCATAGCTTCGCTCCTGCCCGCAACTGACGGGCCTTGTTGGTTTTTCTTTTGTCATGGCCTCGCGACCACTACCAAAGAAATTGCCCCAGCCCGATTGTCAAGGCGTCATGCGAAATAATTTCAGATAGTTATAGGATTGGTGCGCCAAAACTAATCAGGGTAGGACGCCAGCGGTGACTGTCAACGGCTGGTTTTGGTGGCCGGCGGATAGCGGCGTGCCCACAACAACAAGCTGATTAGCAAAGCAAACCCGATCCAGTGCTGGGCGTCGGCGTCCTCGCGCAAGGCATAGTGCAGAATCGCCAGCAGCCCAGCCGGGTAAATCAACCGGTGCACTTGCCGCCAGCGCACACCGCCCAAGCGTTTGACCACTACCGTTGGCGTGGTCGCGGCCAGTGTAACCAGCACAAGGAAGGTCATCAGCCCAAACACCAGCCACGGTTTTTCGGCGAAATCTGCCCCGACCGCCGCCAAATCGGCGCGTTTTTCGCCGACTAGCCACACGGTTACATGCAGGCAAGCCAGCGCAAACGCGGTCAACCCAAGGCGTTTTCGCCACAGCGCCGGCCACTTGGCCCCGGTCCAGTGGCGCAACGGCGTGCACGCCAAAGTCGCCGTCAGCCACGCCAGCGCCCAAAAACCCAGTTGGTTGGCCAACCACACCGCCAACGAAGGCGCTGGTTGTTCGGCCTTGGGTTGCGGGCCAATCCACAGCGAATAGCCCACTTGCGCAGCGGTCGCCACCAAGCCCAGTGCATAGCCAACGGCGGCTTTTTGGCCTTCATTCATCGCTGAATTGCTGAAATCATGTCCTATTTCGCGGACTTGGTCGGCCGCATCATCGCCAGTCCGGCTTTGAGCTCGTCGCGCGGGATGTCGGTCATGCGGCTAAATTCTTGGCCAGCCTTGAGCACTTCGCCGCCGTCCAAGGTCACACATTCGCCGGTCATCCACGCGTTCATCGGGCTGCATAGGTACGCGGCAAGATTGGCTAATTCCTCGGGGCGACCGAAGCGACCCAGCGGCACTTGCTGGAGCGCTTCTTGGTGCATGCCTTCAGGCATCAGCCGCGAAAACGCGCCTTCGGTCGGAAACGGTCCGGGGGCAATGGCGTTGCAGCGAATGCCGTAGGTGGCCCACTCGACCGCCAGCGACTTCATCAACACCAACACGCCGGCTTTGGCACAGGCCGACGGCACTACGAACGCCGACCCCGTCCACGCATAGGTCGTCACGATCGCCAGCACTTGGCCGGCGGTGCCGCGCTCAATCCAGCGCCGTCCCAGATCCAGTGTGCAATTGAAGGTGCCGTTGAGCACGATCTTGACCACGGCGTCAAACGCATTGGCCGACAACTCCTCGGTCGCCGCCAAGAAATTGCCCGCGGCGTTGTTGATAAGCGTGGTCACCGGACCCAATTGCGCTTCGATGGCGTCCACCGCCGCAGTGACCGACGCAGGATCGCGCACATCGCAACGGGCCCACGCGGCGGTGCCACCTGCGGCAGCGATGGCCGCTACGGTTTCTTGCAAAAGAGCCTCGCGGCGGCCGACTACGCCCACTTTGGCGCCCAATTGACCAAAACGCTCGGCCATCGCCCGACCCAGACCGGAGCCGCCGCCGGTAATCAACACCACGTGGTCCTGCAGCAAATTTGCCTGAAACATCAACAGTCTCCGATCTTGGTTGGGCGCCTACTTCGTGGCCCGAATCACGGCCTACTTCTTCGCCCGAATCACCGCCTACGTCTTCGCCCGAATCACCGCCTACGTCTTCACCCGAATCACCGCCTACGTCTTCGCCCGAATCACGGCCTACGTCTTCACCCGAATCACCGCCTACTTCTTCACCCGAATCCCTGCCTACTTCTTCACCCGAATCACCGCACCGAGGCCGTCGACACGGACAATGGTCAGCGCTTCAGTGACAGTAGCGGGGTCAAACGGCCGCCCCTGTTCTTCGGCTTCGTGGGCCAGCACTTTCTTGGTCGCTTCCAGATTGAGCTGCATTTTGCGCACCGTCCCTTCGGCAACCGCGTATTTGCCCTTGGCGCTCATCGGAAACACCATCACTCCGTCGGTCACTTTGAATTTCATGGTCTTGCCAGGGATATCGCTCTTGACGGTAAACCAGCAGCCGGCCATTTGGCACACATCTTCTACTTCGCCCTCGATCCGGACTCGTCTACCAGCGTATTTTTCTGGGTCGGCAGCCAGATCGCTAATCTTGACCGACTCGGCCAAAGTGACGCCCTGACCAAACTTGTCGCCATCCATCGCCAAAGCGGGGCCGTGTTCAGCGGCCAGTTTCGGATCAATTTCGACGGCACACGCTGGGTTTTCTGCCTTGTTGCACACGCGCGGCGCGTCTTTGACGCCGTCTTGTCCGGGTGTTTCGCCGGGCTTGGCCGCAGGTGGCTGATTTTGTGCAGGTTCATTTGGCCCACCCGGTTTGGGCGGTTGCAACGGCGAAGCGGCCAGCAGCGGTGGCGATTTTTCTGAGCACGCAGCGCTGATCACGACGGCACCACACAACACGAGGAAACCTAAGGCTTTCATCGACGACTCTGGTACGCCAACTGGCGCGAGGGCCGAAAGTGTAGCAGTGAATACGTGGCGCGACCATCCAATTTAATGTATCGGTTGTGATTCGGTACCGGCGGTTTTCGCTTGCGTGCCAGTGGTTTTCCCGTATCCTTGGGCCGCCAGTTTGGTGCCTATTGTGGAGGAACCCATGAACACCTTTCGTCGTTTGCTTGCCGCGATTTCGTGCGCAACTGTACTGGCTGCTGCCCCTGCGTGGGCGTGTGGCGGCTTTTTCTGTTTCACCCAGCCGGTCGATCAAAGCGCCGAGCGCATCCTGTACGTCCACAAAGACGGCAAGATGACGGTACACATCCAGATCAGCTACACCGGCGATGACAAGTCGTTTTCGTGGCTGCTGCCGCTGCAAAAGCCGCCCGTCGGTGGTGGTCTGCAACCCAGCTCGGACACGGTGTTTCAGTTGCTGGAGCAGGCAACCACGCCCCAATTCCAGCTCAATTGGAAAAACACCAATGAATGCAATGTGCCGATGTGTCAGTTTGCTTCTGCTGGTGGCGGTGGCGAAACCATAAATGAGGGCGGCGTCAAAGTACTGCTTGAGGAAAACGTAGGTCCGTATAAGGCCGTGGTTATTTCAGGCGAAAACGGCTCTGAAATCGTCAAATGGCTCAACGACAACAAGTACATCCAGCCCAAGGCCACCGAAGGCCTGATTGACACGTACGCCAAACAGAAGTTCGTGTTCCTGGCGCTGCAACTGCAAAAAGACAAAGGTGCTGGCGACTTGGTGCCGATCGCGGTGACGCTGGATGAAAACACCCCGTGCCTGCCGATTCGCTTGACCGCGCTGGCGACAGCGCCCGACATGCCGATCGTGGCGTGGGTGCTCGACAAGGCGCGGGCGATCCCGAAGAATTACCTGCATGTCGAAATCAACGACGCGGTGGTCGACTGGCTGAGCGGCGGCAATAATTACAAGACGGTGGTGACCAAGGCGGTCGATCTGGGCTCCGGTCACGCGTTCTTGACCGAAATGGCGCGCAAGACCAAGGACGTTCCGATCCAGTTTGCCCAAGATTCGTGGAAAGCCAGTGACTACGAAGGGATCAAGGACCCGGCGGATTTCATGGCCATGATGTTCAAGAATCAGCTGCCGCGCACTTCGCAGCTTCAAGGTCTGATCAAGAAATACATCAAGAAGGACGCCAAGTTCACCGCGGTTACCGATCAGGAATTCTACAGCTGCATCCAAAACTACAAGTCGGACATGGGCGGCGGTAAGTGCAAAGAGTACTACGACTCGGTGGTCGCGCTGGGTTTTGACGGCAAGGCGTTTGCTAAAGATCTTAATGATTTCCTGATTGTACCGCTACAACAGCTCAATGCCGATTACAAGGCGGTGCCGTACATCACCCGGCTGTACACGACGCTTTCGGCCAATGAAATGACTAAGGATCCGTTGTTTGCCACCAACCCGGACTTGCCGGACGTGTCCAACGTGCATAGCGCTGAGGCAACGCCAATTTGTGACGCGGGCAGCAAGCAAGCGACCAAGGCCAAGCTCAAGTTTGCCGATGGCACTGAAATTACTTACGATATGCCAAAGAACACCGTCGGTCAGTGTGGCAATTTCGGCGGTGGCTCGCCGGCTTTTGGCAAAGGCACCGCTGCCATAAAGACGGAGGGCGGTCAAGCGCTGCGCAAAGTGCAAGTGCTGGACGAGAAAGGCCCTGCGCTCGATATTGACCAAAGCGTCGCCGACAAAGTCGACGCCCAGCTCAATTTCGCCAAGCCGGGCACTGCCAGCTTGACCGAGGAGTTTCGCAAGTCGCTGCCGCCGGTCAAATGGGATCCGTATGCCAAGGGCAATCCGGGTACCACTGGCACAACCGGGACCACCACTACAGGTGGCACGGCGGCCAAGGATTCCAGCGGCTGCACCAGCGGAACCGGCGCTAACGGCTCCAATTGGTTGGCCATCTTGGCATTGTTGACCGGCCTGGTCGTGTGGCGTCGCCGCGCACTGTAGTCGGGCCATGAAACCTAATTTTCGCATGGTCTTGGCTGTTGCTTTGGCTACCGCCGCGCTGGGTTGCGTCGGCGGTGGCGGCGGTGGCCCAGCAGGTTTTGGCGACGGCGGTGCACTGGACGCGACGGACGCTGAAACTGGCGGCGACGGACGTGCCAGTGGCGACGGTGCAGTGACCGAATCTGTGAGTGCCGACGCCTTGCTTGCCGATGCTTCTGGAGATGGCCTAGGCGATGGCCTCGACGTTGTGGTCGACAGCAGTGACGCCGGGGGCACGGATGCGGTCGCCGATGGCAAACTTGACGCGGGCACCAGTGACGTCAAGCTAGACGTCGCCGACGGGCAAGTTACGGATACCAAACCCGATAGCGATGCCTTCGACGGCGGCAAGGCCGATGTTGGACCGGAGGTCACCGTCGACGGCGGGCCTGATTTACCACTTGGCCAGTGCAATGACGGCGATTGCGGTCCGACCGAAACCGGACAAAACTGCCCCGCCGATTGCGATCAGGACTGCGGCGACGGCTTTTGCGACGACTCGTTTGAGGACTGGACGACTTGCCCATTTGAATGTCCCAAGCCGGTGTGCGGCGATGGCAATTGCGACGCCACCGAGGATGACGTCACCTGCCCCGCGGACTGCGGCCCGGTGTGCGGCGATGGCTCGTGCGATCCGCCCGAGACGGCGGCCAGCTGTCCGGCAGATTGCGGACCGCAGTGCGGCGACGACACTTGCGATCCCAATGAAACCAAAGTCAATTGCCCAGATGACTGCGCATGCGGAGACAAGATCTGCGACGTGGCACTCGGCGAGGACTGCGGCAAGTGCCCTGGGGATTGCGGACCGTGCAAACCTGGCTGCGGCGACTCGCCGATGCCTACGTGTAACGGTTGCGCCTGCGAAAAGTGCGTGTGCGACAACGACCCGTTTTGCTGCAATACCGCGTGGGACGGCGCTTGCGTCGACGGCTGCAAGCAATGCGGCGGCTGTCCTTAGAGAGCCGATCAACTAAGATTTGCTCGGCGTCTCTTTGCTTGCTTTGTAGGTCGCGAGCCTGCGCCCGAGGCGTCAGGCCGCTTCAGTTTTGTTGGGGAATTCTCGCCGATAAGGCCTCAATTGGTCAGGGCTCCAGAGAGCCGATCAACTAAGATTTGCTCGGCGTCTCTTTGCTTGCTTTGTGGGTCGCGAGTCCGCGCCCGAGGCGTCAGGCCGCTCCGTTTTGTTTGGGAATTCTTTGAGATTCGGCGTTAATTGGTCGGGTACCTAGGGCGTAACATCCACCGGCAACACCGCATACTGGCCCTTGCCCTGATCCTTGACGGCAAAATAGCCTATATTCGCGAGCTTACCGTCCACGCCCGCACCCCAAACCGAATAATCGGAAGGGGCCTCGCCGGTCTGGTCGTTAAAGTCCAGTGGCCCCGACGTGCCCTTGATGTCGATGCCAATTCCGGCCGCCAGTTTTCCGACCATCTTACTAATATCATTTGGTTTAATCGCCAACTGCTCTCCGCTTGACAGCTTGGCCAACCCCTCGGCCAGCGCCTTGCCCGTCACGACTGGCGGGCCGCCGGCACGAGTGGCGAAGGCGTAGGCCAGCGCCACACAGTACATAGCGTCGTAGGCGTGCTGGGTGAACCCGGATTGTTGGGCATCGGCACCCTTGAATTTAGCGGCAAAGCGCTTGACAAACAAGTTGTATTCGTCGCTCGGACTTTGGCCCGGGCGGGTACACTTCAAGCTGGCCAGCGACGCCCCGGCTTTGACCGGCTTTTGCAAAACGCTGCCCTCACAAGCACCGTCAGAACTGAACAAGGGCAGCGCACTGAGCGCAGGTTTGTCGGCACGGGCATTGGCAATTTGGGCCAGTTGGTCGCTATCCCCGACCACCACAATGGCCTTGCTGTTGTCGTTGACCGCCGCCTGCACTGAGGCAGCGATGCCCTTGCCGTCGCTAAAAAACGTGTGCGCTTCCATGCGCTTGCCCAACGCCTTACCTAGCGCATCGATCAGGCCCTCGCCATACGGACTTTGCACCGCCAAAACGGTCACTTTGTCGGTCGCAGCCAGATTCTGCGTAGCGATATGCGCCAGCACCGCGCCTTGGTAAATATCGCTCGGGGCCACGCGCCACACCAAGCCGTTGTCGACCAAAGTGGTCAGGTCCTCGGAAGTGGCTGAAATCGCCATCAGGAGCACCCCGCGCGGCACCGCCACCGCCGCCGCGGTCTGGGTATCGCTGCTGGCATCGGTGAAAATCGCCTGAACATTGCGCTTTTCGACCAGCCAGCGCACCAAGTCGCGGGTGAGTTGACCGCCACCGGTCGACCAGTGACTGCGGGTATCGCACAAAGTCAACCGCAAGCGCTTGCCGCCGATGTACTTTTGGTCGTTGAGCTCGGCCAGAGCCAATTGGAGCGCTCGCGCTTCAAACAAGGCGTCGGTGTCGGAACCGGTGGCATTGGTCATGCCAAAAATGGCGCCAAGCTCGATGGTCGGCACCCCTTCGACGCCATCGTCGAACACGGTCTGGCAGCGACTCTCGGCAAAATCGGTGCTTGCCGGGATGACCTCGCCGCAGCTGATTGTCGCGAGCACGACCGGCAAAATAGCGATGGCCATTGGGAATTTTTGCGGTAAGCGGCGGCGGACTGTGTTCACGGCTGTGGCCCAAAGTGCAGCGCCGGGGCCGCGACGACACTGTAGGCGCGCGCGCCACCAACGGCAAGCGATGCACGCAATACAGTATAATTACTAGCTATTCGTCGGGAATCCAGCTCTGCGTCTGGGCGACAATCAACAGCGCGTTGTGGCCCGCGTGGACCACCATCGGCGGCACCAGCGAGCCGGAACGCAGCGTTAACAGCGCCAGCCCAACGCCGAGCACGGCTTGCGGGACCAACCGCAGCGGCGATTGGTGCAGCAGCGCAAACAACAAAGCCGACAACAGCACCGCCCAGCCGCGCCCCAGACTGCGGCCAATGCCAGTCAACAAGGTGCCGCGGCACAGCAATTCTTCGCATATGCCCGGCAGAACGGCCAAACACAGCAACTGCAGGGGCAGGCCGCCGGTCGCGTCCAGCGCCCCAACAATCTTGTCCACCGCTTCACCGGCTTGGCGCAACGACTGCACGTCGACGACTTGTTGCTGCAGCCAACCCAGACTCAGCGACACCGCCACAGCTAGCGGAACCAACGCCAGCGCGACCACCAACCAGCGCAGCGTGGGCAGGCGCAGCCCAAAATCGCGGGACAGCGAATAGGCGCCCAACCACGCGTGCCCGAGCGCCGGCGCAGCGATAAACAGCAGCATCGGCAACGTCGCCTGCAGCCACGCTGGCGCATCCAGCAGAAAACCGCCGCCCAGTGTCATCAACAGCACGACGACGGCAAACACCAGCAATGCTTCGGGACCATCGGGGCTGGCCTGCCCGCGCCGCCACTTGGCCCACCGCCCCCAGCCTGCGCGCACCAGTCGCGGGTAGCGAAAGTGCTCTTTGTCGAACATTTTCGAGCACCAACCGACCAACACCAGCGCCGCCACCGCATTGGCCACCGTCGCCACCGCCAAGTGCAGCCATGGCACCTGCGCTGATTGCAGGGCTTCACGCAGCGCCAGTAGCGTGCCCGACACCGGAATCAGGTCCAGCGCCAGCGACGGCCGCGCACTGGGAATCACCGCCACCATCCCGGCAAACGTGACAACCAACATCAGTGGAGTTAGGTAGTTCTGCGCCTCTTTGGCCGATTGAGCGTAGGCCGACAAAGCAACTGCGGCCGCCGACACCAGCGCAATCACCGGCAGCAGCATGACCAACGCCAGAGCCAACGCCGGCAGGCCGACGGCAAAAATGCCCTGCATCACGCTATCGCCGCCCAAAGCCGTCAACTGGTTGGCCAACAAGGCCGCAGTCAGGCCCAGCGACAGCAAATTGAGCACCACTGCCACGGTCGCCGCCGCGATAACCACCAGCAATTTACCAATCACAATGTCGCGTCGGCGCACCGGCATGGCCAGCAGCGTTTCCAGCGTGCCGCGGTCGCGTTCGCCGGCCAGCAGATCGATAGCCGGGGCCATGGCCGCCGCCACTGCCAGCACCAGCACAATAAACGGCAGCATCGGCGCCGCGTGAGTACGGACCGCCTCGGCCGTAGTCGCTACGCCAATCGTGTGCGCTGTCAACGGGTTGAGGACGGCGACATCGATGCGGTGACCGCGCAAGCGATCCTCAATCACATCGCGGCGCCAACGCTGGACGGCGCGGTCGACTAACCCGTCCGTCTCCATCAGATCGCTGTTGGCGCCGTCTTGCAAAAGCAGCAACTTACAGGCCGAAGTGGCGGTCGTCGGCGCCGGCAACGGGCAGTTGGGGTCGGGCAAAATCAACGCTTGCACCAGATTGCGAGCGCGCAGGCTGGTGACCGCTGCCACTTTGAGGGATTCGGCGACTTTGGCGCTGGGCGTCACACTGGCGGCCAATTGCTGTGCCCACTGGCCCAACTGGGTCGAATCGGTGCCCAGATCCACGACCTCAAAGGCCACCGCCGTCGCTGGTTTGGCCAAGTCCAAGCTTCTGACCGCCGCATCGACATCGCGGGGCAACCGGCCCGCTGCCGCCTGGTGCAAGCGCTCGTGCAGTCCTGTCGGGGCACTGACCACCCCAACGCGCGGTTTGTCGCGCGGTTGCAGTTGAGTCAGTTGGGTCACTTGCAGCGCGAACAGCAGCAACACCGGATACAGCAGCATCGGCAGCACAAGATTGACGAAAATCGCCCGACGGTCGCGCAGCAACTCTCGGCCATCTTTGCGAAAAATCGCTAGTGTCTGCGGACTAAGCCAGCGGTGCATCGCCGACCTCCGTGAGTGCTGCAGCCAAGTAGCCTGCGACTTGCTTAGCCAAGTGCGGGCCACTGCCCAAATCGGCGATCGGACCAGCATACGCGACCTTGCCTGCCCGCAGTAACACCAGTTCGTCGGCGACGGCTTCGGCCTCGGCCGGCACATGGGTGCAGTACAAGATCACCCGTTGCTGCCGCCGACAGTCCTGAACAGCTGCAACCAGTTGCGCCGCGGCCAGCACGTCCAGCCCCGTCGTCGGTTCGTCCAAAATGAGCAACTGCGGATCGGCCAACAAGGTGCGCGCCAAATTGGCCCGCTGGGTCTGGCCGGTCGACAGGCTGGCGATTCGTTGGTCGATAAAGGGAGCCAGCGCAAAAGCTTCGATTTGGCGCGCCATACGCTCGGCCAGTTCTGCGGCGGGCCACTGGTACAACTGCCCGACAAACAACAGCATTTCACGCGCTGTGGCCAAGGGAGGCAACCGGGTCGTCGTCGCCACAAAGCCCAATTGGCGTCGAAAAGCTTCGCCGTCGCGGACCGAATCCAGACCATTGAGCGTGACAGCACCGCTATCGGGCTCCAACAAACCCGCCACCAGCCGCAGCAGCGTGGTCTTGCCCGCGCCATTGGCGCCCATCACCGCCAGCACCCCGCCGACAATCTGCAGTTCAATGCCGTCGATGGCCCGAACCTGACCGCGACCCGGATCGAAAAAGGACTTGTGCAGGTTGGCGATATGCAGCACGCAACCATCCTTCGCTGTCGTCAGCGGTTAGCGAATCAGCTTGGAGATCAACTTGAACGCGTCGCCGCCGGCCTGACCCAACAGGTCAAACAGCACCGTTTCCGTCGAAGTCACCACCGCCCCGCACTGGCGCCACAGTCCCGCCGCGATCTGCATATTGACTTGCGTTCGCGCTGCGCAGGCATCTTGGATCACATGCACCAAAAAGCCCATCTCGACCAGGCCGCGCACCGTTTGGTACACGCAAATGTGGGCTTCCATGCCGGCCACCAGCACCGACCGCACGCCTTGCAGCTGCCACTGTTGCAAGTGCGCGGCGAGTTGCGGATTGGCGGCGGCGCTAAACTCTGTTTTTTCAAATACTTGGGCGGTGGGGAATGATTGCGCGAACGTGGCCGCCAGCGCCGGGACCGTGTGGCCTAACCCTTTGGGGTATTGTTCGCTGCACAGCGCGCGGACTTGCAGAGCGCCGAGGCCCTCCATCAGCCGGTGCGCGTTGGCGATACACGGTTGGGCCTGATCGAGCATGGCCGGCACTAGGCGCTCTTGAATGTCCACCACCAGCAAGCCAGTGGTTGCCGGTTGTAGGCGCAGGTCGGCAGCGGACAGGGTTGGGGGCGGCTGGCGTGGCATGGGGCAGTCCGGCGCGCCGTGCGGTGCGCTGGCGGCGAAACTAGCGGGTTGGCGGGGGTCGGTCAAGGCGAAGGACTGACCCAAATTCACCACTGAAATTCCCCGCGACCCCCGATTTGGGATGCCAGTGCCCTGTCGCTCGCTGTCGCTCGCTGTCGCTCGACAAGGAGCAAGGGGCTTGACCACTGAGGCGTACTTGCGCACGCCGCAAGGAGGAAAGCGCCGCAGCGCCGCAGCGACGCAGAGATGCCGAGATGCGCCCAAAGCGGGGGATCGCGGCTGGGCGAGGTTCGCACCCTGTGGCAAACTCGGCCGCCAATTGCCAAATGACAAGGCGGCCCAGTGACTTCGATCTACCAAGAATTTAAACGAAAACACCAGATTGCTGTGCACAGCGCGCAACGCGGTCCATCCACTGTCGTCAAAGCCGACAGGGGCGTCGCCGTCGTCGCTTGCGGTAGCAATTGTCGATTGCCGTTTGGCCTCTGCGACCAGATCATGAGCATCCACGAAGCGCACTATGGCCTCGCGCACCACGTCGCTCTTGGTGCGCTGAGCCTGGCGCGCGATGGCCTCAAGTCGTTGTTCCAGTTCAGGGTCTATCCGCAAGCCCAGCATAGAAACTCCTTGTTGAACACGTTCAACAAATCCACCGTGCTAGGTCCAGGGCCACGACGTCAATTTGGAGCAGGTAACTGAGCCGGTCTGGCCTCAATGCCCTCGTCGTGTCCGGGCGTCTCACTAGAAACTCGGGGCGCGCCGCCCCACGTGCGCTGCGTAGCCGCGCGGGCGCCCGCAGCCCCAGGCGCCTTGCAGCACGCTGAAAAGTTTCATCTATCGAGGGTGCCGCGCGCGGCGTGGTGCAACTCTCTGGCCTTGAAGCCGGTCAACTCAAAAACCAGACCCAATTTGGTCAACATGTGGATTGGCAAGGACTTGCCGGCCAGCCCAAAGGCAACCGATGCGCCATAGACTTTATTCTTCAGTTCGCCCTTCGACACCCACAGCACGTAGGTCAGGCGGTTGAACGGGGCGAAGACGCCGGGCCTCGACAGGCCCATCAAGAAGCCAGAGAAATCCCAAGGGCTGGCCTTGACCGCTATCGGGTTAGGCACCGGCTTGTCTCCGTCGTCCAGCAGCGGACCGAGGCTCTTGTAGCGGGACATGTACACGTTTTTGTGGGTTTTGATCTGAGTTATCAGCAGGATACGCCAGACGCGCCGCCCATGTCGCGCAACGCCTTCAATTTCGGCACCCGGCTTTTGGGGCTGTCCAAGCTAAACGAGCGCGCGTCGCCCAATTGGTCGCGGACAAATGCCTCCGTCGTCGCCACTGCTGCCACCAAGCTTGGATGGTTACCAACAAAGCTTGCCCAAATAATAACTTTGGCCTCAAAGTCGTATTCCCACACCCCGACCAGCCGACCGCGGTCCAAAATCGCGTGGTTAGGCAAATCAGCCAAAAGCGTCTGCCCGCTAGCTGCGAATAGCGGCCGACTGCGGTCTTTTGGAGCCAATAAGGGTTTGACATCGCGACGATTGGCGGTGATCGGGTCCAAGCTACTGACTAGAACCCAATGAGGTTCAATGGGCACCTTGAACTGCGCGTAGTCGTTGACTAACTCTGCGGGCAGCAAGCGGTCGCTGCCCGGTTCACTGGGCACCAATCCCGCAGTTTGAACGGCCCGATTGGCAGCTTTGGCGCTTAGTGCAGTAAACCACTGGAATTCAGCAATGGTCGCTGGACCGACCTGCGAAAAATAGCGGCTGGCCAGTGCGGCGTAGGCCTGATCTTGGCTCAGCGGTTGAACGGTGCGCAGATTGGTCGGCCAGCGTGCATAGCGGTAACGCTGTTGGTCGAGGCGGCCGTTGGTCGGCACCCGTCGGATTTCGCCCAGCGCCTGCAGTTGGCCCAAAGCGAGCGGCAAGGTGGTGGTGACGCCCTTTTTCTTGCCCGCTTCGCCCAAATTGCGCGCCAAACCGCCGACGGCATCGCGAATCGCCTCAGGTTCCAATTGGGCGCCGGTAAGCGCTTTGCGGACCCCTTGGCACAACAATTCGACTTCGGTGTCAGTGACTCCCCCAGCGCGAGCGGTTCGCATGGCCGCGGTATTGGCCTGCGCGCCAACCGTCATCGCCAGCGCGAAATCGCTGTGCGGGACGACATAGGTGCAGCCGCGGGCGCTGGGCAACTCGTGCAGTTGCAGTTCGGCGACGGCGCGATCGGCGGCTTGGCGGTCGATTCCGGCGCGGCTGAACAGCGTCAGGTACGGCCCGCAGCCGCCAACGGAGCGCGCCCACCCGGTTGTTTACAACACCTGAGCAGCGCCTGCACCGCGCAAGCGACCGTCGAGCCCTTGGCGGTGAGCCCAGTAGGCTTGCAGTTTGGTCGGCGGGTCCACGGGCAATGAGTCTGCAGTTGGCATCGGCGATCCTAGGCGGCTGGCGCGGTGCATAGCATGGCTGAGCGCGGCAAATTTGACCAACCGGCGGTAACCTTGCAAATTAGCCGAGTTGGGCTGCCCTTCGCGACGCCACGAGGCCTGTGTGAACAATCCTGACAAACCTCTGATTTCCAAGATTTTTGCTGCGGCTCTCGCGATCGGCATGGCCGGTTGTTTGGGTGCGACGGAGCCATCGGGGCCAGTCGGCGGCGGCGCGGCCGGTTTTGACGCATTTGCCAGTGGCGACGCCCTGTTGGCGGAGGGATTGTCGGCGGACTCCAGCCAAGCTACCGATGCGATAGCAGCGTCCGACGTCGGCGCGACCGATGCCGGTGACGCCAATGCCGACACTGTCAACGATGCCGACAAGGACACCGCGGTGCAGGACACCGCCACCGACGCGATCGCGGTTGCAGATGCCAGCAAAGACGCCGACGCCACCAAAGATACGGCCAAAGTCGATGGGTCGGCAGAAGTCACGCTCGATGCGGTCGCCGACGGGAGCTGTGTGCCGACGGCGACGGTCGAAGCCTGCAACAACAAAGACGACGACTGCGACGGCCAGACCGACGAAAGCGATCCCGGACTGTGCAACGACAAAGATCCGTGTTCGGCCGACCAGTGCATCAGTGGAAAATGCGTTAACCTCATCATTCCAGGATTTTGCGACGACGGAAATGTGTGCACTGAAGACGATCAGTGCATCAACGGGCAGTGCTTACCCGGCGACAACAAACCGTGTAGCGACGGCAATCCGTGCACCGACAACGGCTGCGACCCCGCCAAAGGCTGCGTCTACACGCCCATCATCAGCGGGCCGTGCGAAGATGGCGACACCTGCACTTTGGGCGAAGTGTGTACCGCGGGGCTGTGCAAGGGCGGCACCGCCAAGGTTTGCAACGACAAGGACCCGTGCACCGACGACAGTTGCGCCGGCGCCAACGGCTGCACGTTTGCCGCCAATACCGCGCCGTGCGACGACGGCAACGACTGCACCATCGGCGACAAATGCGGCAACAGCGCCTGCAAGCCCGGGATCGGCCAAGTCTGTGACGACAAAAATATATGCACATCAGATACTTGCACCGCCGCCAATGGATGCTCCTTCGCCAACAACGCCTTGGCTTGCACCGACAACAACGCCTGTACCGCAGGCGACGCCTGCGTGCTGGGCATCTGCAAAGGCGGGGTGGCCAAGGTGTGCAACGACAATAACCCATGCACCACGGACACTTGCGCTCCAATCACCGGCTGCACCAGCGTCACTGCCGCCAATGGCAGTGCCTGCCCGACGGGCACCTGTACCGCTGGGGTCTGCGGCGGCAAAATCTGCGGCAACGGCATCGTCGAAGTCGGCGAGACCTGCGATGACGGCGACGCCACCGCCTGCGGGGCCTGCAACGCCACCTGCAGCGGCCCGGGCTCGGGCACCGCTCTGGGTGGCAATTACACGATTGGGGCTGCGGTTTCAGCGACCAATTTCGCCACCTTTGGCGAAGCCATCGCCTCGCTGGGCAAATGCGGGGTCAAAGCTGCCACCACCTTTACGGTCAGTGGCGGCGTGTATAAGTCGGTGATAGGCTTTGATTTTCCAGTGATTGTCGGGGCATCGCAGCAAAATCTGGTGACGTTCAAGACAGCGCCCGGCGCATTGGTGCGGTTGGTCGGCGTCACCAACACCGGTAACTACTCGGGGGTGATTCGACTCGCGAACAATGCCAGCTGGTTGACGCTCGATGGCTTTGATATCGACGGCACGTTGCCCGAAAACAAGATTTCTGGTTCGTACGGCGGGCCGATCAACTTCGCTAGCGGCGGCGGGCAGTCCCACATCACCTTGCGCAACTTGCGCATCCACGATTTTGGGCCGACGGCGTGGACGACCTATACCTACATTGGCGGCATCTACATTCAGCAATCGTTGACGGTAGACTCGCTGACGATTGAGGGTTGTCGATTCGAAAACTTGGCGCCACCAGAGGTGTTTTCCACCCAAGGGGCGATTTCGACCCGAAATGGCAAATTCATCAATTTGAAGATTATTGGCAACCGCTTTAGCGGAATCAAAGGCATGGACGCGATCCAGCTGAGAAATACGGTCGGCATTGATAATCTAATAATTTCAAATAACTTTATCGTTGCGGAGGGTGAAGGCGCTCTGGAATTCTACGGAACGGCAGCCTTTTTGACCGCCGGCCAGTTTGTCCACAACACGGTGATTCTGCTTGGCACCGCGACGCGCGCTGTGGCCGGCACCATTAGCGGACCATCGTTGCAACTGCGAAATAATATTGTCGTTTCTCTGGTCAATCAGGTGCCGTTCGTCGTGGGCACCGCGGTCGGTCCGGTCGGCTTCAACTGTTTGGGCCCTAAAGTCATCTCCGGCTATGCTCCACAGGCCACGGACACGGTAGGTGACGGCAAGTTTGTCAACGCCAGCGCACCGGTTTGGGATTTGCATTTGGTGCCGGGTTCGCTGTGCCTCGATAAGGGCACGCCAATACCGACGGTGACCACGGACATAGACGGGCAAACTCGCGGGATCAAACCCGATTGTGGCGCCGATGAAGTGCCGTAGCCCCTTGCAGCGAGCAGACGGTCCAATTTTTGGCCAACGAGTTCGCTATACTCGATCGCTCAAGTCCGGCACCATGTGCCGTATCGGCGATCTCGTGCTTGCTGGGTGGGTCGCCAAGCTCGCGTCTGCTGTGCAGCCGACTCGCGGCTCCGATCCAAGGTTGATCTCGAAATTGGGAGACTGTGTAGAGTTGCACCTACCTACGCCCCTGACGAACCTCGGCGACATAATCCAGGCCTTCCGGACGATTCTCTAAGTAATTCAAGGCTCTAGCCAAATCCATCGCGTGCAGGCCCAGCACCGACTCGGGGTGGTCATCGCGGTAGCCGCCAAACAGCGCCAACGTCACCGGCAACGCCCTGCCCTCGCCGCGACAACGCGCCAGCATCTGGTAGACGGCGTCGGCCGCCTGCAGCCACTCGGCAGTGGTGCACTGATAGCCCAGGTCGTCCCATTGATGGGAATCCGCGCCGTGGGCAAAGCACACGTAGTCGATTTCTCCAGCGATAATACGCTGTTCAAGGTTCGCCAGCTTGCTATTCAAGTCGGCAAGATAAGACTCGTGGCTGCCCGACGGATTGATATTGACCGCCAACGCAACATTGAGGTCGGTAGCAAAATGCCGAGAATCTTCAATAGAGTTGCCAAAGTGGCCATCGAGATCGATCCAGGCGCCGCGCTTGCCCTTGTCGCGGTACAGCTGCAGGCCGGCCACCACTTGACCGCTAAAAGTGCAAAATCCGCCACCGCGGCTGGGCTGCGCGTGGTGAAAACCAGAGACAGGTGCCATGGTCACTTGCGTCGGATCGGTCAACGCAGCAGCGATGGCGGCCACCAGACTGCCATTGGTCAGCAACACCGAATCGCGAAACGCCGGGCTCCACGCCAGCGAGCTGCTCTCGCACAGCGGCATCGTCCCATTCAAGAAGGCATCGACGTACTGCGGCGTGTGGGCAAGCAGCAACTGCTCGCGGGTCACCGGCGCGAAATCGGCGCGAACCTGCACGCACGGCGACATCGGCGTGTTGCGCAAGAATTCGACGAAGCGCCGCGGCTTGGTCGGCGACCGCGAGAAATTGCCCTCAGCGTCTTCGGGCGGGACCATATCGGGACGGTAAAATAACTGCATCGGATCCCCGAATTGCTGCGCGCGACGTAATATAGGTGAGGTGCTTTGGTGTGACAAGAAGGTCAGTTCGCCGCGATCCCCCGCTTTGGGCGCATCTGGGCGTCACTGCGTCACTTTTCTCCTTGATCTGCATCCCAAATCGGGGGTCACGGGGAGTTTCGGTGGTGAATTTGGGTTCGCAATAATTTGCTTGCTAGTGTACAAACGGCCCGCTGCGCGACCCGTGCGCGGCATGAGCGACCATGAGTGTACCGCCACGGCTTCGCAATGGATGTAATATCAAAGGCTCGGCGACATCAGCATTTTCGGCGGTGGCTGCGCTTGTCAGCGCCTGCGGCCTGCAACCAGCGACCTATGCTGACGTGCAAACCTATGAAATTGTGCAAATTGACCCAATCAAGACCGACACATCGACGGACGCGAAGGCCGATAGTTCGGGCACAACCGATGCTGCCAATGATGCGACTGCCACCAGCGACGCTGCTACCCCCACTGACGCTGGCGCCGACACAGTCATAGCGCCGGGCTGCACCAAAGCCGCGGATTGCGCTGCACTTTCGTTGAATCCTTGCGCCATAGGCACTTGCGACGGCGCGTCCCACCAATGCACTATCATTGCGGTCGCCGATGGCCAAACCTGTCAAGTGACGGGGGCTTGTGGCGGGGCGGGCACCTGTCAGGGCAGCGCCTGTGTGCTGTCCAAACCGTGCGGCGCGGTGGCGTGCAGCGCAAAACCGCTGGCGTGCGGCCAAAAAGTGGATCTAAACCCCGGCGCGCTGGCCAAAGTCCTGACTACCTACGGCTGCGCGGACGAAATCTGGACTGGCGGCGAACAGGTTTTCACGCTATCCCACCCCAGCGCTCAAGTCGCGCTGTTGCAGCTAAGCGGCGGCGGAAACTGGCGAATTTTAGATTTAGCCATCGGCAAACCGGATACCTGCGACGCCAGCACCTGCGCCAGCGCCGGATCACCGTTGCAGTTGGGCTTACTGGCGGGCAAGACCCGCTTGGTGGTCGTCGACAGCGCCGCAGGTGCCACGCCAACCACACTGACGGTCGTGTGCGCAGGGACCCAATGCGGCGACGGCGCCTGCACCTCAAGCGAGACCTGCTGGAATTGTACGGCAGACTGCGGAAAATGCACCACCTGCGGCGACGGCAAATGCGCTACTGCGGTCCTGGAAAACTGCACAACTTGCACCAAAGACTGCGGCGCGTGCAAAGCCGGATGCGCCAGCAAAGCCGAGCCGGGTTGCCCTGAAAACACCTGCGAGGCTTGCGTGTGCGGGTTCGACAAGTTTTGCTGCACGACGTCGTGGGATGGCAGTTGCCAATCTAAATGCGAAACTTGCAACAAGAACGTGTGCGGCGACGGCACATGCACCGACGGCGAAGACAAAGGTGGGTGCTTGGCAGACTGCCCGCCTCTAAGCGACTGCGGCGACGGCATGTGCCATAGCGACGAAACCTGCGGCGAGTGCTCACAAGACTGCGGCAACTGCAAGGCCGGGGTTGCGGTGTGCGGCGACGGCTTGTGTACGACAGGCGAACATTGCGGCACTTGCCCGGCTGACTGCGGCGGCTGTGGCGGAGTGGCGTGCGTGTGCAAAATCGACCCCTATTGCTGTTCTACGGCGTTTGACAGCAAGTGTCAGGCGACTTGCGCCACCTGTGCCAAAGGGTTGTGCCCCAAGACCGCGTGCGGCGATGGCGCCTGCAACGGCGGTGAAAAGACTGCAACTTGTCCCAGCGACTGCCCTTCCGTCAGCGCTCCGGTGTGCGGCGATGGCGTCTGCGCGGTCGGCGAAGCTACGAGCTGTCCAAGCGACTGCGGCCTGGGCTGCAAAGGCAACTGCGGCGCCAGCGGCAAAACGGCGACCGGCGGCACCTGCTGGTGCGACGAAACCTGCGCCGCCAATGGCGATTGTTGCGCTGATAAAAAGACCCACTGCCCGTGATGCTCGGCGAGTCGATGGCGTTGGCCTGTGCGCTGTGCTGGGCGAGCGCGGTGTGGCTGTTCCGGCGTGCCGGGTCGGTGGACGCCAAGGCGCTCAATATTTTCAAGAATGTGATTGCCTCGGCCTTGTTGTTGCTGTTGATGGCCGCGACGGGGCGCTCGTTCGATTGGCAGCGATCGCTGGGCGATTGGCTGGCGTTGACGATTTCGGCTGCGCTCGGGCTGTCCGTGGGTGACACCTTGTTTTTCATGGGGTTGCGTCGGGTTGGCACCAGTGTGGCCGCGGTTACGGATTGCGCCTACGCGCCGACAGTGGCCTTGCTGTCCGCAGTGTTTTTGGCGGAGACAATGCAAGGCGGCTTGGCCATCGGGGCGCCACTGGTGGTCGCGGGCCTGGTCTTGGTGTCATGGCAGCGGGCACCGCAGGCGGACAGTGCAGACCACGCCACCAAAGCGGTCGATCGGCTTGGCGTCGTCTATTGCGTAGCCGGGGTGATGATTACCGCTGTGGCGGTGGTGGTCGCCAAACCGGCATTGGGCCGCAGTGACTTGATTGAGGCGACGACCGTGCGCCTGATTGCCGGCACGGTGCTGCTGCTGATTTGGGATGGGCTGGCGGGCCGCCTGCATTTGGCCGCCGCGTTGTTCAAACCGCAGCCAGTGTGGCGCTATATCGTCCCGGCGACGATCGTGGGGACGTTTATTTCCATGCTGTTGTGGATGGGCGGCTTCAAGTACACCGCTGAGGCGACCCGCGCCGCTCTGCTCAACCAAATGGGCACGGTGTTCGCGCTGATTTTCGCGGCGCTGTCCGGCGACGTCATTCCGCGGCTGCGCTGGGCTGGAGCTGGCCTAGCTTTTGCCGGTGCGGTGACGGTGCTGTTGATCCGCTAAGGGCTCGTGAAAAAATAACTCGGTCGATCCGCGATTGGAACGGAGCGTCGAGTTGGCTTGCAAAGCCGCGAGTTAGCGACCCACCAAGCAAGTTTTGCACTGGCCCTAAGTGGTAAATGCGCTGGATTTTAGGCAGTTGCGGCAGCACCGGCGAGTACCGTCGATCCCGTTTTTGCCACTTGAGCATTGCGCCAAAAGCTGCCGCGGTCAGGCGCCGGCCCTTGCTTGCTCGCTTTGGGTGCCTCGCACTCACCGCCGCGGCTTTTTTCGGGGCGGCGCCAAAACGGCGGCATGCTGGCCATCGGCAGATGCGATACCATGGGCGCCATGGTCAAGGTGCTAATATTGGGCATTTTTGTCGGACCAGCGAGGGCATTGGTGGCTACAGCTTGCATATCGGCTCCTAGGGACTGCGGTGAACCTAGGCCAAGGCCGAGGCGGCAATGGCTCAGTGCAGTGCGAAAATCGTGCCAAACCGTCATGTGCCCGGTGCGGGCCGAACCAGGCTAGTTCCCGATTAGAATTGCAGCTTAGGGTTGCCGGCGAGGTCGGCTACTGGCCACTTTCTGTCCGACAGAGCCGGGGCGCCGGACAGCTTGCCCAAATTCACCACCGAAATTCCCCGCGACCCCCGATTTGGGATGCCAGTGCCCTGTCGCTCGCTGTCGCTCGACAAGGAACAAGGGGCTTGACGACTGAGGCGTACTTGCGTACGCCAATGAGACAGTCCTGCGAACTGTCTAGGAGGAAAGCGCCGCAGCGACGCACAGATGCGCCCAAAGCGGGGGATCGCAGCTTGCGCCTCGGCTAGCCCAGTCAACCTCAAGCACGCTATAACCCTGCCGGTGAGTCGGCAGGTGACCCGACGGAAGCACGGTATGCACGGCAACGACCAGAACTGGCGCCACTACTGCCTCTGGGCGGCTGTGGTCAGTGTTGTGCTGGGCGTATTGGCCTGTATTTTGCTGTTTCCACACCGATTTATCCTCGACGACGCCTACTTTTACCTAGTCACCGCCCGCAACTTGGTCACGACAGGTGAGCACAGTTTTTCCGGGGTCATGGCGACCAACGGCGTGCATCCCTTGTGGTTGTACATGGTTACCGGCTGGTCGTGGCTGGCGGCTGGCCTCAACAAGGCGTGGCTGTGGGACGTGCGAACGTGGCTGCCTCTGCACTTTGCCCTCGTCGCCGTTGGGGCTTGGGCCTGCCAGCTGGGTGGCTGTGGTCCCGCCGGTGGCTTTTATCCTTGGTTTTCCGCTGTTGTATACCGAAGCCGCAGTGTCGTTTGCGGTGTTTGGTTTGCTGCTACGGGCATGGGTGGCCTTCCCAGCGACCTCAGGCGCGGCAGCTCAGTTCGGCTTGCTGTGCGCATTGGCGGTGTTGGCGCGCCTTGACACAGTATTTGTCGCTTCGGCCATGCTGGGCGCTCTTTGGCTGCGAACCTGCGACCGGCGCAGTCGGGCCGTGGCCGTAGTGGCCTTTGCTGTGCCGGTAGGATTGTACGTAGTGACCAATCTGGCGTGGTTTGGTGCTGCAGTGCCAGTTTCCGGATTACTCAAGTCGACGTTTCCGGTGCCTTGCCCTACCGGCTGGCGAATGACCGGCGTCAACACGTCGATTTCCGGCTTCAATGTGGTTTTCGGTTGGATTCCATTAACTTTGACGTTGGCAGCCTGTTGGCGGCTGCGAGTTGTGGCGCCGACTGCCTATGCGCAACTGTGGCCGCTGGCCGTTGGATTGGTGGCTCAAACGGTGTATGTAGGCCTGTTTACCCATCATCCAGATTCGTGGTTGTGGCATTACGTGGTGCCGGTGACAGTGGGCGCTTGGGCCACGGCGCTGCTGATCGACCACGAGCTGCCCCAACGGATGCGTCCTCGTGTGGCGACCGCTGTGATGGCGTTGGCCTTGATGGGGGCTGGCGGCTATGCCGTGCGCGCTTGCATTCGCAGCCTACCGCGCAGTGACAGTCAGATCGTCGTCGACTGGTTGCGCGCTCAAGACATCCGCGACGCGACCCTGCTGGTTAGCGATGGGCCGGGAGAAATCGCGTTTGTGACGGCCAACCGGATCATCGGTCTCGACTTGCTGACCACCAACGCCACCGTCGTGCAGCAGGTGTTGGGCGCGGCCAATCCGTTGCAGCAAGTCCTTCAACAGGCGAAAATGTGCGGTCGATCGGTCGACTATGTGGTGGTGACTACCGGCACCTGGTTGACTGCAACCCGTGTTGCCAGCGACGGCCAAACGCTACAGGCGCGCTTTCTCAGCCCAGGCGCCTGCCGGCAGCACAAAGTCGGTCAACTGCAACTAGGAGCGTGTCGGAGTATTCCGACTCGCTCCTAGCGCCGTCTGGCTAGACGGCGGCAACTGTCCGAAACTGCGCGGATTCACTCCGGGCAGTTCTCGGACAGTTGAGAATAGTTGACTGGCTAGGAGCCTGTCGAATCGTAATAGATTGATTGTGTATAACCTAATAGACATTTCATAACCGATTGATTTCCGACAGGCTCCTAGG
>SHZD01000068.1 GCA_009692465.1 Myxococcales bacterium
AATGGGCGGCAAATGGGTGCCAAATCGCTGCCGGGACGGCCGAATTCGCAATCGGCACCGCATCGAACCGCAACGAAACGGGATCGAGATTGCCGGACTTGGACACGACGCCCAAGCCCGACCCCGCTGCACGGTCAAGGCGTGATCAAATAATGGCCGTTACTGGCCTTGCTTGCACGGTCGCAGCGGCCACAAATCGACAGCTGCGATTTTGTGCACGACGGCTATTCGCTAGATGCAGGTGGTTTGCGCCTTGCAGTTGCTTGGTATCAGTGGTGGGCAGGCTTAATGGCCGATGGGGGCTAGCGGTGCCCAGCGGCGGGATCGCCTAAACCGCCCCTGCCGCCGCGGTAAATGCGCGGCGTCGGCCCAGCCGCTGCAAGCCGTCGTAGGCGGCATATTTGAATAATTCCGACAAGGTCGGGTAGTTGTAGACCGCCTCAATGAAGGTATCGATGGTGCCGCCATGCTGCAGCACCGCCATGCCGATGTGGACCAACTCCGAAGCGCGTTCGCCGACGATGTGCACGCCGAGCAACTTCTTGGACGTCGGATCGAACACGATCTTGACCAATCCACGATCGGCGCCCACCAACTGCGCGCGGGCATTGCCACCGTAGGCGGCGCGGCCGATTTCAAACGGTGTTCCCGCCTGCTCCAATTCCTGTTCCGTTGCGCCAACTAGGCTGCACTCGGGGATGGTGTAAATGCCGTAAGGCAGCCAGCGACCCACTTGCTGCTTGTAATTGAACTCAAACGCATGGCACACCGCGACACGGCCTTGGTCCATCGACGTCGACGCCAAAGCCGGAAAGCCAATAATGTCGCCAGCGGCATAGATTCGGGCAATGCCGGTGTGAAAGTGCTCGTCGACGCTGATGAGGCCGCGGTTAGTGACCTTGACGCCGATCTTGTCCAGATCCAAGCCGGCCAGATTACCATTGCGTCCGGCGGCATACAGCAGGCGCTGGGCGTGCAAGACCTTGTCGCCACACGTCAGTGTCACGCCCGCGTCAGTCACTTGCGCGTCGGAGTACTTGAAATTGGTGTGAATGGTGATGCCTAGGTCGGCAAATGCGGCCAGCAGCTCGCGAATGATGTCGCGATCGACAAACGGCAGCACCGCGTCGCGCGGCTCTAGCAGGTGAACTTGAACGCCCAATGCGGCGAACATGGTCGCGTATTCACAACCGATAACGCCGGCACCGTAGACCATCAGCGATCGCGGCACCGAGGCCATGCTGACCACTTCGTCGCTGTCCCAGACGTTTTCGTGCTCAAAGGGCAAATCCGCCGGCCGATGCGGCGACGTGCCGGTCGCAATCAGCACCATGTCGGCTGGTAAATCGACATCGTCGCCGTTGTTTAGGTGGACCCGCACCAAGTTCGGACTCAAAAACTGCGCGCTGCCCGCAAACAGTTCGACGTTATGCCGTTCCAGGTTGCGCAAAATCCGGCTGACCTCGGCGGCGCACACTTGATCCTTGTGGGCCATCAATTCGTCGACCCGCACATCTTCAGCCAGCGTGCAGGTCATGCCGCTCAGGCCCAGATTTTTAAGCCGGACCATGGCCAGCGCTGACTCGCGCAAGCTTTTGGAGGGCAGGGTGCCGGTGTGCACGCAGGCGCCGCCGGGCGTTGTCCGGTCGATCACGGCGACTCTTTTGCCAAAATACGCTGCTTGAGCTGCGGCTTTTTCACCGGCTGGGCCGCAGCCAATCACCACCAGATCGTACGGTGCTCCTTCAACTGGGCGCGAAGAACTTGGATTCATGGCGTCCTCAAATGGTCAGCGCAAGTCGCAATGGCAAGGCTGCCAACCACAAGTAGCGCAACACGCCGCAGTTTGGCAAGCTGTAGCCCGCCTGCCCCACCAGTCGGATTGCGGTCGAGTGCAACCTTAGCCCTCGGCGTCTGCCACAGCCGCCACAGCCACACCGGCTATCACCTATGCGCCTTTTCATTGCCGTACCGGTTCCAGAGGCCCAAGTCGACGCGCTTTGGCCGCTGCAAGACGGCGTACCAGCGGCGCAATGGACCGAGCCCGACGATCACCACCTCACCCTAGTTTTTATCGGCGAGCTCGCTTCAGATCGCCACTCTGCGCTGCTGGCCGCACTGGCGGCGGTGCATTTTGAGGAATTCAGCCTGACGATGGGCGGTTTGGGTCATTTTCCGCCGCGCGGCCAGCCCAAGTCTCTGTGGGCGGGATTGGAAAAGAGCGAGCCTCTCCAGCGCCTGCAACGCAAAATAGAGCGTGCTTGCATGGGCTTGGGGCTTAGTGTCGACTCGCGCAAGTTCTCGCCCCACGTGACGTTGGCCAGATTGCGCAACAGCCCGCCGCATCGGGTGGCGCAGTGGTTGGGCGGTCACGTCGGCTTTGCTAGCGCGCCGTGGACGGTGAATGCTTTTGGCCTGTATGGCAGTCGGCCACTGCCACAGGGTGCGCACTACACCTTGGTGCACACGTTCGCGGCCATCGCAGCCAAGCCGCTGGTCCGATCCTGATCAAGCCGCTGGTCCGATCCTGATTCGGTGCAAGTGCGACACTGGCCTGCCTGCTCGACAGCTGCGCATGTCAACAGGTCTGGCAACCGCGATCCCCCGCTTTGGGCGCATCTCGGCGTCACTGCGTCACTTTTCTGTCAGGGACGTACGAGCGTACGCCCCTGACAGAAAAGCTCCTTGCTCCTTGTCGAGCGACAGCGAGCGACAGCGAGCGACAGGGCTCTGGCATCCCAAATCGGGGGCCGCGGAGAATTTCGATGGGGAATCCTGGCAATCAACAGTTCAGTAGGTCAACGGTTCCAACTGCGGCCGTGGTAGGTGGACCTCCAGCGGTTGCAGGGTCGACAACGCCGGTCCCGTCCACACGTTTTGCTCGTTGTCGACCATTGCGACGTTGTCGGTGAAGACGCCGCCGCCGTTTTGCACCGCCCAGCCAAACCCGCTACTGCTGATTTGCGAATGACTCAGCGTGGCTACCGACGCATCGATTAGCACAGCGACTCGTTTAGCGCTGGCAATCAGCAGGCGACTGACCACAAGCGTCGCTTCCGCCACTGCGTGCAGGCCATCCGCTGTTTCGCCGGCCACAGTGCCGTTGCGTGTACGGGTTTGGCTCACCAGCGTATCGACCAACACCACGCGGTCGCCGACCCACTTCGCCGCCCACACGGCCACCGCTGCACCATGATTGCCCGCAGCCCGCAGGCCAAAAGCTTCAATGGTCGCGGCCCATTGCGCGGCGACGCCCCAACCAGCGGCTCCGCTGGCATCGGCTGTGGTGTCCTGAACCAGCACCCCTCCCAGCAGCGCGGTCGCGCCCTGAACCAAAATGCCAACTTGCCGGTTTTTCAACAGACGCGAACCTGTCAGCATCAAGCTGGCTGTGTCGCTGACCACAATCCCGCGGCCGCGCCGATCGGTGGCAGCATCGCCTTTGGTGTCGACAATCGCCAAGTTGTAGCCATACAAGCGCGCGCCGCCACCGCTCAAGTGGATCGCCGCGTCGCGATTGCCCGCCAACCAACCGCCGGCGACATAGACTGTGGCCCCAGCGCTCAAATCGATGGCGCGGCCAGCCTCCTGCGTCGCCGCCTCTGGCAAAGTGGCATCGACGACCAAGTCAGCCAAGCGGACTACGGTGGCGGCTGTGGGACTGCCTGCCGCCGACACTGCAACTTCACTGGCCTGCGAAACCCGCAGACGCTGCACCTGAACTTGGGCGCCGCCTTGAGCGACCAGCCCGCGGCCATGCAGTCCGCCAGCGCCCAAATCGCCGGTTGCGACCATCTTTGGGCCACTTTGGATGTGGGCAATGGTCCAGTCGCTGCCGCTGACACTAGCGCCGTGCACAAACACCCCAGCATCGGTGCAACCGGCGACCACTAAGCCGGGGGCGGTCAAGGTGGCGCCTTTTTCGACCACCACCCCGCGGCCATAGCGGCCATCGAGTTGGCGCGGGCTGACCGCCGTGACTACAACCTGCTTCGCTGTAACCAGCGTGTCCTTGCCGGTGGCAACCAGTCCAGCTTCGCTGCCGCCCGTGAGGTGAGCGCGCAACAGCGAAACATGGGCCCCGTCTTGAGCCTGAATGGCTCGGCCTGTCCAGCCGTCGGCGCGCGGCAAGGTGTTGGCAATGATCACCGGGTCTTGGCCATTGCCCAGGACCACTTGGGTACCGGCACCGTCCGCCAACACCGCAAGATCGCGATTTTCATACAAAAAGACCATCCCGTTCACCAGAACTTTGGCGCCGCCGGTGACGTGAATGCCGCGACCGCCAAAGCTATCGCTCTGCGGCAGCGTGCGCACGGCCTTGAGCGCATTGAGCACCAGCGCACTGCCGGTGTCCGCTACCCACACCGCCGCCGTGCGGGCGCCGTCAACATGCAACAGGCCAGCCGCCACTTGCGCGCCTTCCACGATCTGGATGCCAAAACCTTTGAGCTTGGTCGATTCCTGCGCCAAAGTGCCAGTAATTACTAATGAAATCGCGTCCACCTTGGTGCCCTTGCCGACCACAACCATCCCGGCCGAACGACTGGCGTCGATGCGAACGTCGCCCAAGTTGGCTTGGCAGCCGCTCTCGACCCACAGGCCTTCGCCACCGCTGTTGTCTTTGAGTTGGGCCTGAGTTTGGGCGATCAGGGCCTGAGCCAAGCCCAGCTTGGTGCCGATCCCGGAGCATAACGCCCCAAAATGACGGTTATTTTGCACAACAACGCCAAAAGCTTGCACGGAACCGCCGTTTTGCGCGCGTATCCCGTCACCCAACCCAGAGTCAGCCGCTTGCGGCAAGGTGCCAATCACCGACACGTTCACGGCGTTGATCTGCGAACCGGCACCAAAGGCCAGTAGGCCGATCGCATGGTTTTGTTCCAGAATAGCGTGATTGAGCACCAGTTTGCCCGCCGACGTCGCCAAGACCCCGTGGCCGGCCGTCTTGTCCTTGGCGGCCGGATTGGTGTTGGTAATGGCCGCCACGGTCAAGGTCATTTCGGTGGCGAGGTCAAACACCGCGACGCCAGCGGCGGTGTTGGCATGCAAGCGCGCGCCAGTCAGATTCACTTTGGCTGCTTCGGCGGCCAGCAAACCGTAGCCACCACTGCCGCTGTCGGCTGGCAACGTGCCGGTGACCACTAGCCCGGCCACGGTGGCCACAAAACCACCGGCGACGACCATCCCTTGTTCTTTGGCATTGCTGATGCGCAGACCCAAGATGGCGCCGGTGCCGCCCTTGCCATCGGCGAGCACCCCGCGGCCTAGGCCATGGACCACCACTTTCTCGATGGTGCCGCTCAACAGGCGAATGCCGGCATAGCTTCCGTTTTGGACCTTGCTGCGCACCAATTTGCCTTGCCCTTTGACCACTACAGGAATCAAACCGCCGTTGACGGTGACGCGCTCCAACACGCCTGCCACTTCGATCGAGGCGGCCGCGCCACTGGCACTTGAGCCGATCAGGTGAGTGGTGGAGGCGCAGCGGCCGCGCACAGTCACGCCACTCGCAATTTCACTTATGCCGGCAGCAAGCACGTAGTTGCCGGCAGCCAGAACAATAATGGCTCCGGCCTCGGTCGATGCGCCTTTCAGTTTGGCCAGCGCATCTGCCAAAGTCGTCAGCGGCGCAGCTTTGGTGCCTTTGGGCGGCGCTTGGCCTGTATAGCCGGCGTCGACAAAAACGTTTTTGCCATCCTCGGCCACGCCGCCGAACGGATCGCTGCCACACTCGGCGGCATCGGCAACGCACTGCGGCACGGCACCACCGACTGCAGTAAAACCGTCAGGGCACCACGGCGGCAGCACCGCAGCCAATGGCACGCAGCCGGCCTTTGCCACTGGATCGACCACAGTGCCCACAGCACAGGCGCCGGCGTAGGCTGGGCACGCGCTAGCAACGTTGCTCGACGCAAAGCACCAGTTTGGCGTGGTCAGCGCTGGCGGCGGCACGTTGACTGCGACCAGATCGGCCGCGACCAGTTGGCCAACTAGCGGCACCGGGGGTAGTTTGCCCTCGGCGGGCACGAGGACGCCAGATGGCAATTGCACTTCGCTGCCGGCGGCCACACAAGTCGATTTGCCGGCCAAAGCCGACGGCACCAAACCGCTGCCACAGCTGGCGGCGCCGATGTCAGCAGCGCTGCATTGCCGCGGCGTATTGCGGCACAGCGGCGTGCTGGCTAGACACGGTGCCCCATCGGCGGTGAGCCAATCGGCGCACCATTGCGGTACGCAGGTCAGTACGCTGGTGCACTCCGGCAACAACGTCGCTGCGGCACACGCATTGAGCCCGATGTGCCACGCTTGGCCGCTGGGGCAGCATGAGTTGTCTGGTTTGGCTGTCGCTCCGCCGCACGGCAAAGACTGGGCGGGGCCACCGGCCGTAGCGGCGCCGTCGCTGGCAATCGGCTTGCCGCCAAAGCTGCTCGAAATGGTGTCCCAAGTGGGCAAGGCGCCGCTGGTGGTGTCGCCGTCGCCATAAAAGCCGCCGCTGCGGGCCAATTTGGCGTTGGGATCGCCGACGCCGTTGCCAAAACGCCGTTGCGAATCGCAGGCGATCGCGCTGCCGATGAGCACAATGGCGGCAAGAGCCACCGCAGCGGTGTTTGCCCGCAGTGTAGCCGAGGCGGTCTGCCACGGCGCCAATTTTTCGGTTGGCATCACATGAAAATTCAATTGCGTAGACCTCGTTGGCAGATGTGCTAATTTCGTCCAAGGCCCAGTGTACCGCAAGTTTGTGCCAGACAAACGCGAAGTGGTGCGCAACGAGCCGAATTTGCAGATTCGCTTCAATCGGGGCTCTTTCGGCGACCGCACGACTGTTTCGTGAATCAAGATCGACCGCCACCGGATCAATTGCGGACGAGTTAGGCTCTCACAGGCCTATTTACATCTGTGAATTGTTTCAGGTTCGGCCCAAATTGGTCCAGTTTCACTGAGCGCTGTCTGGGCAAGGATTGCCATGTCCCACGTCCGCACCCTGCAGCGCTGGCACGCCGACTGCGCCCTCTTGGGGGCCGTGGTCGAGGGCGAAGGGCTCGTGCGGTTGGCCTTGGCTACGCCGACCTTGCCGCCGGCCACAACGACCAATCACTACATTGTTGGCTTTGAAGCGGCGGTTCTAGTGGACCCAAGCGCCATCGATCCGCGCGATCAACGAAAACTATTAAATCTTATCGAGGCGTTTACTCAGGTCGGCGGGCGAATGGTCGCGCTGTTTTTGACCCACCATCACAACGACCACAGCGGTGCCGCCCAAGTGTTGCGGCAGGCTACCGGTTTGCCGGTGTGGGCGCACCCGACTACCGAGCGATTGCTGCGGGGTCGGGTCGCCATCGATTGCATGATCGCCGATGGCCAAACAGTGGCTCGCAACGCCGATGGCAGTTCATGGTTGGCCGTACACACCCCTGGTCACGCCCCAGGGCATTTGGTTTTGCACCATGCCGCGAGCGGCCAAATCGTCGCGGGCGACATGGTGGCGGGCGTTGGCACCATCCTCATTGAGCCCGTCGACGGCGATATGGCACAATACCTACAGAGTTTAGCGCTCTTAGAGGCTCTGAACCCGACTTCGCTGGCGCCGGCCCACGGCCCAGTGCAACGCGAGCCCATTGCCCTTTTGCAGCACTATCAAGCTCATCGGCGGGCTCGCGAGGCCAAGATCGCGGCGAGCTTGCCAGCCGAGCTGGGTCTGCCGATGGACCTGCTGCCCACGGCCTACGGCGATGTCTCGCGTTTGGCTTGGCCATTGGCGTTGCTGTCGATGCAATCCCACTTGCTGCATTTGCAAGCGCAGGGGGTTGCGGTGCGCGATGGCGACCGCTGGCGCCGCGCCGCCTGACTAACTAGAAACTTGGGGGCGCGCCGCCCCCAAACCCCCCGCGCCGCCCCCAAACCCCCCGCGGTGGTCCGCATTTGCGGCCCACATTCCACCTGCCGCTCAATGAGTTTCATGCGTCGAGGGTGCCGATTTGGCGGTATGCGGAACTCTTTGGGGCCCGGGCAAAATCAAGTCGATTTTGCACTTCGGCCCATTGTTCGTTTGGTGGGTCGCTAAGCTCGCGGCCTCCAAGGCCGACTCGCCGCTCCAGTGTTGCGCGAGTCGATCGAGTTATTTAAGGACACATCCTTAATCCGTTCGCCGACCCATGCTGCCGCGTACTCCCGCCTTTTCTCCAGTGACGCCGCTCTTTAGCATCGACCACGCGTGGTAGCGACCGACAGCGGTCGCCCGACTGGGCTTTTCGGGCACCGACGCCGCCAATAGCGCCAGCCACGCGACCACCACTACCGCGGCAACTGCGACATGGACCCATCGCCCGGCCTGAACCGGTTTGGAGCGGTGCGGTACCCCTTCTTGGTCGTCGTCCGGCCCGGTAGCCAGCGTCCAGACAGCGAGGATTAAACTGACGAACACCGCAAAGCTCGCCAGTGCAGGCAGGCCCAGCCATTGGCCAACGCTGGGCGAAAAGCCAGTGCGGAACATCAGTGGCACCGCAAGTTCGAGCACTGGACGCTCAATTTGAGTGAAATGATAGGGAAATGTAGCCACTGTCGGCCCATGCAACAGCACGCCCACCACCAGTGTGGCGAGTAGCAAACCGGTCACCCACGGCCGCAAGGGACCGTGTTCACCTGCCGGTGGCGACCACAGCGGTGCTACCCCCCAGCCAATCAAACCCACCACCACCACCAAATGCCGGGCGCACGGGCTGTCGCCAGCCGGCCAATCGGCAAAACCTGCGACCAGCAACGTGTAGATCACCGCCATGACCAAGCTCGCGGCGGCGTCGATTCGCAGCGTTTGAGCCAGCGAACGGCGGGTCGCCACCCACACCAGACCCGCCGCGCCGGCCAGCAGCCACGGCGCGTGGTACAGCAGACCGCGCTTGCTGCCTACTAGTAGGCCAAACAGCGCGTCCGGCTGCGGCAACCGGAACCCCATCACCCCCGTATCCATGATCGTGGCCAACGCCCGATCCCCCTTGAACTGGTAGGTAAAACGCAGTGGCGAGCCCAGTACCCAATCGTTGTAGGCCAACTGCGCGGCAATGCCCAGGCCCAGGCCGGCCCACACCGGCCATGTCTGCCGCAGTCTGGCGCCAAAATTCAAATGACTTAGCCTAGTTGGCGCGCCCTCCCACGCCAAAGCCCGCAGCCAGCTGTGCATCGCGATCAGGATCGCCAGCGCGAACACCACGGTATCGGTCAAGCCGGCCCAACCGAGCAACAACCCAGCCCACCACGTGTGGCTGCGCGGTAATTTGGCCACTGGTGCCGCTGTAATCAGCGAAAACGCCCCCAGGATGCACGCCGCCGCCAGCGCGTGGCCGAAAAACAAGGTGGAGTAGACCAACAATGGGCTGGCGGTCGCCAATCCGGCGCTCACCAGCCTGCGACCCCCGCTGCCGATGCCGTGGGCGCGCAAGCTGCGATCCAGAAGAATCAACGCGATAAGCAGCGGCAAGGCCATGCTCACCAGCGTCGCTAGGTAGCCAAACACCCACAAGCCCGCTCGCTTGCTGTCGGCAACTAGCGCGCTGACCACCGGATACAGTGGGGCCACCAGCAGGCTCGCGCCTGGGGCCTTGTCCATGTAGACGTGACCGCCATATTCGCTGCGATCAACGGGGACTTGGCCGGCGCGCGCCACGATGGTGTCCAGCTCGGGCCGACCCGTCTCGAAAATGGCCTGAACAAAATACAGGCGCATGGCTTCGTTGGCGGTGCGCAAGTGCGGCCAGTGGTGGCAATACCAGCCCCAGCACGCAAAAATGACCAACCAAAATGCTAGACTACGGCCGCGGCGGGTCGGCAATCGCGGCTGCGGTCTAGTCCGGTCACTAGGGGCTGCGGTGGGCATAGGGTCGGCGTCGGCCATGCCCAACGGTAGCCGCACTAGCTCCAAAATGCGATTGGCAGCGGCAGGTGGGCCGCGATCCCCCGCTTTGGGCGCATCTGTGCGTCGCGGCGTCGCCTTTCTCCTTGCGACGTACACGAGTACGCCTCAGTCGAAATGCTCCTTGCTCCCTGTCGAGCGACAGCGAGCGACAGGGCACTGGCATCCCAAATCAGGGGCCGCGCAGAATTTTGATGGGCAATCCTGGCGGGCGGTCGCGGCGGTTGGGTGGGTGAGGATCGCTATTCGGGGTCACCGGCTTGTCCCTGATTTTGGACCCTGTCCTTGAAAAGGCTGGCTATCATGGCCCAGTCCGCCTCCGCGGACGGCAGCGCCACCAGGTCCATCTAGGCGCCGGACGCGCAGGAGGTCGGCGAAAGGATTGCCCGCCACTTGAGTGGTCGGGGCGAGGGTTGCGATGCGACCCCGAATTTGAAACCGCGCACCGGTTGGGTCCCTCGTTGGGCCACCATTGCAACGGTCCAGCGCCTGCGCTAGTATCGGCGGCCGCAGGCGCCAACAGGTGTACCAAAGCTGCAGTGATGCTTGGACCAACTCTGTACCAGAAAATCGGCCAACGAAAACCTGAAACAGTAACCAAGACTCTGCGCCCGATCACCAAGATCTAGCTACTGGCCATCGAAATCAGCCATACCCGCAACCTACGCGACTCAGGCAACCCTTCTGGAGCGATAACATGAGCTTTTACATTCAGCGCGACGGTCAGCCCAAAGAATTCTCGATTCAAGCGCTGATCGACATGGTCAAGAACGGCAGCCTGCGCTCGGACGAGTTTGTGTTCGACGGCCGCATGCAAAAGTGGGTCGGCGCGACGCAAGTTGCCGAACTTGCTGAAGCGTGGCAGGGAGCCAAGTCGGGTGCTGGCGCCGCGAGTGCTGCCAAGTCCGGCACAGCCCCAGCCGCAGCCCTCGGGGCAGCACCAGCAGCCACGCCAGCGATGGCCCCGGCCGCAGCTTCCGGTGGCGGCGACAAGAAGCGCTCCAAGAAGTTCAGCGAAACATCGTGGTTCATGTCCGCGGTCACCTACGAAGAAGGCGGCCTGACTCCAAGTGAACTGGCGCCGATGGAAGCGGGCGACAAGTTTGAGAACCTCCCACCAGTTCCTGATGAGCTGCGCAAGAAATTCTCCTTGTCTGTCGCCGACATCGACGATAAGCCGGCCGTCAAGAAAAAATAGCATCAGGGTTCGGAACTGTCCCAGAGCATTGCATCGCAGGACGCGTAGTGTTTGCTCGCTTTTTCGGTCGCTGAGCTCTCGTCCTCAACGGCCGGGTCGCCGCTCCTGTGCCGGGCTGGTCGATTGAGTAATTCATGGACAATTTCTACGTCTGACTGCCAAATTGAGTCTGACTGCCAAATTGAGTCTGACTGCCAAATTGAGTCTGACTGCCAAATTGAGTCTGACTGCCAAATTGAGTCTGACTGCCAAATTGAGTCTTGTGTCTGGTTTGCGTTTTGTGCCCACTGCAAACCTGCTAGAGCTTGGGAACCAGCCACTCGCCCTGAGTCAGTCGGCCCGTCGCAAACCCGCGTGCGAGCTGCTACTTGTTGCCGCTTGAGCCCGACACCGTGATCGCTCACCCCCTGCGTCCATTGCCTGGCACCGACCTTAGCCTGAGCCCGGTGGGTTTGGGTTGCTGGGCGCTAGGCGGCTTGTGGTGGGGCCAGCCGGTCGCCGACGCTGAGGCGATCGACACCATTTGCGCTGCGCTCGATGTCGGTGTCAACTGGGTCGACACCGCCCCACTGTACGGTCATGGCCGCGCCGATGAGTTGCTGGTGCGCGCTCTAGGGCCACGGCTGCGCCAAATTGTGGTGGCCACCAAGGTGGGCGTGCACTGGGATGGCGACGGCGCCCATGCTCACAGCGACTTGCGGCCAGCGTCGATCGTGGCTGACATTGACGCCAGCTTGCGGCGCTTGCGGTTGGACCGCCTCGATTTAGTGCAAATCCATTGGCCGTGCGAGCTCGGGACGCCGATTCAAGATTCCATCGCTGCGCTTGTCGAGTTACAAGGGCTTGGCAAGATTGC
The DNA here is from genome assembly GCA_009692465.1 of Myxococcales bacterium. GTDB lineage: Bacteria > Myxococcota_A > UBA9042 > UBA9042 > UBA9042 > SXRM01. The sequence continues at coordinate 11,962 of SHZD01000068.1, forward strand.
CCATTTTGGCGCCTGCAACTACGACGCCGATGGGCTGCGCCAGTTAGCGGCGGCTGGCCCAATCGCTTGTTTGCAAACGCCTTATTCCCTGTTGCGCCGCGAATTCGAGGGGCCGCTGCGCAGTGCGCTGGTCGATCTGCCTGGTCGGCAAGAGCCATTGGGGGTGGTGGTTTACGAACCGCTATGCCGCGGTCTATTGACTGGCAAATTTAGCGCGATCGCGCGATTTGGCGACGACGACTTGCGCGCCCGCGATGATCGGTTCAAAGGCCCCACGTTTCTGCGCGCCCTGACCGTCGCCAGCCGCCTGCAATTGGTGGCCCGGCGGCTGCAAGTGCCGGTCTCGGCCTTGGCTATTGCATGGGCTGCCCGCCAACCAGGGGTTACGGCCGCCATTGCCGGAGCAAAATCGGCGCAGCAAGTGGTCGAAAATGCCCGTGCTTTTGAAATTTTAGCCCGCCAAGACGTCCCGTGGCCTGAAATCGACCGCATCGCTGGCAGTTTTCGCGGTTGACCGTCTGGCTGCGCCCACGCCCAGTGGCACAGGGTACTTGCGAGAGTTCCGCATGCCGCAAAATCGGCACCCTCGGTGCATCAAACTCTCTGAGCGACATGTGCACTGTGGGACGCAGTTGCGGCCCGCCCACTCTCCGCTGCGAGCCGTGGGTCAATGCCTCGCGGGTCGACAGCTGAAAGTCGTGCTTTCGTTGGGGAATTACTTGGAGATTGCGATCGCCGGTCGGGTCTTAGGAACTGTCCCAGAAGAAGTCATTGTGGGACTGGTTCCGTTTTCTTGCTTTGTTGGTCGCTAAGCTCGCGTCCCCAAAGGCCGACTCGCCGCTCCTGTGTTGCCCAGATCGATCGAGTTAGTTGAGGACAGTTCCTTAGCCTGCTGCCGGCGCCCGCGGGCTCCACAGGTTGTGCAGGTTTTCCACCTTGCCAGCAAACGTCGCATACAGCACGCAGCCGCTCGCGCTGGTCGGTTCGTGCTCGGTGCCCGGCGGCACATGGATAAAACCACCGCGGCCAACCAAACTGCCGATGTAGGTTACGCTGCCATCGACGACCAGTAGATCCATGCCTCCATGCGCAATATGTCGCGGATACACGGAGTTGGGGGTCATGTGAATCAGCACTGCGCCAGCACCCGTGAGCGGATCAAAGCGCAACGACTTAAAGCTTATGCCGGCAGTTGGCGCGCAAGCCCATGGCATGTCTTCGGTCTGCGCAGTGTAACTCTTGTCCGAGGTGTAGGTCGCCATGCGCCGATGCTAACTGCCGCTGCCAGTGTTGTCCACGGCCAGTGGCAATTCGGCGCGCACCGCGGTGAACTGTGCAGAATTGCCCACGAAAATGACTTGCAGCATCCCGCCGGTAGCGCCGACGGTTTGCAGGGTGTTGGCGGCAGGCGCTTGCAACTGGGGGTAGCGACTGGCCAGAAACTCGCGCACTGCAATGCCGCTGATGTCCTGACCGCCTAGCGTACATAATTCAACATTAACACCCATGTAGCGGCGAGCGCAGCCCATTGGCACCCGAAATCCGTGCAGTAGCTGGCGGTCTTCGCACAACAGACCGCCGCGGCAACTCGGCTCGTCGTTGCTCGTCGCCAAAGTCACGCAAGCCAATGTGGCGGCAGGCTTGCCCGTGACCTGAGTCGGTTGCGTGCAGGCCATCATGCCCACTACGACGAGCCCAAATGGCAAGAATCCTAAAATAAGTCGATAACTTTGCAGCGGACCGGCACCGCAAGTCTGCATGCACGCGCGCGAGCCTTCAATCCGGCGTGCCAGCCAAGAGGAGCTGCCGGTGACCAAGTTGATCAATGCTGATCCCCTCGAGACCTGACCAATTAAGGCCGAACTTCAAAAAGTCCCCGCCGAAAATGGAGCGGCGAGACGCCAACCCGCAGGCAAGTGAACAAGTGCCGACCGCTCGCGACCGACAAAGCAAGCAAGGAGACGCCGAGCAAATCTTATTTGATCGGCTCTCTAGTCGATCAATAGGTCCCAGCCGGTCACCACTGCAGCCGTGCGCGGTGGCGGCAATTCCAGCGCAGCGGTACCGACGCTGGGCTTGTTGCCCGCCATAGGCGACTGATTCTTGCTTTGCGTCTGCGCATCGCCGGTTGCCACCCCGACTTCATAGCGCGGTTTGGTGCCACCGACCGCGGGCGAACTGTTCGGAGGCAGCTTGGAAACGCACGTAAAATCAATGGGATTGCAGTTGCCGCGGCAGGCGGGCATCGCTTGAACATCGACTGGGGACGGCTTAAAGGCCCCGATATCCAAGTAGTCCAAATTGGTCGCGGTGTTGCCTGGGCTCAGTGGATTGGGAAAAACGCCTTGCAAGTCTTCAGGATCGCTGACAAACTGCGGTTTTTCGTACCGGGCTCCCCACAACCGCGCTGTACCGACTTCACACGAACCAGCCGCAGATACTTGGAAAGTAGCCCAATAGGCATTGAACGCGAACACCACCGGCGGGCCGATGAAACGCTCCAAAGCACTGAGGCGCTTGACCCAATTGCGCACCGCAACCGCGCGCTGAACGCCGCCAACCACCTGAAAATTCTCAAACAGCGAGTAGACCACTTGTTGCTTGAGCGCTGAGCTGGCCGTTGACCCCGAACCGGTGCCGTAAATGACCGCCAAATCGCCACGCAACGCGCTTTGAGCATTGGGCGACACCGTTGCCAGACTCGGCGGGCTCAAGATCGGCGTGCGATTGATCGAGTTGATCGTCTGCACCACCGTCACCGGCGCACTCGGGCCCCCATAGGCATCGTGAAAAAACGATAGTTTCCAGTTGATTGGATTGCTATCTGCCAAATCCATCCGCCACAACATGCCCTTGGAGTCGCCAATAAAGCAGCGCGTCGCGATTTGGCCCGCTGCCGCGTTGTAGCAAGCGGGATCGATCCAGAAATAGCCCAAATCGGTGGCTGGCACTGGCACCGCTACCTGCATGTTGTACAAGTCGAAATTCGCAGTCAGGAATTTGCGCACCACCGTGCCGGTCTCCAGTTCCACCACCATCACGCCGCGCTGACCGGCGCCCTCTACGCCCAAATTGGCCACAGTGGCCTGGGCCGGCGGCATGCCTAAAGGAATAATCGCCACCGCATGCTGGGCCGGTAGTTCGGCGCCGCGTTGATAAAACAGTGAAGTCATATAGGGTTTGCCGATTGATCGCCCCATGTCTTGTACGGTATTGGCAAGCGGAGCACCGCAAGTCGGGCCCGCCACGCCCGCGACGCTCACGTTGGGGCCCCAACAGTGGCGATCGGGGGTGATTTCCCACAGAAGTTGCGGATCTTCGGGTGCGGTCACGTCGAGGGCAAAATAGCCCGAGCCCGCTTCGCCGGCGCCAACCACCACCACCGAGCGCCAGCGCAAGGAGGCCTGTTGCACGGAATCAGTGGCAAACCGGTGCAGAGCGATGTGGCCGACCGTGACTGAACCGCCCAAATACGAGGCTTCAGCAGTGCTGATCAGCTTGAGCGACGCCAGCCGGCCCAAGGTAAACTTGGGCAACCACGCCCACATCTCGTCGCCGTTGGTCAAGGCGTCCTTGATCACAATCTTGGGATTGCGGTCGGTACGAAAGGCGTGCAGCAAGCCGTCGTGGGTGGCCGTAAACAGCATAGTCGGCCGACCCTTGGACCCCGGAGGGTTCAAGACGCTGTAGTTGGCGAGGGTCGGCACGGACGCTTCGGAATAGTTCTTGAAGGTGGTGTCGCGAATGGCCAGCCGATCGGCAGGTTCAAGCACCGCCGGCTGCGACTTGCTAGCCGCGCCCAGCGGCGCAGCTTGGCGGCAGGAGTTTTTGGCGCCGACCAGCAGGTTGAGGACGTCGTCGCGGTAGAGGTTGCGCTGGGTTACAACCGCCAGATCGTACGATCCCGAGGTCGTGCAGTCGCCAATCCCGTTGAGCACCAGCTTGGGCTGAGCGCCGACGGTGCCAATGCCCAGATCGGCGGGCAAGATATTGGAATTGTTGATGCCCAGCCGAGTGGATGACTTGTGAGTGTACAGCCGCCGCGCTGGCGATCGCGAGAGCAAGCGGCTGCCAAAATCGACCACAGTACACGCTTGAGCCCGCGTCGGCTCCGCTGGGTCTTTGCAACTGCCGTCACACGAAAAGATGCGCTGCTCCAGGACGCCGGCACTGCGCAGCGGTTGGCTCAAATTGAAGGCCGACAGGGCCTGAAAGGTGTGTCGGATGTCGCCGATGGCACCGGTGGCCAGCGACACCACTGGGCGGGTATTGGCCTGCGAGTCCACATTGGTGCTGCCGATGGCGCTGGCCAGCGCCTTGACCACTTCGGTCGGGGTCGACTGTACAATCGCTTTGGTGGTGCCACCCGCAGCCGCTAAATCATTGAGAAATTGCAAGTCTGCGCTCGCCGGGCCATTGCCCGCACCCGCCGGATGACCCACTGCTACCACGTGAACGCGCACATTGGCCGCCGTCAACTTGGTGGCCACCGTCAACGCCAATTCGCGACCGGTCAGGGTGCCATCGTGAAAATTGGCGCCACCGTCGCTAAGCACCACCACCAGCTTGGTGCGGCAGGCTGCAAAAGGGTCGCCATTGACCGGATCTTGGGCAAGGGTCTTGAAGTGCGGGTCCATAAACGAACCGGGACCCAGGTACTGTAACGCGTCTTCCATTTGGGCCCCCAGCGTCGAAGGGCCGTTGGGAACGTAATTCTGCAGCGCGGTATTGATGGCGTTGTAGGTCGCGGTCCGTGCAGCGAGCGAATCAAGCACGGTGATCGGTACGCTGGAACTGCCCGCGATAAAGGGACTCGCCATACCGTGGTTGGCCGTGCCCCAATAGGTGGTGAGACTGGCGCCAAAAGAGAAACCCGCTGCCGCCGTGGTGCCTTGATTGAGGACGGTGTCGCTTTGCAAAAGCGCAAACTTGGCCGACGGCCCAAAGATGTCGAGCAAGCCGTCGCGGCCAAAGGGCGTGTTGACATACACCCCGAGATCATTGACGCCACTGGCGGTGGCGTGGGTGGTCGGACCTTCGGCTGGGCACTTGCTGCCATTGGTAATCGTCAACGTCGGTTGAGGCACAAACGCGCCGCCATAAAAGTTGAAATTGCCGGTATTGGGCGTAATCGCGGCTGAACCGGCTAGGCAAGTGGTCGGAAACGTACCCGCCGCCGGCACCACCGACAACCACGCATTGACCTGTCCGGCCTTTTTGCGCGCGACCAGTGCCGCCATCCCAGCTGCAGTCAGAGTAAAAGAGATGATGCTGTTGGCGGCAAGTGGCGAAATTGTAACCGGATTAGACACAACAACTCGGGTCGGACCGGCCGCATTGCAGCGGTAATTGGCGATGCTGGTGGTCGGATTGACGTCGACCAACGTCAGCACCACGCTTGGGGCCTTGGCCGGCACGGTGAGCACCTGCCGCACTCGCATCGACAGCGTCCCTTCGGGCCAATCGGGGGCGGGCGCCGGCATGGTGCTAAAAGTCAGTCGCACGGTGGGAAACTGAAAAGTCGTGCCAGTGAGTCCCTCAGCGTAGGTCAACAGCGCACTTTGGGCCGCACCACCGACGGTAAACGACGTAATAGACGTAAACGTAGTGGTGCTGTTGGTGCCAATCACCATCGGCAGGCCGGCAATGCACTTCTGCGCGCCGACGGGCGGCACCGGCGGGACCAGTTCTTCGGACGTTCTGGGCAAAGTTACGTTGGCGCACTTGTACCCCAAGAACGTGCCACTGATGATTTCGCGGGCCGAAACCCAGCGCGAACGCTGATCATTGATCGTGCCGCAAATCGGCGCCGAATTGGCGTACACCCGGTGCTGCATGGACGCCGAACCGTCGACAATCAATAGCACTTCTGGTAGAGTTGCGGGCGCCGCTTCGGCCTGAGACATCGGCGCACTCAGCAGCATGCCGGCCACTACCGCCAGCTGCCAGATTAGCCCGCGTGCTGCCTTGGTGCTGGCGACTGCCCAACTATACTCGATCGCCCAAGTCCGGCACCATGTGCCGGATCGGCGATCTCGTGCTTGCTGGGTGGGTCGCCAAGCTCGCGTCTGCTGTGCAGCCGACTCGCGGCTCCGATCCAAGGTTGATCTCAAAATTGGGAGACTGTGTATAGCACCATTGGCCAATGCTTTTCGGTTCGCGCTCGCGATTCTAGTGATCAAAATGCTGACTTTTGGGGTTATTGGGCGCATGGCACCGGTCCCACTGTCATCGAAGACTGCAACTGTGTTTGCCCCGTCGCCAACGATTCGACCAGATTTTTGGGCGTTGCCGAGCCCAGCCGCGAAGTCGTCACCATTTGGTAGGTGCGAAAGCAATAGCGGGCAGCGTCGTAGCCCGGGACTGCGGTCGCCGCATCGGCGTTTTGCACCGCGGTTTCAAAGCTGATGCCACCCACCGCCGCCATTTCCATCCCAAAAGAGCCATCGGTGCTGCTCAGGTTGAGCACACTGTCGCCGACATCGGCAAGCGTCAGGGTGCTGTTGCTTTTGCTGTTGACGTAGTCGCCAAAGCCCGCTTGCATTTGTGTAGCCAGCGACAACACGGACACCGTGCCTGCTTCGCTGATCCGATAAGCCGCGCGTGCCGTGCGTTCGGCTCCACCTTCGCGCAGGTCCATTGCCGTGCGCAGCGCCGCCGCGCTGCCCAACATCGCCAACATGCCAATCATGAGCAGGGCCATAATGAGCACCATGCCGCGTTTGGCGGTCGGTGTCGCCACGGACCCCAGAGCCACAGGCACTGCTGCGGTGGGCAAGAGTTCGCTAGGTCGAGTGGCGGAGCCGATCACGAGGAAAATCCTTAACTAATCTAGAGATTACGCGACACCAAAGTTGGAAAGGCCACTCGCGAGGCCACCGACATCACGGGATGGGATCCGTCTAGCTCATTGGGCAACAGGTAGGTCGTCAGCGGTTCCCAACTGACATCGCGCGGTCGATGGACCAAACCCTTGCGCGGCCACGTGGTGCGCACGCTCAGTTTGATGGTCACAAACCGCAGCGCTTCGGGCATCGCTTCCGATGCCAAGTTGCCCAACAGCCCACCGCCGCCCGAGACGAAGACATCCGCGGCGAGCCGCTTGACGTCGAATTTGACCTTTTCCGAGCTGCGCTCGATATCGAAGCCAATGTCGTAAATTTGCAGATCTATGGCGTTTTCAACCAGCACCAACTGGTTCTTGACGCTGGTGCCGCTGCTGTTCATGCGCTCGCGGACCAACAGGCCTTGCAGGGCTTTGCCGCTGACATCGAGCGGCGCACCGGGGCGAATATCGGCCACCACCCGGTAGCGCACAAAGTTTTGGACGTCGATGTTGTAGTTGACGCCTAGGCCGGTGTAACCGCAGTTGCTGCCGGTGGTGACCCGCGGGATCGGATCGGCCACAGTGACGGTCTTACTGCTTTGGTTGCCGCTGGCAATCGCAAAGAACATCTGTTGGCCGTCGGCACCAGAAATGCGCAGGAAGCGATCGGTGGCGAAGGTTTCGTCCCATGCGGCTTGGTCCACGGGCAGCTTGCCGTCATCCAAAAGCGTCACGGTGGAGCCCGAAATGGCCTGACTGCGGTAGCGCGTCTTGATGTCGAGGCTGCCAAACAGGGTCAAGGCGGTGGGCTCAATGTTGGCGTTCAAACTGCTGGCGGCGACATAGCCGACGGTGGTGTCCACGGTAAGTGCGCGAATTTGCGTGGCAGGTTTGATGCACACCGACGGGTCGACCGCGCTGTTGGGGGTGGAGTTGGAACCGAGCGACGTCAAGTCCGTGCGCAAGTGATCGAGGCCGAAGCGGGCCTCGCGATTGAGGACAATGAGCTCATTTTGCTCTTGCATGACCTCGGTTTGCTTGACGAAAAGGGTGGTAATCGCCATAAAAATGATCGTTGCCAACGCCATCGACATCAGCAGCTCGACCAGATTAAATCCCCGCGCTCGCCCTGCCGAACTGTCCGGTTGGACTCGCACAGCCAAAAGGCCCTGCGCGAACGCGAATTCGCCACGGCTATTGCGCATACACATTGCGCATCACCAAGGCCGGCAGCGTCACTGTGCCGACTAAGCCCATGTCGGTGGCAGTCAACAGCGGGCATTGTTTGAACTTGTCGGCGGGCGCCTTGCCACGCGCCCAGTACACCCGCACCTCGGTGCGCACCACGTCGGTCGTCACCCACGTAAAGCGGTACTGCACGCAAAACCGCTGACCGCGACCGGCGGGCATTTCTTGCAGAACCCCTTGATCATACATCTGATCCGCGCCCATCTGCCCGACGCGTTTGTCCGTGGACAGGGGCGCCCCGGGGCCGTTGAGCCAGTCGGTTGGCGATCCGGTGCCAACGGGCAACGGCAGCTTGGACAGATAGCGCGAAATGCCCGGCGGGGTGGTGTCCGTCCACATCACCGCTTCGGACTGGATGGTCGCCAGCACATGTTCAGCCAGTTGACCTGCAGTTTGAGCATCGCGGCGCTCGCTATTGCCAGCCGTCGCACTGACCGCCAGATTGAGGGTGGCAAACAGGCCGATCATGGCCACCACGCCGCCGACCAACACTTCGATCAGACTAAAGCCACGCTGAACCTGCGGCGAAACAAGCCGGGCCCCAATTCCGCTCAGCACAGGCTTAAACCACTGCACGATCATGGGCCGCCCCCCTTGCCGCTGCCTTGCAACAGCACCGTCGGTCGGCCGTAGACGACGCGCGCTGAGCCGTTGTAGCCAATTTGAACCTGCAGAGCGGTGCCAATGGGAGCGCTGCTTTCGATGCGCTGCAGCTCGAGCACGATATCGCCGTTGCCCAAGGTGGTGCCGGTGGGCGCCGAAAACGGTCGACCATTGTCAGCGCGAATGACCCGGCCGTCGGGCTTGAAACACGGAAAGGCGGCGGCATTGGTGATGTCGCTAGGGGCCGCCTTGGTAATTTGAATGGCAGGGCTGTTGGTCAAATTGCCGACGCCCATATCGACCACCCGCACCACGAGGCCGCCTAAAATGCTGTCACATCCGGCGGCAGTGCCTTGGATGATGCTAAAGGCAAAACGACCGCCAGCTTTGGGCTCGACAAACTGAATGCCGTAGGCGCGGCGGTTGGCCATCGCTTGACTGCGGGCGAAGTCAACGGCGTAGACCAACTCGTCGGCAGCCGAACGCGTGTGGTAGGTGCGCAGAATTGCTCCCGAACCGGGTACGGTGGCGGCGCCCAAAATCATGATGATCACCAGCCCGATCATCAGTTCGGTCAAGGTGGTGCCGCGCTGACGGCCAGCTAGAGCACCGATCAGATTCCATCTGATTCGGGGCTCATCGCTTGTTTGGTCGGTCGTGAGCTCGCGCCCGAGGCGTCTCGCCGCTTCATTCCCGATGGAAACCAATCGGATGTTGGTGTCGGGACACCTGTTTTGGGCTACAGACCGCTGCAAGTGGGGCTTGCACTGACAGAAATATGTTTGGCGACAGGAATATGTTTGGCGACAGGAATATGTTTGGCGCTCTAGCGCGTGAACAGGTAGCAGTCGAGCAATTCGCGAAAGCAACGGAGCGACAAGACGGCTAGCAAAGCCGCGACTTGGCGACGCGCACAGCAAGCCACGGGCCCCTAGCCGCGCGCAAATGAGTGCACTGGCACAGCGCCATCGCCAAGGCTCAACTCTTGGCCCGTCGGGCAAAATGTGGAGAGCGCAAACCGGCATTGGGGGGGTCTGTCCGCATGTCGGCGGACTCGCTGGGTTGTTCGGCCTTGGGGGCCATGGAGCGCGCTGGATGTGACAGACGGAAGGCAGGTATTTAGGAACTGTCCCACAATAAGTCATTGTGGGACTGGTTCCGTTTGCTTGCTTTGTTGGTCGCTAAGCTCCCGTCCTGAAAGGCCGACTCGCCGCTCCTGTGTTGCCCAGATCGGTCGAGTTATTTGAGGACAGTTCCTTAGCGGCAACTGAAGGTTCGATTCGGCCACTATCGCTGGCCATCCGCCGCTGCCTCGCTGGCAGCAAACGCGCCACTTGGCATTGCCCGCATCTTGTAGCCCAGCGGCTTGATTGCGCACCTCTGGTCTTGGGTTGATGCAACGTTTGCGCAGTTTGATTGCGGCAAGGCGCAGAGATCAGGCGATGCGACTACCACTTGGGCGTAGGTTTGCTTGGACCGACCGTCGGCGCACCCTGATCTGTTTCTAGCCGACCAACATTTCGCCGCGCCACAAGTCGGCGACCGTCTCACGACTGCGAATCACCTGATAAGTGGAGCCGTCAGCAAGGACTTCAGCACTACGCGGCCGGCTATTGTAATTGGATGACATGGAGAACCCGTAGGCACCTGCTCCAAAAACAGCAAGTAAATCGCCATTCTGACAGGTTGGCAACTGCCGATCTTGGGCCAAAAAGTCACCACTTTCGCACACTGGGCCGACCACATCGACGAGAGCCAGCGGGCGATCTTCGCTAGCACCGACCAACTCCAAGCGATGCCAGGCGTCGTACAGCGCCGGGCGAATCAGGTCGTTCATCGCGGCATCCACGATCACAAAGTCCTTGTCTCCATTGGACTTTATCCCTAAAACCCGCGTCAACAAGATGCCAGCGTTGCCGACAATGACCCGACCTGGCTCCATAATTAGCCGCAGGTGATGGCGGCGCGCGATCTGCCCGACCGCCTCTCCCAATTGCTCAGGCAAGGCGGGCGCTTCGTCGCGGTAGACGATGCCCAGACCGCCGCCGACATCCAGGTGTTCCAGAGCGATGCCTTGGCCGCGCAGCCGCTCGGCCAATTCGACAACCCGGCCGACGGCCTCGACAAACGGCGCTATCTCCATGATTTGGCTGCCGATATGGCAGTCGATTCCAACGATATGCAGGTGCTTGCTGCGGGCGGCGCGTTGGTACATCGTCTCAGCCACGTCGGCGGCGACGCCAAATTTGGAGCTTTTCAGTCCAGTAGCGATGTACTTATGGGTGCGCGGGTCGACTTCGGGGTTGACGCGCACACTGATCGGTGCCACCAAGCCCAGTTCGGCGGCGATGCGTTCTATGGTGGCAAGCTCTTGTTCGGACTCGACATTAAAGCAATGAATGCCGACCTGTAACGCCTGCGCGATCTCGTGCGGTTGCTTGCCCACCCCCGAAAACACCACTTTGCGCGGATCGCCGCCGGCACGCAGCACCCGCGCCAGTTCGCCGCCGGACACAATGTCAAAACCACTGCCAAGCCGAGCCAATAGCTGAAGAATCGCAATATTACTACAGGCTTTGACAGCAAAGCAGATCAGGTGATCGACGCCCGCCAGTGCTTGGTCCATCACCTGGTAGTGCCGCTCCAGCGTGGCCCGCGAGTAGACGTAGCACGGCGTGCCGACCTGTTCGGCCAGAGTGGCCAAGGACACACCCTCGGCCCATAACTGACCGTTATTGCGAGCAAAAAAATGCATGGCTAAGTTTTCTCGGGTGGCCTGTGGTCAGAAAATCCACGGCACTGATCAGTAAATCGAAGCCAGGCTCACTAGATCGCGGCCAGTGACTAGAACATCAAAGCGAGGTGCGACATCAACCGCCACGCATTTTCGGGCTCTTTGGCTTCGGCAACCCCATTCCAGCCCTTTTGCAAATTGAAGGCGCTGCCGGTTATCGCGTAGGCAAAGGTGAGATCGAGAATCGCTTGGCCACGGCGACCGAGCAAGCCGCGCGCGGACAATTCGGTGCCGATGTTGCGGCCGTTGCCTGGGGTGCCGGCGGGGTCGGCGGCGAATGCCTGCAACACGCTGAGATCGAGGCCTAATAAGTCGGAGCCGTACCACGGATAGGCGTTGATTGAGACGGTTGGCCGCACGTACATGGCGTTGGTGACGGTGCCGATGAGCTCGCGAAACAACAAGTTGTCGACTTGGTAATTGCGGTTGAAGCGAAAGCCGGTGACTTGCTCGACCGGCTGGCCATTGAGGTCGCTAAGCAGGCAGGCGCCGGTACCAAAGGTGCCCCAGCAGCCGTTTTGGTTGCCGCTGGCGTAGCCCAAGTCGACAAAATAGCCCATGCCCTCGTCTTGCAGCGCTGCCTTCATGGTGGCGCCAAACATTTTGATATCTAGCGCTTTGTCTACGCTGCCCAGCAGTTTGTTGGTATCGGCGAGCGAGCCCAAGATGGTGGCGCCCTCGGCTTCGATCACGGCCCGGCGCAGCGGCGACAGGCGTTTTTCATAGCGCAGCCAGACATCGCCTATAAACGCTTTGGCATCGCGAACCATCAGCCGAGCGTCGGCGGCATCAGTGAAATTGTACTGCGAGCTGGCCTTCTTACCGTCCTCGGAGATGTCAAACTTTTGCGTTCGATACACACCGTACAGGCCCCAATCGAACACGCCCGCGCGGTCGTCCTCCAGTTCGCGTTGGCGCTGGGCGGCGTCGTCGTCCGACAGCGGGCGCTTCATGATCACCAAACCGGTCTGGCGCACATCATCTGCACTTGTCAGATTGCGGGCTTGTACATCAAAGCGCCCCGGATCGTAGTCCGAAATGCCGTTGGCCAAGTAGTCGTAAAACACGCTGACGTACAGGCCCACTTTGGGAATCTTGGTGATGAATGCCGCGCGATCATTGAAGTTGCCACCATCAACGGCGTAGCCCCGGCCCTCCCACGACTTGCGCGGTGCGCCGTACCACACCGAGGGTCGACCCAAGTCCCAGCCGTCACCGCCGCCGCCGTGGGCCAACATGCCCAAGCCCCAATGCGAGGCTTGGCGGCCAACGCGGAGCACGCCGAGCAGCGTTTTCCATTCGCCATAGGCTTCTTTGACCGCGATCGTGCCGGGCTTGGTGCCCATGGTGAAGCCGACCAGCGGCACATCCGGGCGGGCCAAAGCGCCCGAATAGTCGGGGTCGCCGCCGAGCACGTAGTTATCCAAAACATCTAAAGTCAATGAAATCTTGACATTTTGCTCAATGGAAATCGTGGGCTGCAACCGCAGGCGCATCGACGCCCCAGCCAGTGCCGTTTCGCCGTTGGCCTTGCCGACTTTGGCGGATTGCGGGTTGGTGTCGCTGTTGTTTTGCGGCCACAGCGACAAGGGTGGGGCCACAGAACTGGTGGTGATCACACCATTACCTGGCTCAGCCATCCCTAGATGACCGTTGCTGAGCAAATCCGGCCGAAAGCGAAAATAACCGTGCCATTCCATCGAAAATGGGCTGGGGGTAGCGACGGCCGGTGGTACGGGCGGCAGGGTACCGTCGTCGAGTTGGTCCAAAAGCGACGGCGGTCCTTCGGCCTTGGGCTCACTTGCCCCAGGTTCCGCAGGCTTAGCCTCCGTCGGCTTTCCCTCCGTCGGTTTGGCCTCAGCAGTCGGTTCACCTTTTGCGTCAGATTTGGCCGGCGTATCACTGGTTGCCGGTGGCTCTTGGGCAATTGCCGCGGATCCTGCTGCGATCATGGCCACCTGCAGCCCAAGGATCCCAATCAGCGTCATGCCCGCCGTTACCGTCAGCCTTGTCGCCAGCCAACTCTTCGTTGCCGCCCAATCGGGCCGCACTACAGGCATGACTGGCCATGCCGCGGGCCGCTCGACTGGGATAAACTGCTGCACCATGATTGCTCCACCGCCTGCTAGGCAGGGGCGATATTTGACTAGCAAGGGCCGCAATCGTCAACACGGCCCACAAGTTTTGGATATGACGCAACAAAATTCCAATGTCACAGCAACCCTGGCTAACTGCGCTCAACTGGCTAGATTTGTGGTTGATCTCGACTGCAACGCCAGTGCGCCGCTCGATCCGCTGGCGGCGGCGGCGATGGCGGCGGCCTTGGAGCTTGATGTCGGCAATCCAAGTTCACTGCACGGCAAAGGCCAAGCGGGTCGCGCCTTGGTCGAGTTAGGGCGACGTCAACTGGCGCAAGCCATCGGTGCCCAGCCGACCGAATTGGCGCTGACCAGCGGGGCGACCGAAGCCAACTCTTTGGCGTGGCATGGTATTTTGCAGCCGATGTTGGCCAAAGGGGCAAGGCCAGTAGTGGTGACTACGGCGGTGGAACACGCTTCGGTGAGCGGATTGGCTCGTCACTTTGCCGGTTGTGGGCTGCAGGTTCGGTATCTGGACGTCGATGATCGCGGCCGCTGGCGGCTCGATCAATTCGATCACATCTTGCAAGGCGATATCGCGCTGGTCAGTGCGATCTGGGTCAATAACGAAACGGGCGTCGTTCATGAGATGGCCCAACTGGCCAATGCGGCGCGCGGCCGCGGGGCTTTGGTCCATTGCGACGCGACGCAAGCGCTGGGCCGCATCGCCGTGGACGTGACCGCGTTGGGCGTGGATGTGCTGAGCTTGTCGGGTCACAAGTTTGGCGCCCCCAAGGGGATTGGCGCGCTATGGCTGCGTCCGGGCGTGCCGATCACCGCACTGCAGCCGGGTCATCAGGAACAGGGCCTGCGGGCGGGCACGGAAAATGTGATTGGTATAGCGGGGTTGGCTGCAGCGGCCCCGTCAGTGACTACGCGGCTTGACGCGGTGCCCGCGGTGCGGGCTTTGCGTGATCGTTTGTGGCATCAGTTGCGCGACCAACCCGACTTGGGCGCGCTGCGCAATGCCGACGTGCACCCCGACCAGGAGTCTGGCCACGTCCTGAACATCTCGTTTGCCGGGGTACCGGCGGCGGTGGCGGTGATGGCTCTCGATCTGGCTGGCGTGCTGTGCTCAGCTGGTTCAGCCTGCGCGTCAGGGACGATGGCGCCTTCGCATGTACAACTGGCCATGCATGGTGACACCGAGGCCGGCAAGGCCCGTGCCGGTCAAGCTGTGCGGTTTTCGCTCGGTCCGCACCATGACTGCGCCGCGATCGACACGGCTGCCGCCATTATTGCTCGGGTGGTGCGCCACTTGGGCGCCACGACCGCCGGCGCTGGCTTGCAAAATGGGCCTTGAGACCCGATGGCGCGCTTCTTGCGTTGGACTCAAGCTATACTCGATCGCCCAAGTCCGGCCTCAAATGCCGGACCGCCGATCTCGTGCTTGCTCAGTGGGTCGCCAAGCCCGCGTCTGCTGCGCAGCCGACTCGCGGCTCCGGTCAAAGGTTGATCTCGAATTTGGGTCAGGGCTATCGCAAACTCCATAACCCTATGATGACTGGTTAACCTAGCCTATTTATTTAGGATGAATCACCTGGCCCCGACGCTTGCCTCGCACAAGACGCTTGCCTCGCACAAGACGCTTGCCTGCCACTGGTGACGTCGACTTGGCGGCATTGCTCAGGCTGGGCGCGTCGCCGAGGCGGCGACCGGGTCGGACGCCGCCCTGTCGGGTTAGCATCCCTCGCGCGATGGCACACACGCTTGCCTGCAACCATTGAATATCTCATGCGAAAGAGACACTAACCCGCTAGGGCGGCAGCCGATGCCGCTTTGCCGCCTCGGCAACGTTGTGGCCCGATGTCGGCGCCGCGCCGGCATTCGCCAAGCAGCGCTCCAACTGCCCGCTGCGCATGACCTATTGTTTTGTGACCGCAGCCTTGAACCGACCGGTTGGCGTTACCCGTGGTCGCTTCGGGTCCAACGTACGTCGAGTC